>CAZKZS010000159.1:0-10996 GCA_964557285.1 uncultured Anaerolineae bacterium | reverse complement strand
GGCGATATTTTCCTGTATCTGGACGGCTTGAATGAAATGGGCGCAAAAGGCCCACAAAAAGCCCGCCAACTGCGCGACTGGCTGGAGTCCGCCGATGCGCCCGCCCGGGTGATTGTCACCTGCCGGATTGGAGATTATGCAGGCGACCTCAAACTGGGCGACCTGCCCACTGTTATGACCCAGGCGCTGGATGATGCTCAGATTCGGGAATTTGCCAGCAACTATCTTCAGGAAAAAGCCGCGCCTTTCCTCCGCCAGATTTTGCCGGAGGAGGAACATCCAGAACATGAATCCCGTTCCCTGCTGCAACTGGCACACAACCCTTATATGCTTGGGGCGCTGACCTTCATTTACGAAAATTCGCCTGACCGCGAACTGCCGCGTAACCCCGGCAGGCTGTTTCAAAGGCTGGTACGGGCGCTCTGGAAACGGGAGGAACAGCGCAGCACCCTGCACGACCTTTCCTTTGAGGAGGTCGAGTCGGCCTTTGCCCGCTTAGCTTTTTCGATGATTGACGAAGACCAGCCGATTGATGTGCCTTATGACTATGCACTAAAAAAAGTTGGAAATACCCGTTTTATTCAGGCGGGGTTAAACGCCAGCCTTATCCTGCAACATCAGGACAGCATCCGGTTTTATCATCAGGTCATGCAGGAATATCTGGCCGCCAGCCACCTGCTCAACACCTCCGGCGATAATCTGGTGGAAAGGGTGCTTTCGTTTAACCGTAAATCCTGGGATCAATGGGTTTTAGACACAGCACGAGAAGAAATCACCAGCATCAGCAAATGGGATTACGTCATTCTATGTCTGGTTGGTATTATGCCAGATTCCGAATCCCTGCTTTTACAAATGGCAGAGGAAGACCCCGTGCTGCCGATACGCTGTCTCATAAGCGCCCCCAATCTTTCTAAAGCGTCTCAGGAAAAGGTACTGAATAAGGTTATTGAAATTATTGTCTATGATTTTAATAACACACAGGGTATACCTTTCCTTGTTTTTATAGATACCTTGTTTGTTTGTGCTAAAGAGGTAGAACTGGAAGAACTTGTGCAAATCAATTTTGATAAAGGTCTCAAAAATATAACTGAAGAATATATCCATGACCGACTTAAAGAACAGGTCAAGACAAATGCAGATCAATGGTTTATTGCCATAAAAGCTATGTTGTCAGATTTTAAAACGACCTTAAGCCTGTTGAATGATTTAGCTCCTCAATCCATCGTAGCGTTAGCCAAGCATAGCAATCCCTTTGTTCGGAGGTTTGTCATTGAAACCCTAAAAAACTCTACAGGCCAATATAATGATCTGTTTCTAAAAACGCTGAATGACTCCTACGGATTTGTGCGTATTGCCGCTATTTCTCAATTAGGAAAACAGGGGCAGAAATTTTCAACATCCCTCATGGCTAAATTAGCGGATAAAGAAAGCATTTTTCGGCCAATGATTGCCCAGTTAGACGATGAACTTAATATGCATTTTGATAGGTTTTTAGCTGTGTTCCCGCGAGACATCCGGGTATGCGATTATGCGGCGACGACACTGGAAAAAATCGGCACGCCGGAAGCGCTGGCTGCTGTCGAAAAATGGCGGAAGGAAGATGATGGTTCAGTCAGCGAAGCTAAAAAGGGAGTGAATCCCAGGATTATCATGAGTCGGGCAAGCCGTTACCTGAAAGAACTTTCTGCACGCAAGAACGACGCAGAGGGGGATAAAAAATAGGCGCACTGGGAGGAGTACGCCTACCTAAAGAGGGTATTAGCTTAAGATGACCTTACGGAACGTGAGTGAAATCCGCCGCCCGCGATAAATTTCCTCTCCGTTGACAAAATCCGTCTTGCGGGGCGCGATGCCGTGTTTCCAGTCATAACGCGCCTCTCCTTTGAGGACCAGCAGGCTGCGGGGTTCGAGCAAAATTGATTTTTCCGCGCCCGTATGGACGTGGGTAAAATCCATCAGACAGCGTGACCCCAGGCTGAGCGAAAGAATCGTCCCGCCAAAGCAGGGTTCACAATCGACATGCGGCGCGATGCCCATCCCCGGCAGGTATTCATTCACAATCACCTGATCCGGCACTTCGTTAATGAAGCCATCATCATGCACACGGTACGCCAGTTCCATCAGCCAGTCGGGTAAATCCCCCAGGTGCATGGATTTTTTAATGGCACGCCGCCGATAATCATAACAGTACCCGTAGTGCTGCACACGCCGCCGCAAATCGTGCATCCAGGGCTGAGCGTCGACCAGCGAAAGAAGCCGCATTTGCTGGGCTTCGGAAACGTATTCAGGGATGAGATGCAGCCCGGAAAGAAGTGTCATTGCAGCCTCCATACTTTTGAACATTTGTTCTAAATTTTACCATTTTTAAACCACAAAATGAAGCCTTTTTTGGTTAGAATTGGGTTGAGAAATGGTTGAGGAAGTTAGGCTGTGGAATTAAAAAAAATCTTGCGAGAGGAAGTTGAAAAATACTCAGGGCAGGGCGTGAATTGTTATCTGTTTCCACTGCTGGATGATGAACATCAAAATTATGCCGTGAACGCAGTGGACTATCCCACCCGTGAGCAAACCGCAGGAGTCGTCGTCATGGCACGGATTGTGGGCAGCAGCATTGTGATTGAAGAAGATATGACCGACAAAAAACTGGTGGACGCCCTCATCCAGCGTGGTATTCCCCGCGAGCAAATTATTCTGGCATATGCAGGTGAGGCTGTGGTTTGAGATAGGGATAGGTTAATAATCTGCCCGCAAAAGTCCCTCTCCCGCGCAGCAGTGGGAGAGGGATGCCGGAGGCAGGGTGAGGGGAAAGGTTACTGCCAGCTAAAAATCCCAATCGTGCCGTCGCCAATTTTCACGGGCGCGTTGGACGGATTCAGCACATCCACCAGCGATACCGCCGGATTGCCACTCGACAACATTTCCCCATAGACCAGATAGCGGCTGTCCGGCGACCACAAACGATGACTGCGGGCAAACTGGTCAAAAAAGGATAGGTAATACACCATATCCTGCGTTGGGATAAAGGTACTCAGCGGGGTATTGGTTTTAGACGCAAAATCGTACACAAACCAGCGCAGAGTCGGGGTCTGCTGCATCACCAGACGGGCGCTGCCGCCCCCACCGGAGGTATTTAACGAGAGATAGGCCAGCTTGCTTGAATCCGGCGACCAGAAAAATGCCAGCACCAGCCGCGCCGGAAGCGCTGACTCCTGTCCACTGGTGACATTAACCACGCTTAAATCCCCCGTAGCACGGTTTAAAAGGGCTACATTTTGCGCGTCCGGCGACCATTCAAACGCGATAATATCCTCAAGGCCGCCAGAAAGCACCGTGCGTTCGTTTTCATCAATGATTACAAGGTCGGAGGTGCCGCCCGAATTGACCACTGCGGACAGCAGCCGATTATCCACAGGCGACCAGTCCACTGCCTGCTGTAAACCCTGCTGGTCGGGCAGGGTCTGGATGACTTCGCGGGTTTCTGCATCGTAAATTTCCAGCGTGCGTCCGAACCGCGCCCAGAACATATAGCGTCCATCCGGCGACCAGTCCCAGTAAAACGGCGCCCCGGTATCCACTTCATAAATTTCATAGCTGCCCGCCGAACGCACATTCCGCACCGCCAGCCCGTCGCGGGTCGTATATAACACCGCTAAATCGCGGCAGCTTCCACTGTTGGCGCTGCAATTGCCCGGCGACCAGTAAGCATAAGTAAAGATCTCATCTTCCGACGCATAAATGCCCTTACTGATGCCCTGCGGAGAACGTACAAAAATTGCAAAGGAATAAAAATTATCCGGGTTGGTGTTACGCCCAAAATATGCAAGCTGCCCATCCGATGCCCACGTCGGCCAGAGATAAAATTTATTTTGCCCGTCCGCATCATCGGTAACAGGGGTCAAACTGCCCGCCCCCACGTCATACAGATAAATATTGCCGTCCGCCCCCGTTATCGCTACCTGACCGGACGGGCTTTGCTGAGCCACCGCCGACCCCATCACCACCAACAGCACCCCACACCACAACAAAATTTTTTTCATGAGTCTAGGTTCTCCGCTTTGTTTGCGTTATCATCCTATGCTACAGGCATTTTAGATTTTTTACACAACTTAAGGAGACTATTTCACATGACAGACAAAGCCACCAGCGTGGATGAAGTGTTTGCCCGTATGGGCGACGTATTTAAGGCAGACAAAGCCGCAGGCATGGATGCGGTGTTCCAGTTTGATTTATCGGGCGAAAACGGCGGTAAATACTGGGTCAAAGTGGCCGATGGCACGTATGAAACCGGACAGGGACAGCACGAAAACCCGTCCGTGACTCTGCTTGCCAATGCGGACGACTACATCAAAATTGCCAACGGGGATATGGCGGCCATGACTGCATTTATGTCCGGCAAGCTCAAAGTAAAAGGGGAGATGGGACTGGCACTCAAATTGCAGCAGGTCTTTCCGACGACTGCGTAACCACAGCGGGGCGGGAATCCGTCTGACGACCATGCCCGCCCCTCCTTAGATTATTTATAAAATCCCCTGACAAATTTTAATATCTTCGGCCAGTTTGACCGACCACTGCCGAATCACATTCCAATCGCGGTGGTCAGCGTTAAAATTTCGGGCGTCGGCACGACCATCGTATTGCAGTGCCAGCGTCCAGCGATCTGCCCAGTTGACTTCCGCCCATTTGAGCTTGCCCGCAAACGCCGTAATCTGCCGCACATTCAGCTGATCCAGCAGGGCGTCCGGCATGTAATGATTAATCACATGCTCGTAACCGCCTTCTTCCAGCACCCGTATACAGGTAATCCAGCAGTAAACCGGTTTTTGTCCCAGCGCTTCCGTATGCTGTTTAATAAACCGATGCATTTGCGGCAGCCACAATCCCGTATAAACCGGACTGCCAAACACAAACGCATCATAGGGCTGCACTTCCGTGATGTCATCCACATTCGCAACAGTTACGTCAAGTCCGTGATAGGTTAAAACATCCCCCATAAATGATGCGACTTCCGCCGTCGAACCATTTTTTGTTGCGTAAACCAGCAGCACTTTCGCCATTGTATAATCCCCACGCCTGCATACTGCAATAATGCGCGAAGAACACAATGACAGGTAAGTGATGTCCGTCACGAAAACATGGTGAAAAATGTGAACTGTTATGCGGTGATTTCTGCCCGCACGTAGGCCAGCGCCTCATCCATCGTATCAAAGAGAGGAATATTGATTCCGCCGTACTGGGTTTGATTGACGGCTTTGACGCCAAATTCAATGAGTTTATTCGCCCCCACCACCACCATACGGGTGCGCGGGTCTTTAACCGACCATCCCTGTCGGCCGGAGGTGGACGCTGCCAGCCCTTGTACCATATCACTGAACGTCATGTTCAGCCGGGATAAATCCACAATCAAATAGGTGACGCCAACGGCCTGCTCTACAATTTGCTGAATAACTTCCATAGACTCGGTGGTTTCAGACACTTTGTAGGGCGATTCGTAAGCCACTAAAATGATATTCTCATCTGCCATTTTTTGGACTGTGACAGGCATAGGTAATCCTTTATAAACGACAATTTTAGCTTATGACTAAATTAAGGAAGTTGTCAATTCGTTTGAAAAAAATTGGAAAAAAATTTAGGAAAACCTGCTACAGTATATCTTATCGGAGAGACCCATGAAAGTTGCCTTTTTTAGTACCAAATCCTATGACCGTACCTTTTTTAACGCTGCCAACACTGGGCATGAGTTTGTTTTTTTTGAACCCCGTCTGACGCCGGAAACCGCCCCACTTGCCAGAGATTTTCCGGCGGTCTGCGCTTTTGTAAATGACCAGCTTGGCGAACCCGTTTTACGCCAGTTGGCCGATGGAGGAGTCCGGCTGATTGCGCTGCGGGCAGCAGGATTTAACAACGTGGATTTATCGGCGGCGGCGCGGCTGGGAATAACGGTGATGCGTGTTCCCGCCTATTCCCCTTATGCGGTTGCCGAACACACCGCCGCCCTGATCCTAGCGCTTAACCGCAAAATTTATAAAGCCTATGATCGGGTGCGGGATGGCAACCTCTCGCTGGAGGGTCTGCTGGGGTTCGATTTGTACGGCAGCACCGTTGGTATTATCGGCACGGGCAAAATCGGCGCGATTGTAGCCCGGATTATGCACGGTTTTGGCTGCCATCTGCTGGCCTATGATGTGTATCAGAATCCTGAGTGCTTGCAGTTGGGCGTGCGATACGTTTCCACACAGGAGTTGTTCGCTCAATCGGATATTATCACCCTGCACACCCCCCTCATGGCACAAACCTACCATTTGATTAATGAAAATGCACTGCGCCAGATGAAAAACGGCGTCATGCTGATTAACACCAGCCGGGGGGCGCTGATTGATACGCTGGCGGTTATCGAAGGGCTAAAATCCGGCAAAGTCGGTTATCTGGGCATTGATGTTTATGAGGAGGAGGAAGAATTATTTTTTGAGGACAGGTCAAATCGGGTGATTAAGGATGATGTTTTTGCCCGCCTGCTGACCTTCCCAAATGTGCTGGTGACGGGGCATCAGGGCTTTTTTACCGCGACCGCCTTACGAAATATCGCGGAAACCACTGTGCAAAACATCACCGATTTTGAGCAGGGTTATCCTTCTCAGAACATCGTGAAGGTTTAACAACAGGAAAGAATCGCATTAAAGCGGGTTTAGGATTCATGCTTCCGGCTAATCATGTCATTTAGAATCCGGTAAAGGAAGGAATCCGTATGCAAAACAAAGATAGTTATGTGCGAAGAATGAGAACCTTGCTGAACGAATGGCAGACCGAACTTAACGGCTGGCAAACCGATGGTGACAGCCGCGACCTGACCGAAGATTTGTGGGCAAAACACCGCGAAATCAGCACCTATCTGGATGAAATTGAGGCAGCAGGCGACTGGACAGCCGTTCGTGCGGAGGCGGCGGATAAGCTGGCCGAAGAAATGCAAAGTGCGATGGGATTAGCCCGTCAAAAAATGAGCCAGTATTAACACCACACGGGGCGGAATGGATCGTAGGGGCAGGAACAAGCGAACAAAGTGAGCGATGCCTGCCCTTGTCCCCGCCCCTCTGAAAGTTAGGCAGCGGCAGCCGCCTTCTGAACGAGGTCACAAATTTGCTGTGCGGTATGCTGATGCCTTTTGGCATACGACAGCACCAGCACTTTGCCATCGGTTTGTTTAATCAGCAGGTTATAGTACCCTGCGCGAAACGTGGACTCTTCGAGGTGGATAAGATGCGCGATGTCACGCAGAAAAATCACCTTCTGGGTGGGTTCGGTGTGACGCAGCAGACTCCGTTTGCCCTGGAGGACGATGTGGTCGGTATACAGCAAAAGTTCTTTTTCCAGACACGGCAGCGCTTTTAGCGGCTTCTCGGTCATGTTGCCCTCCTACATCTCTCTTTATTGTGACAGGCCGCACATCAAACAGCCATTACTGTTTGTCACCTTTTCGGGTGATGTTCTTCCGCTACAATCGCAAAAACCCTTCCCGTGTGACCAGACCAATCAACCGCCGGCGTTGAGTAAGAAAGGTTTCGTAATCCATCTCATGCCAGCCATCCGGTAGGGCGTGCCACCACATCATCTGTTGTAACTCAGCGTCCGAAAATCGCGCTGCATACTGGGAATAATAATCAGAGGGCGCTAAATCAGCAATCCGATTGTTATCCCCCCACTCCACCAGCGCATAATTAGCAGCCTGATTAATTTCTCTGGTATCTTCATATCCTAGGCGTTTCAGATACGCCTTTGGGAAAAGATGATGCCGCTCCAGCGCATTTTTGGGAGTTTTTAAGGGGTCAAGCAGTTCGGATACACGCATGGATGAAAACAGCACCCTGGCATCCAGCAAATTCAGAGCAGCGTAATAGGCGGAGGTATAGGGGCTGCGGGAGGCAGAAGTTGCCAGATTATTTGGCAGGGTAATTTCCCAAAAATCATTGGTCAATTCAGCATTAATGGCCTCATCCAGCACCATTTTAAACCCATCAGCATCTGTAACACCGCGCAACCGTGCTAAATCCTGTTCCATAACTGATTCGGGCGACCCTGTATACCTGCCTGTAATAGAGGTCATAAAAAACCAGCGTGCCAGCAGCTTTCTCAGGAACGTCGCATCAATTCTATATTCCTCTTTGCCTATCAAATACATAGCATAGGCATACATGATATTCATTTCAGATGTAATCAGCGAACTGCGGCGAAAGCCCGCATGGATAAGCACTTTCAAAAATTCATGCCAATTCTGAAGGTCAAGGGTGTATGCCTGCGCTTTTTTCAGAACAGCAAACTGTTCATCCCGACGGCTTTCAGAGAACTCGCCCGTTTCAAGGTCTTTACCACGTAAAATGGAATAAACATGCTGCAAACGAGCGCGTTTGAATCCTTTGGCGACTACCGTTCGCAGTAGTTGGTCGGGTGCGGGATCAATCAGAAAATTAAAGGGAGACGATGAATTATCGCCCGTAGGTTTACGCGACTCTCTGGAAAACTTTTCCAGTTGTGTTCGCCCTTCATCCCAGAAAACGGACAGCAGTGTCAGGATAAAATCTGACTGGTTAAGTTGCACCCCTTTGCTGTTAATGCGAACAAAAATATCAGCAACCTGTTCTTCGTCAACAGTAGAGGAAATCTCCATCGCGGTAAACGGATAATTTTGCAAGTCGTACAGATGGTCAATCGCATCACTAATTTTAGTTTCTTCTTCCTCTGTAACCTCACGCGACTTTTTGAGTCTTTCCAGAAAACTTCGGACAGCTTTAAATGAGGACTGGCCTGCTGACCAGAGTTTAGAAATATCAGGGATAAATTCCGCATCTTTCTGAATGGCCGCGTCCGAAACTTCAAAGTGAGCATCCAGAGGGCGAAAAGCGATAGTAATATGCATTTCTTCATATTCTTGTGTGAGGACAGGGCAGCCTTTTAAAACTGCATATAACGAAGTCAGACGCTGCTGACCATCCACAATCAACAAATGCGGCACTCTGGGCTGATCCGCAGAAACACCGATTTGTCTTGCCCCGCTAAAATGATTGTTTGACCAGAATAACAGATACCCTACCGGAAACCCTTTATACATCGAATCAAACAGGTCACGAACCTGAGCCGTTTTCCAGACAAACGGACGTTGAATATCCGGCAGACCTATCTCACCGTATTCAATATCATGCAGCAGTTTTGAGAGGGAATAATCGACCTTTTTAAAAAGTGTTACACTCACGGGCTTCAACCTGTCTTTTTATGTCCTAGCCCAATTGTATGAAATAATCTTCGGGATTGTCTACCGAAAAAGATGTGAAAAAAAACGCCCTGAAAAATCAGGGCGTGGAAGTTAATAATCTGGATGCTGGAAAATCTGCCATTCGTCGGGCGGCCAGATTTGCAGCACCGCATGGCCGACAATCAGAGAACGATCCACCGGCCCAAAACGGGTGCTGTCCAGACTGTTATTGCGATTATCGCCAAAAACAAGGTATTGGTCGGCTTCTAAATACCATTCGCGGTCATCACAGACGGATTTATCGCAGTATTCATTGACATACGGCTCATCAATCATCGTGCCGTTGACAATCACCCGCCCGTCCTGCATCTGGATATGTTCCTCTGGCAGCCCGATAATCCGTTTAATCAGCAGCTTGCCGTTCGGGTCATCCGGGTTTCGCAGCACCACAATTTCCCCTCTATTCGGGTCGCCCAGCATATAATCCAGACGGCTGATAAACACCCGTTCCGTGCCATCGCCCCGAAAATTGGGCTGCATACTGCTGCCTTCGACCATATACTGCGGCAGCGCCAGATTCATAAATGTGTACAGCGCGGCGATAATCAGCAGGGTTTGTAGGAGTTCGCGTAAGGCACGCTGGTTATTGATTTTAGGCCGTTTGATTTCGTCCATTTCAGGCTTTGACCACTTTCTTCAAATTATCCAGATAGGGGGGCTTGACCAGCCCATACTCCGTAATAATGCCCGTGATGTACTGGGCCGGAGTCACATCAAACGCAGGATTCCGCACCGGCCAGTCCTCCGGCACGATTCGCAGTCCGTAGGGGCAGCGCACCTCATCCCCGTCCCGTTCTTCAATCGGAATATCCAGTCCTTTGGCGGTTTTTAAATCGACGGTTGAAGTGGGCGCGGCCACATAAAACGGCAGCCAGTTTTCCTTCGCCAGCACCGCAATCTGATATGTACCGATTTTATTGGCTACATCTCCATTAGCGGCGATACGGTCTGCTCCCACCACAGCCAGTTTAATTTCGCCCTTTTGCATGTAATATCCGGCGGCGGTATCGGGGATAATATCGTAGGAGATGCCTAACTGCTGTAATTCCCACGCGCTGAGCCGCGCCCCCTGCAAACGGGGACGGGTTTCATCCAGCAGCACATGGAATTTTTTGCCGTCCTCATGCGCCGCCCGTATCACGCCTAACGCCGTGCCATAATCGACAGTTGCCAGGCTGCCCGTGTTGCAGTGATGCAGAATGGTGTCGCCGTTTTTAATCAACTGTGAGCCGTGCGCCCCTAAAATTTTGTTGGTTGCCACGTCATCATCAGCGATTTTTTGGGCAGCTTTTAAAACCGCATCGCGGACTTCTTCAATGGTCGAAAATTGTGTGTCATGGGCAAGGGTGAGCAGTTTTTCCACTGCCCACGCCAGATTGACGGCGGTGGGTCGGGAGGCTTTGAGGACTTCTGCCGCCAGCGCCAGTTCATTTCGCAGCGTGGGAATGTCCTTTGTTTTGCTTTGCTGCACGGCCAGCGCCATGCCAAATCCGGCGGCTGCCCCAATCGCAGGCGCACCCCGTATCACCATGTCTCGAATTGCGTCGGCCACCTCCTGATAGGTTTCATATTCCTGATACAGCAGTTCCCAGGGAAGCTGACGCTGATCAATCATTTTGACACGGTTATTAACCCATTCCACAGTCCGCATAACGATTCCTTACCTTCACAGGGCGCGTTTGATTATTATACAGCCAG
>CAZKZS010000158.1:0-11046 GCA_964557285.1 uncultured Anaerolineae bacterium | reverse complement strand
TTAGCAGCCCCAATCCCAGCAGCAGCCCAATCACGGTAATGGCAATGGAAATAGCGCGGCTGAGATTAAAATGTTCCTGCAATCGCTGGACGGGAATACTCAGCGACACAGATACAATCGTTGCCAGAAACCCCATTAAAAGGATGTTCCGCAGATGCCACGCCCCCAGCAGCACCACAAGAATCAAGACCACCGTCAAAACCCGTTTGATAAATTCCTGATACGACACTACAGTTTTCCTCAAAGATGTTGTGAAGTTTAGAGAATGTTTTTTGTCCCTGCAAGGAATTGAGTATCATTGAGGCGATTTATACAGGGGAAAGTCCATGACTGACAGACATCACAAAATCCGTCCTAAAACTGAAACCGCCGTCATTTCACCCGTCATGGTCATTGGCGGGGGGCTGCTGGCCGGTCTGCTGCTGGTGATTGCGATGGTAGTCGCGCTGACAAATGAAAATGACCTTGAAGATGGAGAAATCATTTTTGCCACTACCACCCCCGCCCCCCTGCCCACTTATGCTTCCGGCACGACTCTGGCAGAAGGCGATACGCTGTACACGGTTGAGGAAATGGCATTTTCTTTTGCCGCCGCCGTCGACAGTCTCAATGCCGAACAGACGCTTGAACGCTGTGCCGAAGTTACGGTCAGCCGACAGACCGAAAACAGCGACGTGGTGTATCTGGAAAATGACGCGACCTACTGGGTGTACGCACGGCTGAACGATGCGGAAAAGGGCTGGCATGGCTGGCTGCCTCTGGACTCCCTTTCGCCGCAACGCCCCGCCGACTGTGGATAGGAGTCAACATGATAACCTGTGGTGTGGCTGCCAATGCTTTTAAAGGCAGCCTGGATGCCATCGAAGCGACAGAAGCCATTGCGCGGGGGTTGGAAAAATCCGCCCTCCCCTGTGAAGTCCTGCGACTCCCCTTAGCGGACGGCGGCGATGGCACGCTGGCGGTCATGCTGACTCAATCCGGCAGCGCCCGCCGCACGGTTGACGTTTTCAATCCTCTGGGGGAAACAATTCAAGCCGATTACGGCCTGTTAGGAGATGGGGAAACCGCCGTTATCGAGATGGCGCTGGCCTCAGGGCTGGCAATTTTAGGCAGCCGCCGCGATGCCCTTCATGCGACCACCTACGGCACAGGCCAACTCATGCAACACGCCATTGAACACGGCGCGAAACGGATTATTCTGGGGGTAGGCGGTAGCGCAACCACCGATGGCGGGGCGGGTTGTTTGCAGGCGCTAGGCGTTAAACTGCTGGATAAAAATGGCAGTCCCATTGGATATGGCGGCGCGGCAGTGGCCGATTTGCATACGGTTGAACCCATCCCCTTAAACGCCGAAATTTTAATTTTATGTGATGTGGAAAATCCCCCGATTGGGGAGAACGGCTCAGCCGCCGTTTTTGCCCCACAAAAAGGGGCATCACCGGAACAGGTTGCCCTGCTGGATAAAAATCTGACTCATTTTTTCAGCCGGATTGCCCAACAAACGGGACGGGATGTGTCTCACTTAAAAGGCGGCGGGGCAGCAGGCGCGATTGCTGCCGGATTAGCGGCTTTAGCGGGCGCAAAACTCGTCCCTGGCGCGGCCACCTTAATCGAGTTTCTGGGCTACCGTGAAAAAATTCAGCAGTGTCAGCTTATTTTGACTGGAGAAGGCCAACTTGATACCCAGACGGCACAGGGCAAAGCGCCCGCCGTGATTGCTCAGGAAGCCGCCCGCTACGGGATTCCGGTGATTGCTATCGCGGGCAGCATCCCGCTTGAACAAAATCCCCTGTTTCAGGCCATGTTCAGCGTGATGCCGCGTCCGGCCTCCCTGCAAGAGGCCATGTTACACGCCAAAAGCTGGCTGTACCACACCGCCATGCAGGTAGGCAATCTGCTGGCAGTACACAAAATGTAGCTAGCAAAAAAGCAAGTGAAACTTTGCTTAATAAAATATGACAAATTGATATTGTGGCACGATGACTAACCTGTAAACTATATAAAGTATTATAAAAAGGAGCCATAAAATGTCTGAGAAGCAATTACAACAAGCCAGAGATTTAATACAGAAAAAAAGATATGACAAAGCCCGTGCCATTCTCCAACCCCTAGCATTTGATAATGATGAGGCAAAAACCCTATTGGAAAAGCTCAATACGATTGCACCAGTGGGGGCGCAGCCTCAAAAACGCGGTGGATGTATGAAGTGGGTAGGGATATTGGTTGCTTTATCCGTCTGTGCGTGTATTGCAGTATTTGCACTTATGGCAATTAGTTCGGGGGAAAGCGATAAAGAAGCACAGGATGCTAACGCAGGATATGGTGCTGAAGGTAAGCCTATTCCGGTTGGGCAGACTATAAAATTTGATGATTTTGACATTAAAATTGGCGAGTATGTTTTTCCTGCTACTAACCGCGTGGAACAAATGAATATGTTTAACGAAGAACCAGCCGCAGGAACGGAATACGCGCTGCTCAGCCTTACCATGACATGCAAAAAGGAAGGGGCCGAAGTATGTCGCGGCAATGCGCTCAATATTCGTCTGGTGGATAATGAGGGTGAAGAATGGGGAGAGCCAACCATTCTTGTGCTTGATCCTGATTTAGGCAGCATGGAATCCATCGGCGGCAGTTCCATCACTGGATGGGTGGGGTTTGAATTCCCGACAGCAGGGAAAACCGTCAGTAAAGTGAAAATGTGGGTTACTGGTCAGGGAACATTATATGCAGAGATGCTAAAATAATCTGACAAAAACTTGTGCCACCTCACAGAACGTTAGATGGCATGAATATTGCTACTAAGAAGATTTATCTCACAAATAAAAAGTGTCCCCTGATTGACTACCAGAGGACACTTTGATACTTGCACGTTAACAACTAGATACATGAATAATGTTAAAGGGGACTATAACCCTTACAAGATCATGTATGTAGAAAGTCGGGGCACCCGGATTCGAACCGGGGACCTCTTGCACCCCATGCAAGCACGCTAGCCAAGCTGCGCCATGCCCCGAACTCATGGTAGGCAGTATAACAGCCTGGCGGCCTCCTGACAAGTCTCTATTCCACCGGAATCTTTAAAACTTCGATGCCTTCCCGCAGCACCATCTCATAAAATAAATTGGCGACGATACTCAAGGGTTCTTCGTGCAGCACATTCCCCTCAAGGTCGATAATTCGCAGCGTGTAGTTGCCCGGCGGCATATCCAGCACTTCCACGCGCCCCGGCTCAAATGGATTTTGCCCCACCCTGACGAGTTCATTGTCCCCTGGCTGAATCCCCAGCAGCGTTTTTGTATTTTCATCGGCTGGAATCAGCAGAGGATAGACGGTAGTAGTCAACGCGCTGAAAAACCGCAGCCGCGCCCGCCCCTCAAAAAAAACTTCTTCTGGTGCGCTGAAGCTGTACAACGACTCACCCGCCACAAACACCGTAAGCTGCTCATCCTCGATGCTGGAAAGGAAAGTTTCTTCCAGCCGCAGGAAACCGCCGCGTATTTCGATACGGGTTTCACCAACAAAGGGCAGTGGGTCGCTGATTTCTCCTGCCGCCAGATTTTCCTGCACCACTTCCCCATTCACCACAATATCAATTGGCTCGTCCAGTGCATTGACGACCCGTACCGTTGCCTGAGTTCCGCCTGCCGTCGTTTCGGGGCGGGTTTCCCCTACCGGAATGGACAGCAGTAGCCCTTCTTCACCACGCCGCCCCGTAAGAACATATGTATACGAGTTTCCCGGCTCAATCATCAATTCTTCGCTCTGACTCAGCAGCACAGGCGACTCCGTGCTGCCCGTAAAAAATTGATACGTTTGAGCGCCGATGCTGATGGGCTGCGGCAGCATGGTTTCCCCAAACCGGACGGCAAACTGCTTATTCGACTCGGTATCGCTGGTAATAACGGTAGGAATACTGGCGGTCACTTCCGGCACAGCAGGAACAGCATGAAGCACCGTCAGCCGCGCCTGATTCAGCAGCGTTGGCTCGGTATCTATTTCAAACTGCCCTACTTTTAAATCGATAAAACGGTCATACAACACCAGATTCACCTGGCTGTTTGGCGTGAGGATGAGCGTTGTATCCAGCAAAGGCGATTCTGCTGCTTCCATGGATTCGACCCGCAGCATGTGACGACCGGAATCCAGTTCCAGAAAATCGGGGGTAAAAGACAGATAAGCAAAATTTTCAACCAGCAGTTCATCATCCAAAAAAATACGGACGGGCGGCGTATCAAATGAGGCATGAACCAGACGGGTTAAGGTTAGCGGATTGGCGGGTTCGCTGAACAAAATCGCTTCATAATCGCTGGTCGTGATGTCTCCGATTAGCAGCAGGGTATACACTTCCCGTTCCTGAAGTTCCTGTTCCAGAGTCGTTAAAACCCGATTGCTGCCTGTATTAATTTCGATAGTATAGTTCCCCGACTCGACTTCCTCCGGCCCGGCCTGCTCACCATACACCAGTTCCTGCGCGATTGGGCTGCCGTTTAGCAAAACATTGACGGCTGGCCCATTCGGAATCGCATGAATCACATACACGCGTGAGGTGTTCACTGCCAGCGGCGACAAATCTACTTCATACAGTTCCAGTAAAATGGAATCGGCTGTCCCATAAAAATAAAGCACCAGATTTTGAAACGGCCGCAGCTCCAACTGTCGGGAAAAAAGCGCTTCCGTATCCCCTAGCGGCGTTCCAGCAGGCATCACCCGCAGCGTTACGATGCCAGAAGGTACTTCTACGGGACGGTTGGAATAACTGCCCGGACGGAAACGCGGCGCAACCACCGAAAAATCCAGATAAATATCCACCAGTTCAAGACCGGGGTTCGCCTGCACGATTCTTAAGCGGGCGGGTTCATCCGAGTTAGTGGTGGGCAGGGCAGGCAGGACATTGGTCGCGGGCAGGGTCGGAATGGGCGTTGCAGTGACGGGGCGCGGCGTGGGACTGACAAAAATCGTCGCATTAGGGGTAAAAGTCGGCTGCGACGGGGTATCATCACCGCCGCAGGCCGCCAGCAAAATCAGCCCCAGCACGAGGAAAATCAAGCGTTTTGGCACGGTTATGGCCTCCTAGTCCTATTGTCTAATGCTACAATAGCGCCTAACCTGCCGCAACGTGAATCCTGTTCGCTTTTTTAGGGTTTTGGTACGCGCTGCGTGGTGATAATCACTACCCCCACCACAATGATCACCGCCGCTACAACGGTTTGCCCCGTGATGACTTCGCCCGCCAGAATCGCACCCAGAAAAACCGCAATCACCGGATTCACATAGGCATAGCTGGTCGCAATAATCGGCTTAGCATTCCGCAACAGATAGTTATACGCGGTGTAACCCATCAGCGAGCCAAAAACAATAAGATATAACATCGCCAGCAGGGATTCTTGAGAGGGAGTCTGGCTGAATTTTTCGCCCGTGACCAGCCCCATCAGAGTCAGCACAAGTCCGCCGCAAAACATGGAAGCAGCGCTGCTCATCAGGCCGTTGGGTAAATCCATGCGGCGGCTGATGATTGAGCCAAACGCCCATGACATTGGCGCGAGAATCAGCGCGACTGCCCCAATCGGTTTAACCCACATGCCACCGCCCGCATTCAGCAGCACTACGCCCACGAATCCAACCAGCAGGCCAAAAATTTGTATGCGGGTCGGCCAGCCTTCACGCAGACCGGAAAACAGCACCGCCCAGATGGGAATAATAGCGACACCAAGCGCGGCAATTCCGGAATCAACCCACTGTTCGGCAAAGGCAACCCCGCCCATGCCGCCGCCCAGCAGCAGCCCACCAACAATCAATGAATTTCGCCACTGGATACGGGTCGGCACGGCTTCCCCACGTTTCCACAGCACCAGAAACAGCACCCCACCCGCGATTAAAAAGCGGATTCCACTCATTAAAAAGGGCGGCATGGTTTCAACAGCATATTTCAGCGCCAGATAGGTCGACCCCCAGATGGTATAGGTTGCCAGCAGTGCCAGCCCAACGCGCAGCGATTGGGTATCCAGAGATGCAGGTTTTTCGAGTGTTCTGAGCATATTCGTTCCTCCCTGTACCATCCTAAAGGCAGAAACCGTAAAATGCCATGCGCCATTAAAACCAATTTGCTAAGATTGGATTGAAATTAAAGGAATTTGGCAGTGAACACTTTAAATTTTGAGAGCATGGATGAGGTCAACTGGCGCATTTTGCAGGAACTTCAGTTAGACGCCCGAATTTCGTTCAGCGAACTGGGGCGGCGTGTAGGACTTTCCTCTCCGGCAGCAGCCGAACGGGTGCGGCGGCTGGAAGAAGCGGGTATCATCGAAGGCTACCAGACAAAAATTAACCTCACCAGCATCGGGTTGCCCATGACCGTGATTATCCGTGCCAGCACCCATGACAACCATGCCAGCGATAGACTGGCCGAATGTGTCCAGCACCTGCCGGAAATTTTAGAATGCCATAAGGTGACGGGTGATGACTGTTACATCATGAAAGCTGCTGTATCGTCCGTCCAGCACCTTGAAAACCTGCTGGATACCCTCAAACAAAAATACTGTAACCGACTTACCACGTCTATTGTGTTATCCTCCCCCGTCGAACATCGGATGATTACCCCGATGCTCATGGAATAATTAGGTGCGGTTTCCGGTTTTCTCATTTTTGCCTTCTACCATCACAGGTGAGGAGGAAAAAATGGAAACTTTGGAAACCCTGTCCCTGGTATGCTGTTTGAGTCTGGTCGCGCTGGTTGCTATCGTTGGCCTTATCCTCTCGACTGCCGTGCGTAACTTTAAAAGACGGCTGCCCAGAGAATTTCATACCTTTCAGCGCCGCCCCTGGTCGGAAGTGCTGGGCAGACGCTATCGGTAGCGCCTGTTAGGACGAAACAGCGCGATTGAGCAAAAAAGCAACCGTAAACAGGATAGCTGTGCCATAGATAATATATTTGGCGCTTTTGCTGCGGGCAAGCGTAATCTGAATCTGGCTGTAGAAGGACGCAAAAAAGAACGCAATGATGGAAGCGGTTATAGCTAGCAAATCATAACTGCCACTAAAACCGAACCATGCTTCAAAAAGTTGGGCCCCACTAAAAATGATGAGGAAAATGGAAGCGGCAATCAAAATTCGCTCGTAGTTTGATAGATTTTCAAGCCGGTACGTTTTGGCAGGGTCATATTGAAATTCTTTATAATCCCTGATGGCCTGGGTATAACCAAAATCCGAAAGCTCTTTCGCTCGATTATACACATAACGAGAAAGGGCTGTTTTACGGGCGTCAATCCAGTTTGACAGGTCGCGGTGTAAGCTCTCCTCATTTTCCCAGAAATGAAGCTGCATATTTTCAATGGCATAGTAGGGTTCGTAATTGGCGATACGCTTCAAGGTGACATACATTGGGATACCAGCAAAATCGGTCTGGCCGAGTTCAAAAGCCAAAGTTGCATTTTCGGAGTCCGGTGTTTCGGCAGAGCGCGAGAGATCCACAACGACAAACTCCGCATGGCGCAAAAGTTCCCGGGAACGCTCCCGAATCCCGTCAATATTGGTATTGTATCGATCCTCAGAGTTAATCCACAAACAGGGAATCCCTGCATGTTGTTCAACAGCAGATTGAATGGCGTTCCTCGCCAGTTGAAAGTCACTCTTGAGTCTGGAAAATACCAGTGCATAAGGTTCTTTCACAAGCGGTTTATTCTTCAGAGTTTCAACGAAATCCGAAATTTTAAATTTTAATTGATCCTCCATGTTCCGGTCGGTGCCAGTATCGTAAAAATGCGGGCCGTATAAAGCACTTTTACTTACCATCAACGGGAGCTGCATTTTCAGGGAGGAACGGTCAAGATTGGGGAGTTTTATCTCGACCATTTCAGGATTATTCGGGTCTTCTACCGTTGTTAACTGGATGCGCCGATCAACAAATAGGGCGATAGGAAACCCTTTTTGAATTGCCAGAGAAAGTTCCTGAACAATGTATTCTGAGGTGGTATAGGTGTTGTCTCTATACGGCAGCACACAGACAAATCCCATACAGCCTTCCATAATCCGAAGAATCCGGTTAGGGTCTTGCTCAGGCTGGTCTTTGACATCTCCCACCGCCCGTATCCGATTATCGTCTAAATCGCGGACAATTACCCAACTGGCATTTTTACCCTGGTCCGGCCGCCAGGAGCAGGAGAGGTAGACATTCAAAAGATAATTCGACTTAATTCTTATCTCAAAGTCAACTATTGTAGAAGGCATCATTTATACTTTCTGGACACACAGGATATAAAAAACTTTATCATAGATTTCTAAATTATTGCATCAATTCACAACCTGGATTGCCAGTCATGTAAATCCCCTCTCCACTGCATGGTTCAGGGACAGACCGTAGGGGCAGGCATCGCTCACGGTGTTCGCTTGTTCCTGCCCTTTTTTTCGGGCGGGTATCGGGCGTACCGTCCTTGTCCCCGCCCTTTTTATCCTCACCCCAAACCCCTCTCCGAAAATCGGAGAGGGGCTTACGTGGGGTAGGGACGAGCAATTCAAAAGGACACCTTTGCAAGGTTTCCCTGAAAATTACCCACAACCGACTTCGCTGAACATCGAATCCATGATTTCTGAAAGCAGTGCATCGGAGTCGGCAAAGTCCTCCACAGGCGCGGACGCTTCAACAATGTACAGATTGGCATGACGCACATATCCGGCACGCCCATCTTTTTCAAAATACACCGCTTTGGGGCCATCACAGGGGTTGGTACTGATTTCCTCCCATACGGTATCTTCTGGCAGGTTATATTCCTGACTGAGCAACTCCAGGTCGGCGAAATAGTAGGTATCAAGGTTGGGACGCAGCACCACCCGGACGCCTTCGGTGTCTGCTTCAGGGGCAAGGGTGACAATCCCCGCCGAATCCACCTGTTCCGACCAGCCCGCCGGATAGGGAATCTCCACATGGGTGTAATTTGCCCAGCCATCTTTATACCAGTCCGCCGTTAAAAACAGGGTATGGGGCAGGTTCGGGCTGCGGTAATACTGAAACCCTTTGCCGTACATCAGCATCGCCTGATACATTGCCCGATTTTCCTCCCACAGGTCGGGGTTGGCCGCAATGCCGATGAATACCCCCGTCCCTACCCCTTCCGTTGACCTGTAAAACTCATCCAGGTAGAGGTCGGTGCGTACCGCCGCCGCTTCAAATCCATACGGGATAGTCTCTCCGGTGTAACCTGCAAGAGCCGCCAGTTCGCGTAGAATTTTGGAGGTAAACCCTTCGCGGTAGAGTTCAAAACTGCCGCTTTCCCAGCGATAGGCGAACAGCACGGGAATATCCCCGTTCAAAAAATTGGAGGCGTCTACTGCTTCCGGTGAAAACGTGTAAAACGTATGCCCATCCAGTTCAAAGCTGCCCTGCACCCAGTCCGCCGGATGTGCCAGGTCAAGCCGCAGGTCATCCAGACGGGTATGCGCGTCCGGTAGATTGGCCTGCTGTTCCGGCGTTAATTCGGTGCGGGAGGTGCAGTGCCAGTATTCTAACGGGTCTACATAGTCCACCAGATTCACCCGATTCGAGACATTCGGTGCATCTGGCGCGGGAACAAACATCGGGTCAAGAGTCATCTGTTCTGGCGATAGCTGCGCCCGTAGACGGGTCACATACGGAAAATCGGCTGCCAGTTGTTTTAAAAGTGGGTCATCCTGTGTGACCAGACTCGTAGTAGGCTGAGCATATTCCGTGATAAATACCTGCCCGTTGTATTTGGCCTGTAGCTCATCCCGCTTAAGTTCATATATACGGTCGGGATGGGTTTCACGATAAGGCTCAAAATAGCCGGAAAGCATATTCAGACCTCTAAAACTCGCAAAATCGACCCTTTCCGACGCATAATTTTGCGGTGCATACTGCGTATCGGCAAAAATCCACACAAAAATCGGGACGACTTCTTCCGCCGCGATAGACGCCAGCCGAATCGGAATCATGGGCTGTTCCGCTTCAAAGGTGATTTTCAGGGGTTGAATATCCCCAACGGTGGCATTGGGTTTCAAGCGCATAGCAATAAAATACATACCCATCTCCACATAGTCCTGAAGAATGGGTTCGGCCTGTTCCGTCACCACGTAGCCGTTGTCCCGCAGCCAGGCAACCACCTCCGGGTTATCCTCCCCACCCAGAATCACATATTCATAGGGGCCAACCGTTCCCATCGTGATGCCCCCGCCCCCACCGCCTCCCCCTTCCCAGAACGGAAAGGCCAGTCCGCTGCAATAATTGGGCGGTGCAGAAACGTAGACATTGGTGTTTTCCTGCAAAATATCCAGCGACGCCGTTTCCGCCACTTCCAATTCCGGCACAGATGGCACGGGCAGCACCCAGCTAAAATCTTCTGCCTCCCCCAGGTAATTAATCCCGACAATGGCGGTAATTGTCCCGTCGCCATTCACGGTAAAAATCATCCGTTCGCTGCTCTGATTCATCGGGCTGTCAGCATAAAAAAAGCCGCCGCACGCCCACACAATAGAAGGAATCAAGAGTACAGCAGTCACCAGCAACAACATGAGCTTTTTCATCAGATTTCCTTTCAGAAAAAAAGATTGTATCGGAGCGTTCAGCCACAAAAAATCCGACTTTGGACGGAACGTTTAAAGTTCGGTTTTGTGGGTGTGCAGCAGTTCACCTGTAGTGGTATCCCATATCTGAAAAACGCCGTCCTCATTGACGGTTGCAGCCAGCCGTCCATCAGGACTCAGTGCCAGACCATCCATGCGGCCATCTGTCACCATGTAAGTGATTTCTTTTTCCGATGCACTGTCATAAATCTGAATCGTGCCGTCGTATCCCGCCGAAGCAAAGCGACTGCCGTCCGCGCTATAAGCAATTGTGGTAATCCCCCATTGATGCCCCAGGTCATACACTTCGTCATTGATCAAATCAACCTGTTCCGCCTGTCGAAGGGTGTTGGTTTCTAACTCCCATATCTGTACCTGGATGCCATCTCCTACAATGACCGTTTTTCCATCCGGGCTAAAAATGATACGGGTCGGAATATAAACACTGTCTGGTACAAACTCCTGTATTTTTTCCCA
>CAZKZS010000157.1:0-11089 GCA_964557285.1 uncultured Anaerolineae bacterium | reverse complement strand
TGTCCCGGCAGCCCAACGCCATAAGCGGGCAGACGAGTCCGGTTGGCGACTGAAATAAACACAATAGACAGCGTAATCGGGATACCGGTGCGATATTCCAGGACTTTATTCAAAAAGCTGTTTTGCGGGGCATAATAATCGTCGCCATTGCCATGAAAACCAAGTTCATCAAATAAATATTCACTGATGCGCCTCAGTCGATCATAAAGGGAATCTTTAGGGCGGAAACGTAATTCAACGGTTCGGGAAAAATCGTCCAAAATCAACAGGCTTTTTCCCACCTCTAAAGCCGGATACTCAATTTCTCTGGCGATCATCAGGCTTGCAAAATCGAGCCGAATCGGGTTTTCTTGTACCGCTTCAGAAAACATGACCTTATCCTTCCCTGGCGGCATGTATCGTTACCCTTATTGTAGTAATAATTCTGACCTGTACCACTTTTATCAATGCTTTGTGACAAATTCTCGCTATACTCTTTGCGGCTCAGAGTAACGAGGACTATGATTAAACGTTCTATTCAAACTTTACTCATGCGGGTGCGTCAGCCGGAAACGATTCAGCCGCCCTGGAATTGGCCGTTTGGCGTAGGGATGGCGGTGATGTATCTGGTGGTGCTGCTGGCGGCGCTGCTTTTGACGACCAGCCTTTTTGATGAGTCACCCGAACCGGATATATTTGCCCGCGCCAATCTGATAGGCTGTGTGCTGGCCGGAATCCTGATTTACCAGTATGTGACGATGGCACTCTATAAGGCGAAGGAAGCCAAAGCTATTCATCGGGAATGGGGGCTGATGGAAATTTTGCATTTGAATCCCTCACAGAATACCCCCCAGACTTTTGTGGCATTAACGGCCTTCACTGTGGTGATTCTGACGGATGTGATAGGATTCATCACTGGTGTACCGTCCGACAGCCTGCCGCGTCCTCTGTTGGGGCTGGAAGAAAATTCCGGCGACTTTCTGATTGGGGTGCTGGTGATGATTGCGGCGCGTCCGGTGGTGGAAGAAATTATTTTCCGGGGGATTTTATATCCAGCTTTAAGAAAACAAATGCAGCCGTTTTTAGCGATTTTACTTTCGGCGCTGGTCTTTGCGGGGCTGCATGTGCTTCTGGATAGTGATGTATGGTGGGGGGGGGTGTATCCGCTGGTCCTGGGGCTGACGGCAGGGGTGGCGCGAGCCGCCACACAATCTACCCGTTCCGCTATCATGACGCATGTGATGTTTGGGGTTTTTATGATGTTAAGAGCCGTTATTCTTTAGGAGTTCACCATGTATGAAACGATACTCGTCGAAAAATTAGATAATGGGGTGGGACTCATTCGCCTGAACCGACCTCAGGCTATGAACGCGCTCAACAGCACGCTGATGGGGGAGTTGATGGCTGCCCTCAAGGAAAATGATGCCGATTCCGCGATTGGCTGCCACGTGATTACCGGAAATGAAAAAGCGTTTGCGGCGGGCGCAGATATTAAAGAAATGGCGTCCCGCACATCGGTTTCGATGCTGGTAGGCGACCCGATTTCGGTGTGGGATGAACTTAAAAAAATCCATAAGCCGGTGATTGCCGCCGTCGCGGGGGTGTGTCTGGGCGGGGGGTGTGAGCTGGCGATGGCCTGCGACATGATTATCGCGGCGGAAAACGCCCGCTTTGGACAGCCAGAAATTAATCTGGGGGTGATTCCCGGCGCAGGGGGGACGCAGCGTTTGACCCGCACAGTAGGAAAAGCGATTGCCATGGAAATGGTACTCAACAATCGCTGGCTGACCGCGCCGGAAGCCGCCCATTTTGGGCTAGTGAATCATGTTTACAGCCTTGAAACCTATCTGGATGAAACCCTGAAAATGGCGACGGAGATTGCTGGCCGCGCTCCGGTGGCGATTCGACTTGCTAAAGAATGTGTCAATAAATCCTACGAAATGACCTTAACCGAAGGGCTGGAATACGAACGGCGCAGTTTTCATTTTCTGTTCAGCACCGACGACCAGACCGAAGGCATGGATGCGTTTGTCAACAAACGTCCAGCCAAGTGGAAAGGGCAGTAAATGCTGCTGGCGAATTTTCGTTACTGCACGCAGTTGACGCCGCGTTTTGATGATCTGGATGCGGTGGGGCATGTGAATGAAGCCCGCTACATTACCTACCTTGAGCAGGCACGGATTGGGTATGCGCGGGAGGTGCTGGGGATTGGGCTGCATCCCCGTGATGTGGGCATGATTGTCGTCAAAACGACGATTGATTACCTGATGCCACTGCATCTTAAAGATACGGTGAATATTTATGTGCGCTGTTCCCGATTGGGGCGCAAAAGTTTTGACCTGGCCTATGTGGTGACACTGGCACAACATGATCGTCTGGTCAGCGTAGCCACTATGACCATGGTCGCTTATAACTATGAGCAGGAACACTCGATTCTCATGTCGGAGGAGTGGCAAAACTGCATCTATGATTATGAGATTCTCAAACCAGACCGTCCATGATTAACCTGCTCATCACTGCCCATACCGAAGGAGATTTACCTTACCTGCCGCGCCTGTTTTCGGTGTTAAAACAGGTCAGGGAAAACGCCTTCTGTATTGATACCGGACGGGCATGGTCAGCGGAGTCATGGGTGTGTGCAGCGACTGGAAATCGCGCCCCGTATGTTGTGTTTGACGCAATGGGGTATCATACGGTGTTTGCCGATGGGCTGGACGCGCCCAATCGTGACCTGCTGCAAACGCAAATGATGACTCAACTCGTTTTTGAGCAGGGACAGCTTGTCACCAGCGCATACACGCTCATGCTCAAACGGGACCTTCATCTCCAAACGCCGGTTTTTAAAGACCGGATTCTTTTCCTGCCCCTGCCGCCCAAAGGAATCATCCAGCAGGTGACGGTTTCCGGCGAAACCATTGAACAGATAAAAACTATTGAAGTGCCTCCCAGCGTCTTACCCGACCCCACGATTGCCGCAACGGTAGAATTTGTGGTTGGGGAGGCACGTTATTACCTCAAAAAACAGGGAAAAAATCCATGAATCAGGCTGAACTGGTTGCCACACTGGATCGTTATTTTGCAATACAAAATTTTGATGAACGTGAATTCTGGCCGACGCTGCTTTCCTCCGTGTATAAAGCCTCCGCGCAGCCCTACTTTGTGCCGCAGTTCTGGGATGGGCTGTGGAATGGACTGATGCTGGCAAATACCCAGGGAGAGATAGACCGCGTGTATCTGGTGGTTTTCCCAACGGCCAGCATTTTAGACACGATTATCGCTAAGGAAGTGGGGCGCGGCGCTCCGGGCTGCCTGATTTTTGCCCATCATCCCCTGCCGTATCAGGAAAAAGGGGCGGGTTTTACGGAAATTCCTATCGCCCAGTTAGAGGAATTACGCGAACACGCGATTAGTTTTTATTCGTGCCACGCGCCGCTAGACTGCCATCCTGCGACCAGCACGGCCAACGCGCTGGCGAACGCACTGGGTCTGACGGATATTCAGCGCTTTGGACGGTATTACGGCGGGCTGGCAGGCGTTTACGGGACTGTGCCTCCGGTTTCGTTTCAGGATTTTGCCGAACGGGTGGCCGATACCTGTGAATTAAACGCGCTGCGTTACGACCAACTGCTGCATATTGGCAGGCAGGTGCATCAGGTGGCGGTGCTGGCGGGCGGCGGCGGAAATGCTAATTTTATGGACGCTGCTATGAACGTGGGGGCGGATACGTATGTGACCGGACACTGGCATCTGTTTGCTGATAATGCCACATCCACCGCCCACCGTGCGGAACAGGAAAAATATCTGCCTGCTGTGACCATGAATCTCATCGGGGCGTCACATTACAGCAGCGAAATGGTGGTGCTGCGCGACCAGATGAAAGACTGGTTCGCAGAGCAGTTTGAGATTGAAGTGGTATTAATCCGGCAAAAAGATCCCTGGGGTTAGGCCACCGACATCGAACGGAGCATGAGTTTTTCGTACCATTCGATAACTTCATCCATCGTGGCTTCCCAGGTCTGGGTTTCGGCGAAGGCACGCGCCGCCCGCCCCATACGCTGACGTTTGCCCGGTTCGCTGACAATTGCCCGCACGCCTTCGATAAATCCGTTCACATCCCCTACCGGATAGGCGTATCCGGTTTCGCCCCACTGGATGACATCTTTTGCCCCGCCGACCAGAGTCGTGACGACGGGCAGGCCGGAAGCCATGGCTTCCACAATCACCAGCCCGAATGTTTCCATCGCGGACGGGAAGGTAAAAATATCCGCGCTGGCAAACGCTTCAGAGAGTTCCCGCCCTTTGAGATAGCCCATAAAGCGGGTGTTTGTGCCAGCAAAGTGCTGCTCTAAGGAATCGCGTGCTGGCCCGTCCCCGACAATTGCCAGCCGTGTCCCGGGGACATTTTCCAGAATCGGTTTCAGGGTATCAATCTGCTTTTCATAGGATAGCCGCCCCACGTACAGCAGCAGGTGGTCGTCAGGATGACCATCCGACAGGCGTTCGCGCATTTCCTGACTGAAATAATAGGGATGGAATTTTTCGGCATCTACGCCACGCCGCCACAGCCCGACATTTTGAAAATTGCGGGCAATGAGCTGTTCCTGCTGAAGCCGCGACGGGGCAAGGGCATAGTCACAGAAATTAAAATTGGTGCGGGTGTATGACCAGACCAGCGGATTCACAAAACCAAAACCGTAATGGTTGGCAATTTCGGCAATATCCAGGTGAAAAGATGCCAGAGTCGGTTTGCCTAACCATTTTGCCATGACCAGACCGCTTGCCCCTACCAGCATCGGGTGAAGCAGATGCACTACATCCGGTTGAAAATCGCGCAATGTCCAGTAGGTTTTGATGCTGGGGAGACAGAGGTTCAGTTCCGGGTAAAACGGATTTTTGATGCCCGGCACGGTAATAACCGGATGGCCTTTGTAATCGGTGATTTTGGGGCCGTTGAGTTCCGGTGCGACCACCATAAAATCCACCCCCCGATTATGCAGATGATCCAGCAGGAGGCAAACAACCGTCACGATACCGTCAATTTTAGGGAGAAACGTTTCTGTAAAAAGTGCGACACGCATAGATCCACATCGAGAGTTTCAACGATAATATTCCGCAGAAGTTTGAAACACCAGACTCAGATTTTGGTTACGCAAAAAAAGCCGCCCCAAAAAGAGGCGGCGGAAATTTTAATAATTGTCCTCTGGCTTATCCGGTGTTGGAGGAAGCGGCGGCGGGCTGTACACCGGAGGGGGATTGTAAGGTGGTGCAGAGGGCGGTGTATAGACGGGCGGCTGCTGATATTCCGGCAAAACAGGTGGCTGCGGCGGTACGTAAGCAGGCGCAGGCGGATACTCTGGCATCGCTGGTGTTGCAGGCGGCACATAACTTGGCGCGGGTGCGTACACCTGAGGCGGGTTATAAGCCGGAGGGACAGAATTTGGTGCGGGCGGGTAAGTCTGCGGCGGATTATAAGCTGGAGGGACAGAACTCGGCGCAGGCGGGTAGGTCTGCGGCGGGGCTATTTGATAGGCGGGCTGCGGCGCATAGTTGTATCCCTGGAATTGATAGTCCGGCGACACGACCTGCCCCTGCCAGGCTTCCAAAAATTCGGAACGTCCACTCAAATTAGCCAGATAGTAGGGTTTCCAGCCGATGCCAAACAGGTCAATGTGAATATCACGTTTGTAGGCGGTCAGGCGTTTCTGCACATTGGACATAGCAATCCGCGCCCATTTTTCGTTAATTTTGGCGATTTCCTGCTCAAAACGCATTTGCAGTTCGTTCATCTGCTGCTGAAGTTCGGCCAGCACTTCATGTTTGGCTTCCACACTTTCTTTGGCCTGAGTCTGGTAACGCCGTACCCGCGCCACACGCGACAGGGTATAGGTGGTTTGTCCGCGCAGCAGACTAAGCGCTGCTTCACCGATGGTTGCCATCGATTCCTGACGTAAGTCCTGTAAGGCCGACTGGTCGGATTCGAGGTTACGCTCCGCACGCTGATATTGTTCTTCCAGACGGTCAAAATCGCGGCCGTAGCGGGCGGTGAGCTGGTCAATTTCTGCGTCGCGCTGTTCTTTGGCGGCGGAATTAACCATCGCCTGAAAATCGTTCGGCGGCATCCCCGGTTTGCCATAAATCCCCAGCGTGTCATTCGCCAGCAGGGTAACGGCGGCTGTCTGGTACAGATAATCGACAACCTCTTTTTCCAGCGCGGCCAATCGTTTTTTATCGGTCAGGCCGGAAGGCAGTTCCGCGTAAATGACCTGTTCATACGGTTTGTCTAATAGCGATTTGCGGTCAACGGGCAGCGCCACATGCTCATCCCAGTGAATCAGGCCGGAACGCTCCACGCCAAAGACATGATAGGCATAGGTTTGCACCGTGTTCACGGAAAACTTACGATCCATGTAGCGCACCTGACACTGCACCAGCAGGAACGGACGGTATGCAATTATCGCACGCTGGTTAACATATGCCTGACGCTGGTTGGTACGTTCCCAGAAAGAAAGTGCCTGCTGCAAATTGATATTGGTGGGCAGGAAAAACTGCATGATATCCGAAGTTATGGATGGAGGATTGGTGCTGAATCCCGGTGGCAGCCCTGAGTCCTGCTGCTGCGGTGGGGGAACAGAAACCGGTGCAGACGGCGTATAGGGCTGCTGGGAAGGCGTATACTGAGGGGCGCTGTAGGCAGGAGGGACAGGTGGCGCGCCGAATCCGGTGGGCTGCTGTCCGACTTCTGGCAGGCTGGGCGGCGGATTAAAGGCGGGCAGGCTGGGCGGGGCTTCTGCAAACCCCGGTAAACTCTGCGGGGGTAGGGATGGCGCTGGCATACGAGAGGGCGGCTGACTCGCATACGGCTGCGGAATCTGGCCGCCGGGATAGGTGTACTGTTTTTGCGGCGCCATCAACATGCTGACTTCCGTTCGGGTCAGCGGCCCAGCCAGATAACACATTGCCCAACGGGTGTGCATAAGAATCGGCCCGCCTGCGTCATGAATGTTGTTCAGGACAAAGACACGCGGGTTAATGGTGGACAGCAGCGTATCCATGCGGGAAAGGTCTATCGGATTGGCGGCGGTAGAAGCCGTTGCCAGCCCATCCAGCACCTTCTTTTTGTCATTTTCCGTTTGTAATTTGCCGATAAACCACGTTCCCGCGTTCGACAGCCCTTTGTAATCCAGGTCGCCGGGGTTCTGGGTTGCCAGCACCATGCCAATGCCAAACGCACGCGCCTGTTTGAGCAGCCGTAAAAGCGGCTCTTTGGTGGGCGGATTCTTGGGATAGGGCGGAAAGTGTCCAAAAATTTCATCAAAATAGACCAGCGCCCGCAGGCTGCTCGTCCCGCCCAGAGTCCGCATCCACGCCAGCACACTTTCCAGCAGCAGGGTGATGATAAAACTGCGCTGGACATCGTTCAGGTGGGCAATGTAAAAAATGCTGACTCGCGGCTTGCCATCCGGCGTATAGAGCAAATTACGCACATCTAAGGGTTCGCCCTGCAACCAGGTTTTAAAGGTGGGAGAGGCGATAATGTTGTTGAGTTCGATGGCAAGTTTAAAGCGTTCTTTTTCAGGAAAGAACGAATTGACATCAAAAACACCCAGTTTGTTAAACGGGGGGTGCTGCACCTGCACGATGATGTCATCCAGCTTCAGGGGAAGCCCCTGCATCCAGGCATATTCGATGATGTTGGAAATTAAAACGTGTTCGCGGTCACGGGTTGAAACTTTCATGCCCGTCAGCGCCAGCAACGCCGTCACAATGCCGCTAATGCGTTCGCGGTGCTGTTCTTCGCGGCCTGCCCAGCCCTCAATCGGTGGCTGCATGGCGTCTACAATGCTAATCGGCAGGCCAGAATCGGAACCCGGTGTAAAGATGCTGAACACCGCGTTGTTTTTCATTTCCTGAATACGCTGCGGGCCAATGCCCCAACTGGCTAAGCCTTCCCGCCACAACTGCGAGACATCTCTGGCGTGTTCCTGGGGAGTTAATCCGGCACGCTGAGCATCATCCTGGTTAATCCAGGGTAAAAATTCTTCCGGCGACAGGTTAGGAAAGGTCAGCAATAGATTGGTAATGTCGCCTTTGGGGTCAATGACAATCGCCGGAATTTTGTCCATCACGGCTTCTTCAAGCAGCGTGATACATAGACCGGTTTTCCCGCTACCGGTCATGCCTACTACAACGGCATGGGTGACTAAATCCCGCGAGTCGTAGTAGACTACATCATCAATGAGGCGGCCAGTGTCGGGGTTATACCTCCGCCCCATGTAAAAGGTCGTTGGTGCTTCAATAAAAAATGTCATGGAGGACTGCTCGCTCGTTATATCGTGATGTAAATATAGCACACATATTCTATTTTAGCACTTCAAATCTTCTGGCGGCGGGACACGGCCTTCGTTAAAACGTGCCTGCCATTCGGCCAGAAATGCGGCGGCAATTTCTGGATTGTTGATGATGAGTAGATTTTCATTGTTGTCGTCGCGGGCGCTGTTGCTAAAGTTAAAAGACCCCATGACCACCATCTGCTCATCAATAATAAATACTTTGTGATGCAGAATATCTGGATTGCCATCCTGCCGCACATTCGCGCCCGCACAGGCGAGTTTGGGCATCTGCCCCTGTAGGCTGCCGGTGGTTTCAAATACCCCTTCCACTGCGACTCCATTTTGCAGCCGGTCAATCAGCGCCGCGCCAACGGCATCCAGGGTAAAACTGAAGGCCATAACCCGTACCGATTTCTGGGCGCTGCCAATGACCTGCACCAGCCGATTTTCAATGCCTACTCCATCCTCCGGCGCAAAGTAGGTTTCAATGGTTGTGCCGTCGATATTCACACTGGGATTCGGCGGCGTGCGGGAGTCACTACGGCGGTTAAATACCCCGTCCGTGAACATTTCCTCAAATTCGGCCTGATAATTTTGCGCCATTTCCGGCGAACGAATGAGCATAAAATGATTGTTGTTGTTGTAAATGTCGTTGCGGGTCAGGTTCATTGAGCCTGTCCAGACTTCCTTGCCATCAATAATCAAGAATTTATTGTGCATGAGCGCCCCGCGTGCATCATTATGCACTTCCGCGCCCGCGCTCATGACTTCCTCAATGGTGGATTCAGGGTCTTCAAAAGCGTGTTCGTCATCCACCACCAGACGCACTTTAACGCCACGCTGCAACGCCCGTACCAGCGCGGCGGTTGTATCCGGCGCGTTGAGTTCAAACAGCGCTCCGTCAATGGTACTCTGAGCGCTGTCAATGGATTGAATCAGCGCCTGTTCCACTACCGCCCCATGATGAGCGCTGTCATCATCGGAATTCACCACCTGGGTGAAATACAGGCTGTACCAGTTCTGTGCGGTGGGGGTTTGTAACGGAACGGTGGTAGCGGGCGCTTCCGCCGATTCTTCTTCGTCTTCAACGGCTTCATCCGGCCCCCAGATGAACACCACCAGCGCCAGCAGTAGAATCAGCAGGGTATAAAGAATCTGCCGCCGCGAGGAGGCTCTTGATCTGGCACGGGAGCTTCGTTTTTTGGTCACAGGATACCTTCCTTATCTTCGGGAGAAAATTTTTGAATTAACATCATTACCTGACTTTTGCGGTCTATTTCTTCAGCACCTAACACTAAATAGCGGAGCAAATTTTCTGCATCCAGAGGCCGCGCCTGTTCCTCAAAAAGCGTTTGGGTGAGTTCATGCACCTGGGCAATCGTTTTTTTTGTCCAATCCGCGCCTTTTTTCTGGCTGAAGGTGGTCAGCCAGTTAATACGAGTCATGAGTCTGGGCAGGGCAGCCAGATAGGTTTCATAGGCCGCTTCGGGGTCGGGCAGACTCGCCATTTTTTTGCCAAGCATATCTGCCAGCCCCAATCCCCAGTCAATTAACGGCTGCGCTTCCTCATCGGTCAGCCCATCTCGAATAGCGCTGTTGCTGAGGATGGCATCCCGCAGTTTTTGTCCCCAGATATTTTCCATTGCTGCATACTTTCTTTTGCTGGACATATGTTAGCGCAAGGTGAGATGAATTAAAAATGCAGGGGGAAATTCTTATCAGGTAGGTTAAAATAGCGGCGGTAGAAGTGAGGAGTAAATCCATTATGATAAAAGAAGTGCTTGCAGACGCTGAGGCTCGGATGAAATCCACCCTGCATATTCTGGAAGAAGATTTACGCGGCATGAGAACCGGACGGGCTTCTACCGGACTGGTTGAGAAACTCCATATCGATTATTACGGTACGGAAACGCCCCTTTACCAGCTTGCGACCCTCAGCGCCGATGTGCAAACCATACTCATTCGTCCTTTTGACCGCAATACCTTAGGCATTATTGAAAGAGCGATTCAACAGTCCGACCTGGGCTTGAATCCGAATAACGATGGCACGTCTATTCGGCTGAATCTGCCGCCCCTGACCGAAGAACGCCGCCGCGATCTGGTCAAGCAGATGCACAAAAAGCTGGAAGAAAGTAAAGTGTCTATCCGCAACATTCGCCGCAGCGCCATTGACGACCTGCGCGACATTGAAAAAGAAAAAATGGCGAGTGAGGATGAATGTAAACAGGGGCAGGAGGATGTACAAAAACTGACCGATAAGTACATCCATGAGATTGACGACATCGGCAAACGTAAAGAAAAAGAAATCATGGAAATTTAGATGGACGACCTTGCTTTAAATCTGCCGGAACGCATCCCGTACCATCTTGCCATTATCATGGATGGCAACGGACGCTGGGCAAAAGAACGGGGCAAACCCCGCCATTTTGGACATCAGGCAGGCACGGAGAATCTGAGGCGGATTCTCCGCGCTTGCAGTGAATTTGGCATCAAAATTTTGACCATTTACGCCTTTTCCACCGAAAACTGGGGACGCCCCCCCGCCGAAGTTGCCTTTTTGATGCGGATTCTGGAAACGGTGATTGACCGTGAACTGGATGATTTGCACGCCAACGGGGTACAACTTCGTCATATCGGGCATCTGGAAGGGCTGCAAGACCATATTCAGCGCAAAATTCGGCAGGCAATTGAAAAAACGCGCAACAATGACCGCCTGATTTTAAATGTTGCCTTTAATTACGGCGGGCGGGATGAAATTGTGGAAGCGGTACGGCGCATTA
>CAZKZS010000156.1:0-11150 GCA_964557285.1 uncultured Anaerolineae bacterium | reverse complement strand
AGCAGTGGGAGAGGGATGCCGAAGGCAGGGTGAGGGGTATTTTCTAATTTAAGAACATCGGCATTCCTAAAATGTGCCGAATCTTGGGGCGGTAATTCTCCGCATCATACAGTTCAGGGACGTTCACCCGTTTTTTGCCTTGCGAAAGGGTAGCGATCGGAACATCACTGTACACCCCGCGCTGCAAACATACCAGCCGTCCGGATTCGCCCCGTTCGACCAGACTCATCGCCACCTGAGCAAAGTTCGCCGCCACCATCAAATCCAGCGAGTCCGGCACACCGCTACGCATCAGATAGGAAAGCGGCTGGTAAACAATATTCTGTTTGGTGATTTCCTTAATGGCTTCCCCAACAATCATCCCGATTCCGCCCAGTTTACGGTGGCCGTAAGCGTCCGCTTCTCCACGCTCCATGACCTGCCCTTCAATCATACGAGCGCCCTCCGAAACTGTCAGCATGGCGTAATTGCTAGGGTTGTTGCGTTTGTCCTCCATGATGAGCTTTGCCAGTTTGTTGATGTCAAAAGCCACTTCGGAGATCAGCGCACGGTCAACCCCCGCCAGATACGCGGCAAACAGGGAGGTTTCACCGGAATTGCGGCCAAACAGTTCCACAACAGCAATCCGTTCATGCGAACCCGTAGAGGTACGGAGGTTGTTGATAAATTCGACGCTGCGGGTTACGGCGGTGGAAAACCCAATACAGTAATCTGTGCCGTAGACATCATTATCCATCGTCTTGGGGATAGCAATGACCCGCACCCCCTGATGATGCAAAATTTCCCCGTAGCTGAGGGTATCATCACCGCCAATCGGGATGAGGCTGTCAATGCCTAAATGGTCGATCACCCGCAGCACATGCGGCGTAAAATCATGAACATCTTTGCCTTCCGTTGCCTGTTCCAGCAAAAATGCAGGAATATCTTTGGTTTTCACTTTGCTCGGATTCGTGCGGGAGGTGTGTAAAAACGTCCCTCCGGTCCGATCTATCCGGCGCACCGTTTCCCGATCCAGACGAATCACCCACTGGTTTTTGTGTTCTTCATCATCCATGTCGTATTCCAGCAGGCCAGCCCATCCCCGTCGGATGCCCAGCACTTCATAGCCGTTGTCGATGGCCCGGTTCACAATGGCTTTGATAGCGGGATTCAAGCCGGGAACATCACCGCCACCAGTTAAAACTCCTATACGCATCATCAGACACTTTCTTTGTTCACAAAAGTTTTTCTTATTTTATCTCTGTTTAGAAAATAGCCGACTCCCCTTTTGTACTAAAGTGATAAAGATCATCCATTTCCCCTTATCTTTGCATGGCGACAAATAGGGACAGGCTTACTAAACTGAGAAGCAGGACACGGCACTGCCATGTCCCTACGATAACAAATCTGTCCTAATTTTTGAAGGGCATGAGGCACGTCACCCGGATATTGATTTGCGTAAAAGAGGTTGGTATGGTTGCAAAACCCGAACTTAAAGAATATTTCTCCCATCCCATACACGAAGGGATTCAGGATGTGTATTTGTGCAAAGAGGTAACTCTGGCATGAACGGGATTGTGCTTGACCCACAAAAATATCAGTTTGAGAATCCGCATACGCTGGAACTGGAAATCAGGGGCGATTCCAGTTATCTGAATGTAACCCTTCTGGTAGATGAGCAGGTGCTTTTCCAGCAGACCTATTCGCTGAATCGCCAGCTTCCCCACCGCAACTACAGTTTTACCATAGAGGGGAAACCGTGTTTTATCTCGATATGGGGCGGGATGCCCAAATCTGCCAATATCAACGTCGTGGTGGAAAGCACCTGTGTTTTACACTGGGGCTAAACGGTCACAATAAACACTCTGTTCCCCTCTCCCAGGGCGGGAATCGTCCCCGCCCGATGGGGGGATTTGTTTCACATTTTCACTAAATTATGCTCTTTGGCAAACATAGCCGCTTCGGTACGGGTGGCAACCCCCAGTTTAGATAGAATCGTGCTGACATGAAATTTAACCGTGGAACGGCTAATCATTAAATGGTCCGCAATTTGTGGGTTATTGAGTCCGCGTGCCATTAAAGACAGCACTTCTAGTTCACGTTCCGTCAGGTTATAGTCCGGTGTAGAGGGGCGCAGACTGGCGCGAATCAGAGCTTTGGTGGCTTCCGGCGCAAGGGTCGGTTCCCCTTCGACCGCGTTATAAATCGCCTGCACAATAATTTCCATAGAAGCGTCTTTTAAAAGATACCCAATCGCGCCGGCCTTCAGCGCCGCTTCAATCATTTCATCTTCTTTAAAACTGGTGAGCGCAATCACCTGAATATCCGGGTACTGCTCACGAATTAGACGGGTCGCGTCAATACCCGACATTTGCGGCATAATCATATCCATAAGAACCACATCGGGATGCAGTTCCGCACAGCGCTGAACTGCTTCTTCACCGTCAACGGCTTCTCCAACCAGATGAATCCGTTCCGCCGTCATCAAATAAACTGATAATCCCCTCCTGACCAGTTGATGGTCATCTACAATCATCACACGAATAGAAGTGTCGTCTGTCATCAGAAATCTCCGCCAAACTACGCAGCACTTGATGAGGAATAGTGTATCCTTAAGTATAATTAAGAGAGTAACAATTAGGAAACAAATTTGCATCTATCCAGAGGCGGGTTTATTTCCTCACCAGATGGAGAGGTAAAAACTGACCAGCCTGGTCAGTAAAATCTACCCTTTTGGACGATAGACAAACGCTTGTAGTTATATTACTTTTACCTCATACACAAGGAGCAATCTTTTACCCCATGAAAAATCTGGTTTGGGGAATTCCTCTGCTTATTTTCTCCCTTTTTTTGCCTGCTTCCCTCACGGCACAATCGGATCTGGTAGCGACGTTAGAAGTTTTGAAAGCCGGTGTCGAGGTGCAAACCGCCGGAACACAAGTCTGGGTCAAAATTAATGCAGAAACGCTGATTAATGTGGGGGATACCATTCGGACAGACTCCACAGGCGAAGCCCGCATTACGTTTTTTGAGGACGGTACAGCCACGATTCTTACTGCCAACACCGAAATCCGCATCCGAAAATTTTCGAGCAGGGGCAGCCAGTTTGACCTCTCGCTGGAAGTGGTGGGGGGCATCGTCAAACAGCAGGTGAATAATCTGCTGGAAACCGAGTCCAATTATGAAGTGATTACCCCCGGTATGTCGCTGACGGTGCGCGGCACAAATTTTGATGTGCGGGTAGAAGAAAATGGCCGTTCGGCGCTGGTGGCGTTTGAAGGGACCGTTTCGGCAGATAATCCGGCCAGCACCGCCGAAGTCACACGCGGATTCGGGGTGCGTTCCGAAGTGAACCAGCCGCTCAGTGATGTCGTGGTGGCAACCAATTTTGAGGAATTGGATGCGGCGCTGGATGGCTGTACAGGTCAGGTCGATACGGAAGGCGACGTGCGGCTGTATGTGCGGGTGAGTCCATCGCGGGAGGCGGTGGCGGTAGGGTCGGTTGATCCCTCAGAGGTTACGGTGCTGGTGGGGGTGACAGCCGATGAGCAGTGGTACCGGATTCCTTTTCGCGGCGGCTTTGGCTGGATTTCAGCGGTGTTTATGGATGTCACCATCAACGAAACCTGTCCCGGCATCCGGCAGTATGAGGATACGCCTGTTGAAGATGCGTCGCTGTATAACACGCCGGATTTAACCGGAAACAGCGCCATTGTGGAAGTGGAAGGCACAAGTTTACGGGAGCGCCCCGGCACAACCTTTGCGCTGATAGATACCCTTGCCCTGGGGGAAGTGGTCGAAATTTTAGGACAAGACCCCGGCGGGGAATGGCTGCAAGTGCGAACCATCGACGGACAGGTAGGATGGGTTTCCATCTCATTAACTCGCGTTTATAATGAAGAAGATATTGAAATACTACCGGAGCCAACGGAGTCCAGTTCAAATTAGCTTTCATGCGGAAACGGCGATTTTTTTCCAGCTTACAAATCGGCGTGGTCGTGGCTGGTTTTGTGATTCTTTTGTGGTGGAGTGACCTCTTTCCGCAAACACAACTGCGCCTGACCAATCTCCTGTATTCCCCGCGCGATACCACTGGAAATGTGGTTATCGTGGCGATGGATGATGCCAGTTTAGCAGCTTATGGACGTTCCCCTGCGGAATGGTCACGCGACCATCATGCCAAACTGGTCAACATCGTGGCGCAGGGCGGCGCTCGTGTGATTGTTTTTGACATCCTTTTCCTTGAACCCACCCCCCAGGATGAGCAGTTCGCCAGCGCGATTCAGGAAGCCCGCCAGAGTTATGCCGCTACCCGTACCCTGATGCCCGTTGTAGGGTTAGCACCCCTTCAGAACAGCACCGGCCCGCCCGCCTTTGAGGATGTACGATTTCCTACCGACACCCTTAAAAGTGCCGTTGAAATGCTGGGGACCTCCTTTCACATCCCGGATGTGGACGGCACGACCCGCCGACTGCCCATGCAAATTACCGATACCCATGATACGTATTATTCGCTGGATTTAGCCGCGTATCTGGCCTATCTGCGGATTCCTCCGGCGGCCATCCCCCAGGTAATCCAGTTTCAAAAAGACGCCATTCAACTGCCGTCGGGTCGGTTTTTGCCGTTGGATGAGCGCGGCCAGATGATGGTGTATTTTTTCAGCCAGCCCGATAACACGCCCTTTCCCGTTTATTCCTATCGGGATGTGCTGGAAGGCGACGTTGATCCGTCCGTTTTTCGTGACAAACTGGTGCTGGTCGGCCTGATGAACAGCGAAGGGCAGACCGATTTACACGATGTTCCCCTGGGGGTTGAAGGCGCACGTATCGCAGGGGTAGAAATTCACGCCAATGCCATCGAAACCCTGCTGCAAGCCATCCCCTTACGTCCTCAGTCCCCCACCAGTCAATTGCTGATGATTATCGTACTTGCGTTTTTGGCTAGCCTGATTTACGACAACCTTCCTCAGTTCTATTTTAACGGCTGGCTGCTGCTGACGATGATTCTGGGGGTGCTGGTCTGGGTAGTGGTAGCGGCGCTGATTTTTTCTACCCAGGCGGTGGTGGTTAATTTATTTTACGGCCTGCTGGCGATTATTTTGCCCGCGCCGACTCTGCTGGGGGGGCGTCTGGTGGGAGAAATGCGCCAGCGCCAGCGTGTTGAGCTTTTGCTGGACAGCATTATTCGGGCATCCGGCCAGCAGCTGAGTCTGGATCATATCATCCCCGAAATTGGGGCCGACCTGCACCGGATTCTGGGCTGCAAACATGTGGAAATATGGCTGTGGGATAAAAAACAAAAAAGCGTATTTTGTGCTTATACCTCACCGGAGAAACTGCCGCTTGATCGGAGTGAAAGCCTGGTGAATCAGGCGCTTGATACCCGCAAGTCGGGTTATCAGGAAAAAGTGATGGTCTTTCCGATGTTCTGGCAGTATCAGCCGCTTGGGGTGCTGGTGGGGTATCCTATTGCCCGCCTGCGGGAATCAACCCGGGAAATGCTGGAATTGTTTGTCCGGCAGATGGGTGTGCTGCTGGCAAATATTTATCTCCTGGAGGAAGCCCGCCAGCTTTCCGAATTAAAGACCTTCATTATCCGCATGGCCTCCCATGACCTGAAAAATCCCCTCACCGCCATTGTCAATTTTAGCTTTTTCCTGGTCGAAGATAATAAGAAAAAAGGCTTTTTAAGTCAGGAACATCTGGAATTTGTAGAAGATATTCAACGGGCGGCCGGACAGATGCGGGCGATTATCAATAACATCCTTGACCTGGAAAAAGTGCGCGGCGGGGTCAAAAAATCCGAAATTCGAGATATGACCAGTTTGCTGCAAGAACTGGCGGCGGATTTCAAAAAAAATGTGGAACAGAAACACCAGCGTCTAACCGTCGAAGTGCCAGATCATCCGATTCGCATGGTGATGGACAGCGACCAGCTGCGGCTGGCGTTTATTAATCTGTTGAATAATGCGGTGAAGTATACGCCCGAAGGCGGAAATATTACTGTTACCTGCACGATGAATCAGAACAAAGTGCGGGTGGATTTTACGGATACGGGCTACGGCATACCGGAGGAAGCGCAGCAGAATTTATTTAAGGAATTTTTCCGGGTGCGTACCGAAGCCACACGCAACATCGAAGGTACAGGACTGGGTTTGAGCCTGGTCAAATCTGTCATTGAAGCACACGGGGGGCGCATCTGGGTGAAAAGTCAGTTAGGGGCGGGCAGCACCTTTTCCGTGGAACTGCCCATTATTTATCAGGAATCGCCGCGACAGGGCAGGTAAACGACCATGGTCGTTTTTTCTTCGGGGTAGCTCTGAATCGCCAGATGGCCGCCGCAGGCTTCCACCAGCCGCTTAACGATGGTCAGCCCCAATCCAATTCCCTGCTGTTCGTATTGGTCGCGTTCAAACTGAATGAAGCCGTCAATTTTTTCAATTTCTTCCGGTTTTAAGCCGCGCCCATAATTGCTCACTGCAAGGGCGTAATAGTCCGCTTCCAGCCCCGAAACCACATGCACGGGTGTTCCCGGTTCGGAAAATTTAAACGCATTTTCGACCAGTTCTTCAGTGATTTTTTTTAGCTGTTCATAACTCATGCAGATGCACGCCTGTTCCAGGCTGAGAATTAAATCATCCTCACGGGCAAAAGTGCGTGCCTGTCGGCGGGCTGCCGCCGCAATAATGGCATCCGGTTCTTCGGTTTGTTCTCTGGAGGTGGATTTCATAAACTCGGTTCGGGAGTACCATAAAAAATTTTCCGCCATTTTATACAGGCGGTTCATGCTGCTGCGAATAGAGGTGAGCATGGACTTTTGCTCATCGGTCATGCCGTCGGAGTCGGTTTCAATCAGGTGGGCATAGCCGTCCGCTACCATAATCGCGGTGCGGAATTCGTGCGGCAGGGACCGGGCAATATTCAGGCGCAGTTCTTCCAGCGTGCGGTTGGTGGCTGCGGTTTGCACCGATTTTTTCTTCAGGCGTGCCTGCACCGCCTGACGCAGTTCTTCTACAGTGAAAGGTTTGGTCAGATAATCATCAGCGCCCAGTTCCATACCCTGACGCATCAATCGTTTTTCGTGTAAGGCCGTCAAAAAAATGAAAGGAATGATCTGGGTTTCCTTCTGGTCGTTTAAAGTTTTTAAAACTTCAAATCCGTCCATGCCAGGCATAGCAATATCACAAATAATTAAATCCGGCTGATGTTCACGGGCAAGCCGAACCCCTGTTAGCCCATCTTCCGCCTCAAGGATGATAAATTCATCACTCAAACTTTTTTTAACTAATTTCCTTACAAGTGCATTATCTTCAATGGTTAGAATTTTGAGCAATGTTTACTCACTCTCCTTAGCCTACTGAACACATCCCCCGATAATCTTCTGAATTTCCCATACAAAACTAACCACACTAAAAGGTTTGGAAATATACCCATCAAAACCAGCAGCAAATACTTTTTTCCGGTCTTCCGGCATGGCGTGGGCGGTGACGGCAATAACTGGAATGTGAGATTTATTAGGGTTCTGGCGGATTTGTTTAAACACTTCCCACCCACTGAGCTTTGGCATAGATAAGTCTAACAGGATGACGGTAGGATGGATAGTATCCAATAAACGCAGCCCATCTTCCCCACTCCCTGCTGTATACACGGTTGCGCCATAAAACGACAGTGCTGCTCGCACAATTGATACGTTATCGGGGTTGTCATCAACGATTAAAACTGCCCAATCTGCTGCCGCCAGATGAGAAAGTTCTGCTAAGGGGGTCATCTTTGCATCCTGATTAGTTAGACACGATAACACTAATATAAGGTATGAGACAGGAAGTTACATCGGACAGATGGGGGGTTTTTGCCTGGTCAGGTGGATAGGTTAATTAACCAGGAGTCTGCCAGGATGCCATGACGCGCGTGCCTTTTCCTGGGGTGCTGTGGATGACCAGCATCATATTCACTGTCTGAGCATGGGCGTTCATGGTGGTGAGTCCCACTTTTTTCAGGCCAGGACGGTGAATATCAAAGCCCTTGCCATCATCCTCAATGTATAAAATGACCTGTTCCTGAAACTTCAGGAGTTCCAGCGTGACCTGTTTGGCCTGTGAATGTTTTTCTACATTACCCAGCGCTTCCTGCGCGATGCGATAAAAAGCAATATGCACATCGGGCGGCAGAGGACACTTGGGCGGGGCTTTAACCAGCACCTGTGTCGAACTACGTCCGGCCATGTTATCCCCTAACTGCCGGAGCAGGTCAACCAGGTCACTTTCCAGCAGCGATTGGGGGCGCAGTTCCAGCAGCAGGGTTCGCATTTCAGCCAGCGCCCCGCGTGTCAGACGGTTGAGTTGATTTAACTGCGGCCCGATACTGCCGGGGTCGGCTTCCCACAGTTTCAAAATGGCTTCTGAAAAGGCATGAGCCGAAAACAGGGTTTGGGTGACGGAATCATGCAAATTACGTGCCAGGCGCTGCCGTTCCTGGAAGGCGGCCAGTTCTTTGGCCTGCTGGTACAGACGGGCATTTTCCAGCGCGACGGCAGCATGGTCGGCAAAAGCCTGCAAACGTTCGGCGTGCCGGGGGGTATAAAAATGAGCCGCCGCACTATAAAGATTCAGAAACCCGATGACGTTTTCGCCAACAGAAATAGGGGTTCCGGCGTATCCATGCAGGGGGCTGCTTTGTCCGTTTTGTCCATGGATAAACAGACAGTCCCGGTTGATTTTTGCATCGGGCAGAATCATCGGCTGGCGGGTGGTCAACATCTGGTGAAGGTGTTTTTCCTGTGCGATAACAACGCGGCTGCTGCGGGAAGCAAAACAATTCCAGGAGTGCATAACTTCTGCCTCCCCATCTTTAATAAGCATGATATTGGAGGCATCATGGGGGACAACACGCTGTACGTTCTGCAAAATCCGATTTAAAACTTCCTCCAGTTCCAGGGAGGCGTTTAAAACGGTAGCAATATCTCGCAGCGCGTCGGCAAAAGCCCGCTGGTCCCGTTCCGCCGCCACCAGTTTTTGGTGCGCTACCGCGTTTTCAATCGCTACCGGAATCTTTTTCAGGTAGGCCAGGTCAAGGTCTTTAACCAGATAGTCGTAAGCTCCCATTTTGATAGCCTGCACAGCGGTATCCTCATCCCCCACGCTGGTGATAATAATCATGGGGATAGCAGGAAATTCCCTCAGAATGTCAAACGCTGTCCCATCCCCCAGCCAGTAATCCGCGACAATGATCTCATACGTATTTTGTTTCAGATATTCTCGTGCTTCTTTGACCGATGAAACGAGATGCGAAGTTATGGACGGAGAATTAACCTCGCGGAGGAAGGCTTTCTGGTCGATAATGTCATCTTCAATGAGAAGCACACGAATCATGCGGGAAGATTCTCCTGCCCACTTATAAGTGTATCGTAATTCCTGGAAATAGGTCATCATCTTCTGGCGTTTTTATATGAGCAGTGGAAACATACAACAAGTCTCTACCCAAAGTATAGAAAATTTGATATATGAGCAAATCATCCAGGAGGCTAGTTTTAGCCTGGCCGGATGGATAGCCAACAGGACTATTGAGAAACCAGAATTTTTCATAAGAAATTAAGATTTTGATGTATCCTGAAGGTAATCCAGCGGGGTTTCATGTTATCGTTTTTTGTTTTGCTTCCCTACCTGCTTTCATTCAGTGTTTCCTGTATCATGGGTTATTATGCCTGGCGGCGGCGGACGATGCTGGGCGCGATGCCTTTTGCCTTTTTTTCCTTTGTCGAAGCCATCGGCACGTTTTTTTTCATCCTGGAACTCCTCAGCATACAGGCAGCAGATAAATTGTTCTGGGATCAGGTGCAGTGGGGGATTTCTCTGCTGCTGCCGGTGTTCTGGTGGGAATTTACCCGTCATCACCTTTCGCAGGAACGTAAACGGACGGCGATGGATTTATCCCTGTTTGTGCCGTCGCTGCTGCTTTTTATGCTTATTGTGACCGATTTTTTGCATGGGCTGGCTTATACCAATGTTCATATGAAGCCGCACGAACCCTTTGATGAACTGTATTATGATTTTGCGCCGCTTCTGTCCATAGCGACGATTTACCTTTATGGCTTTTTTGCAGTCAGTATTTACCTGCTCTGGCGCGCAAGAAAAAAGCGGGTTGGAATTTACCGCCGCCAGTTTTCTATTTTTATCCTGGCAGCGCTGTTACCGTTGATTGGCTCAGCCGGAACGTTTGTGCTGGGAATTAAAATTTTGGGGCAGCGAGATGTTTCACCTTTTGTTTTTTTGCTTGGCAATCTGATTGCTGCCTGGGGCATGTTCCGCCGCCAGATTTTTGACCTGGCGCCTATCGCCCGCAGCATGGTCATTGACAGTCTCAAAGATGCAGTGGTGGTGCTGGATGCTGAAAATCGGGTGGTGGATTTAAACCGGATCGCCCGCAGCGCCGCCAACCCTGCCCTGACGGATGTCATTGGACTGACGATTGAACAAGTTTTCCCCGACTGGATAGAAGAAATTCGTCAGGTGAACGCCGACACCTCCGAACTGCATTTTGAAATTCATGTGCAAAAGCCGGCCTCCCCCTACCCATATTATATTGAAGTAGACGTTTCTCCCATCCACGATGCCCATGGGCGTGAGGTGGGGCGGGTACTGATAACACATGATATTACGCATCTCCGGCTGGCCGAAATCGCGCTGCGCGAAAGTGAGGAGCGCTACCGTCTGCTGGCGGAAAATACCACTGATTTTGTGAGCCTGCATAACCCGGATGGAAGATTCATTTATGCCAGCCCTTCCTTTCTGAAGGAAAGCGGCTACCCTCTGGACGAAATACAGCAGATGGGTGTGGAAGCCCTCATTCATCCCCATGACCTGCCGCGTGTGCGGGAGGAGATTGAGCAGGGGATACGTACCGGTCAGGTGATTACGGAATACCGCCGCCGGAAAAAATCAGGGGAATACACCTGGGCGGAATCTGTCCTTCAGGTTGTTTACGACTCTCAGGGAAATGTGAGTCATCTCCTTAATTCCTCCCGTGATATTAGCCGCCGCAAAGAGGCGGAATTGGCGCGGCAAATCGCGGAATTTCGGGCGCAGCGTTATCTCAATACAGCAGCCGTCATGATGATGGTGCTGAACGACCGGGGCGAAATCACTTTTATCAATAATAAAGGGTGTGAGCTGTTA
>CAZKZS010000155.1:6725-11199 GCA_964557285.1 uncultured Anaerolineae bacterium | reverse complement strand
CGGGCGATTCGTGGTGTATTATGGGCTGCCATCGTTAAACAAGCTCCAAAAGTTGCTGCAAAGTTTTCATTTCAGCACGATGCAAGAGGTATTTTTGAATCCTTCATAGACGCTGTTCCATAAGCCCCCTATAATCTAGTAGAACGCCCGTTGTACGCTGGAGAAAAATATGGATGACGACCGCATTGTAAGCGGCAAGCGCAAACCCGAAGATACCATTGACGCCGCGCTGCGCCCCAAAACACTGGATGATTACGAGGGACAGGAGCGCGTGGTTCAGAATTTGCGGATTCTGATTGAAGCGGCCAAAAAACGCAGCGAACCCCTTGACCATGTGCTGTTTTACGGCCCCCCTGGGCTGGGGAAAACCACGCTGGCGTATGTCCTGGGGGCGGAAATGGGCGTTAATGTCAAAGTCACGGCGGGTCCTTCCATTGAACGGGCGGGTGATCTGGCCGCGATTTTGACCCATCAGCGCAAGGGAGATGTCCTGTTTATTGATGAAATTCACCGCCTGGGGCGAGCCGTTGAGGAAGTGCTGTATCCCGCTATGGAAGATTTTGCACTGGATATCGTGATTGGCAAAGGGCCCGCCGCCAAAAATGTGCGTTTGAATCTGCCGCGTTTTACGGTGGTGGGTGCAACGACCCGTCTGGCACTGATTACTGCCCCGTTACGAGCGCGTTTTGGGGCGGTTTATCGCATGGATTTTTACAGCCACGAAGCAATGGTATCCATCATCAAACGGGGGGCGCGGCTGTTGAAAGTGCCATTAGAAGAAGGCGGCGCGGCTGAAATTGCCCGCCGTTCACGGGGAACGCCGCGTGTCGGGATTCGGCTGCTCAAACGCTGCCGTGATTTTGCTCAGGTGCGGGCGGAAGGTACGATTACCGCCGAACTTGCTGCCGAATTTCTAAGCAATTACATGGAAATTGATGAGCTTGGGCTGGATGACGTTGACCGACGGGTCTTAAAAACCATCATCGAAAAATATGAAGGGGGTCCGGTCGGGCTGGAAACCATTGCCGCCAGCATCAGCGAAGAAGCCGATACGATTGAAGATGTGTATGAGCCGTTTTTGCTTCAACTGGGCATGATTGACCGCACCCCACGAGGCCGTACCGCGACCCGTATCGCGTATCAGCACTTAAATATTCCCTATACCAGCAAACCCCGGCAGGAAAATCTGTTTGATTAATTTTGCCTGCCCCTGTACGCTGGCAGGCAGAGTCTCTCTACAAAAATTGGGCAACCACTCGTTTTACCCCTTCTTCAATGGAAATCCGGGGTTCAAAATGCAGCAAATCACGCTGGCGGTCAAGGTTCGGGTATTTTTCCAGAGTCATACGTTCGGGCAGGGGAATTAAATCCCAGTAATCTTCCACCTTCACCCCGACCAGATCCGCGATATACCGTGCCAGCCATTCCGTATCCACGATATGAGGATGTCCGATATTAATGATGTGGCAGCCGCTTAAATTGACCGTTTCCGCAATCGCCCGCACCGCATCATCCATATGCAGCCAGCCGCGTTTGCTGTTCTGGTGAACGGTAATCCGTTCGCGTTTGGCAAGTCCTTCGGCAAATCGAATCATAGCGGAACGATGCGCCCCGCGTGTTTCGTCCTCATGGTAAAACATGAATGGCCGCAAAATGACCACGTTCAGTCCATATTACCGATGTTCATATTCCAGCAATTTTTCGCTTAAATATTTGGTCAGGCCGTAGCGATTGGTCGGATGAAGCGGCTCAAGGGTTTCGATTTGCTCTCCTTCCGTATTGCCATAAACTTCAGAGGTCGAAAAATAAATCATTTTAGCGCCGAATATTTTGCACATCTGGGCAATGTTGTTCGTGCCGCTTAAATTCGTATCCACCGCCATATGTGGGGAGGCTTCACAGGTCACACGGCTGACCATCGCCGCGAGATGAAACACCACTTCGGGTTTAAAATTCTGGAAAGTCGGCAGCAGGTCATTGGGGAAAACAATGTTGGTCTGGGTATAATCGTCATGCCAGCCCGGTTGTAAATCGGCACGAATCACCTGATGCCCATTTTCGCGTAGCTGGCGTACCAGATGCACCCCGATATTTCCCTCAGAACCCGTAATTAAAACTCGCACGCCGTAAAATCCTTTCAACTCAAACCTCAAAATTCTAACATTTCTTCCAGTAGACGCCAGAGTTGACCTCATGCTACCCTCACGCTGGAAAAGAGGAAGGTAGGTGGTCTAATGGCCTATAGTGGCGAATGGTGGCGCTTTATTTACGCCGATAATACGGAAAAACGCCCTGGCGTAACCTGGGGACTGCTCAAGCGGGTACTCGGTTATGCAAAACCGTATCGAAACAAACTGTTCATTATGCTGCTGACAATTTTGATGAGTACAGCCCTGTCAATGGTTGTGCCGCTTGCACTGCGGGAACTGATTGACCACGCCATCCCGGAGCGCGATTCAGGAAAACTCAATCTGCTGGCTTTTGCCCTGTTTTTTATCCCACTTTTGAACAGCGCCGTTCTCATTTACCAGCGCTGGCTCAATTCCTCAATTGGGGAAGGGTTAATTTATGATTTGCGGCGGGAACTGTACAGCCATATGCAGCGCATGTCCGTTCGATTCTATGTTGCCAACAAAACAGGCGAATTGATGAGCCGTTTGAATAATGATGTGGTTGGGGCGCAGCAGGCCATTAACAATACCTTTGTCGCGCTGATTACCAACACAGTATCGGTCATAGGTGTGCTGCTGGTGATGTTATCGCTTGAGTGGCGGCTGACTCTGGCCGGATTGATCATTTTGCCTCTGGTCGTGATTCCGGCGCGGCGGTTTGGGCGTAATTTGCGCGGCGTGGTACATGATGCCATGACCTTTAACGCCAAAATGAACGCGATGATGAACGAAACCCTGAATATCAATGGGATTATGCTGACCAAATTGTTCGGACGCGCCCAGGATGAATCCCAACGTTTTGATGACCGCGCCCGCAAAGTGGCCGATATTGGGGTCAAAAGGGCGGTGATGGGCAGCCTGTTTTTTGCGATTCTCGGTTTGATAGGCGCGTTTGGTACGGCAGTGGTGTACTGGATGGGCGGTCATTTAGTCTTAAGTGGAGCGCTCACCGTTGGGACGCTGGTCGCGTTTGCCGCCCTGTTAGGCAATTTATACGGCCCGTTGCAGGCGCTGGTCAATGCTCCGGTGGAACTTGTATCCAGCCTCGTGAGTTTTGAACGTGTTTTTGAAGTGGTGGATTTGCCCGTTGAGGTTCAGGAAAAAGAGAAGCCGGTCACGCTGAAAAATCTACGGGGCAAAATCGAATTTGAGGATGTCACCTTCAGCTATACCGCCATTGAAGCGCCCAGCTTAAGTAAAACCCAGCGTTTTGACGAAGAAGATGTTGAGGCGGTGTTAAGCGATGCTCCCGTAAATGGCAGCGCCGCGCCGCTTTCTCAGGCACGTACCGACGCCGTACAAAATATCAGCTTTACAATTGAGCCGGGGCAGTTGGCCGCGCTGGTGGGGCCAAGTGGGGCGGGTAAAACCACCATTACGTATCTCCTGCCGCGCCTGTATGACCCCACTTCCGGCGTGATTCGGATTGATGGGCATGACCTGCGAGATGTGCGGCTAAAAGATTTAGCTGACCACATCGGCATGGTGACTCAGGAGTCATATTTGTTTCATGATACGATTCGCACTAATTTGTTGTATGCCAAACCGGACGCGACGCAGGCCGAACTAGAAACTGCCTGTAAAGCTGCCAATATTTACGACTTCATCAGCGAACTACCCAACGGATTTGATACCATCGTGGGCGAACGCGGCTATCGTTTAAGCGGCGGCGAAAAACAACGGATTGCTATTGCACGGGTGATTCTGAAAAACCCGCAAATTCTGGTGCTGGATGAGGCGACCTCCCATCTCGATTCACAATCCGAACTGCTGATTCAAAATGCCCTTGAGAAATTGATGCAGAATCGCACCAGCTTAGTCATTGCTCACCGCCTGAGTACGATTCTGGCTGCCGATGTGATTCTGGTGATGAATCGGGGTCAGTTAGTGGAATGTGGTACGCATGAGGAACTGCTGGCGCAGGGCGGCCTTTACGCCGAACTCTATGAAACTCAGTTTAAGCTGAAAGAAGCCCCCGAAGTCGCTATGAATTAAGGATATAATAGCTTTATGGGACCAAGAAAATGAACGACCTTCAACAGGCAATTTTTGACAGAGTAAAACTGCTGGACAGGGAACAGCAGCAGACGGTTTTGGCGTTTCTGGAATCTCTCAAATCGCGCTCCTTTGACGCTACAGCTTGGGAACAGCAGGTCGATCAAATACATGCCGAACTGCGGGCAATGTACGGCGAAAACTACAGAGTCGATGTCCAAAGTTTGCTTGATGAGGTGCGTGAGGAGGGCTCTTGGCCGCGCTGGTAGTCGTCGATTCAGGCATTTTTTTGGCAGATTTACTGCCAG
>CAZKZS010000155.1:0-6715 GCA_964557285.1 uncultured Anaerolineae bacterium | reverse complement strand
TATTCGACACTATTGGCAGCAAAATGATTTTCAACTCGCTGCTCCCACGCTTTTTCGTTATGAACTGGTAGCAGTGATTCGTAAGGCAGTTTACCAGAGTCGAATTAGTTCGGATAAAGCACAGCAGTTAGTTACCCAAGCACTTGCATACCCAGTCACATTGTACTTTGATGAAACCCTATTAAAACGGGGTTTTGAAATCGCATCAGCTCAAAATCGCCCTACCGCTTACGATTCCCAGTATTTGGCAGTGGCGGAAAAACTCGCTTGTGAATTCTGGACGGCTGATGAAAGGATGTACAACGCAGTTCATCCTACATTTTCCTGGGTTAAGTGGTTAGGATATCACTAGAGCAGCCCTGCCCGACGAAGTGCCTGGCGGTATTCTTCGGGCGTATCTATATCCATCAAAATGGAATCGTCCCTCGCGGCAACATAGGCAATTTCATCGGGATACGCATTAATCACGTCGCGGGGGGCGCTGCCATCCGGCAAATCTAAAATTTCCGGCCAGTAGCGGCGGTCAATCAAAATTGGGTGTCCCCGCCGCATGTTATAACTTGGGGCAACAATGCTGCCCCGCCCCTCCGCATAGGCAATCAAAATTTCTGTGACCAGCCGCGTGTTGATGTTGGGCTGGTCGCCTAAAAAAATCAGGCAGGCCGAAATCGTCCCATGCAGAGCATTTAAACCCGTTTTCATCGAAGAAAGCATTTCTCCGGCAGCGTAATTGGGGTTAAAGACGGTACGGACGCCGTCTTTTTGCAGGGTAAGATTTACTCTGGCGGCTTCGTGGCCTGTCACCACCACCACCTCCGACAGCCGCAGCAGATTTACACGGTCAACAATGGTTTCAATCACGGTTTTGCGTCCCCAGGGCAAAAGTGGTTTAGACTGCCCCATGCGAGTAGAGAGTCCGCCTGCCAGCACCACCGCCGCCACCCGACGCTGCACTTCGTAAATTGGATTTTTTTTGCGCCGCACCCGCCCAATGGCTACTGCACAGATACGCGGCTGTTTTAAAATCATCTGGGCAACGCGGCGAGCTTTCAGGCGCTCTAATACGCTGCTGCCCACCTGATTCAAAAGGGGAATGATTCTGGCGCGGGGAGGAATCCCCTGTAATCCTAAGGTTTCATCCCGCACAATTTGAGCAATCCACGCGGGTTGGATCGGCATTTCAACCGGAAACCCGTAACGCTCGATAATGGGCGCTGGGTTATATACACTTTCCTCATTAAACGGCTGCCCCACCGCGTTCATGCCTGCTACAGGGACAACCAGAGTCGTATCCGCAGGGATGACGGGTTCGTGTTTGTGCGGTGCTTTGAGGGGTAAACGCCGCGCCCCGTCCGCCTCAATTAAAATCGTATCCGAATCTACCCTGTCCGCCAGCGAAGAAATATACTCCGGCGACACCCCGATGACTTTGCCGCCCCAGGTGCGCTCGTAAATAAATACCATCCCGTGCTGGTTCAGAGCCTGCGAAACCACCTGCGGCGAATGAATAGCTTCTATGGACAGGCGATTCGGAAACGCATGAAGTTCTTTTTCGGAAATGCGGGTCGTGGTTGTCACCAGCACGCGCCAGCCCCGGGTTTTTAATTCATAGGCCAGCCGAATCAGCGCCGAAGTTTTGCCTCCCGCCCCAATGAAGGCGACCATTTCCCCGCGCTGCACCTCCAGCGCTTTAGAGAGAAACATCGGAAACCGCCTCAGAGGTGCGTAACAGGCGGCGTATCTGAGGGGCGCTTAAAATGGCTTCCAGAACCCCGCCGCCAATCGCCAGCGCTTTATCGGACACCGTGTAACAATGGGAAGTATCGTTGCGCGGGTCTATATCTCCAATTTTGAGTCCGGCTTCTGCCCACACGGATTCATGAATCAAACCGCGAACAATTCCGGGAAAAGGCGCGATAAGGTTATGGTTATTAACAGAGGCTATCCTATCCCCTTTTTTGACATGCACTCCAATTTCAATGCCAGAGGCGGGAATCACAAAACCGGAAACAGGCGCACGCAGCACCCGTTCCGAATCGTATCCTGCCACTTTGCCCGGTGTACCCGTATCCACTTCGGCAGTTCCCTGCCAGATGACCCGTCCCAGATGATGCCCCCGGTTGGTTTCGATGATGGCATGGCAGTGTTGCCCTGCTTTGTACCCTGGTCCCAGCGCAAGGACGAAGGGCGCATCCGTAATTTTGGTATCGAGAGGGTTTTTTTGCATCCGGGCATCTACTACCACCGACGGCAGCAGGCGGCGAATCGTGTGTCCTTCGGGGTCTACCAGCACCGGAATGGCATTTTGTTTCAGGGTGCTGCGAATTTGCTCAGGAGTGCTAACCAGAACCGCCTGAATCCCTTCAACGCTGTAATGACCCTGTTCAAAAATGACATTGCCAAAACTGACGGTGCGGCGTACCAATAAAGGCAACGGGCGTTCCAGCATAATCACTGGAAAACCCGCCCGCACCAGACGCAGGGCAACCCCACTCGCAAGGTCGCCCGCGCCGCGTATCAGGACATGGACATCAGGAAAAAGCCACACCGATGCCATGTTCCCTTAAAGCCCTGACCACCTTATCCGGTGTGAGGGGCAAACTGTTGATCCAGATTCCGGTTGCATCATGCACTGCATCCGTAATGGCTGGCGCAAGCGGCATAAACGGCATTTCCGCCATACCACGCGCTCCCCAGGGGCCAATCGGGTCGGCATATTCCAGAATGACCGATTTGACTTCTCTGGGAATATCATACACAGTGGGAATTAAATAGGTGGAAAGATAGGGATTCAGGATGCGGCCTTCTCTGGAAATTAAATTTTCCATGATGGCATACCCCTGAGCCTGTACCACTGCGCCTTCAATTTGCCCCTGGACCTGCTGCGGATTTACCGCCCGACCTACATCATTCGCGCTGATGACTCGAATCAGGTCAACATGTCCGGTTTCAATATCAACTTCCACCTCAACAATCTGCGCGACATACCCATAAGCGAAATTTGGCTCGCTGCGTCCGGTTTTGGGATCGTAAGGCGTGGTTTTAGGGGGACGGTATTGATAAACCCCAATAGCGGGGCGGTCTTCATCTTTCCATTTTTGGACGGCAATTTCCGCCGCGCCGCGAATCGCGTTGCCTGCCATAAAGGTCATACGAGAGGCGGATACACTGCCGGAGTTGTCAGTATAAGCGGTGTCGCTGGCAATCAGTTCAACTTTTTCTATAGGAACACCAACGGCGGCGGCGGCCATCTGCATGATGACCGTATGCGTCCCCTGGCCGACCTCAGCGGCAGCATGGCGCACGATGACTTTTTCGATTTCGCTGTCGCCATGAATTTCGATTGTTCCCCAACACTGTTCCGGTGCGCCAAAACTAAAGCCCACATTTTTAAACGCACATGCGATTCCGATGCCGCGTCGTTTCGTGGGGTCGGCGGGCTGAGCCACTGTCAGGCGGGTGAACTGGCCGTTGCTGTGCTGCCAGTAGCCGCTTTCTTCCGCACATTTTTCCACCACCCGTCCAATCGTCACCCCTTTAGGCATGGGTGTTCCGACAATGGTCAGGTTATCGTCCGTCAGCACATTTTTCCGGCGGATTTCAACGGGATCCATACCCAGCGCATCGGCCAGTCGGTTCATCATGCTTTCCGCAGCAAACGCACCCTGCGGCCCGCCAAACCCACGAAATGCTCCGGTAGGAATATTATTGGTGTAAACGGCATACGTATCAATATGGGCGTTAGGAAACTCATAGGGGCCCGCGACCATCAGGTTGCAGTTGCCCATGACTTTGGTGCTGGTATAGGCATAGCCACCTGCATCGCCGACGACTTCCGCCTGCATCGCTACCAGTTTGCCATCTCTGCGTGCGCCCCACCTGGCCTTAATGGAAATCGGGTGGCGTTTATGATGATATTTTATTGATTCTTCCCGACTCCAGATGATTTTGACCGGACGCTGTAATTTATAGACAGCCAGCGCCAGCACAATCTGGACGGACATATCTTCCCGCCCGCCAAACGCGCCGCCGATAGCCGGATAAATCACCCTGACTTTTTCCAGAGGTAAATCCAGCGCATGGGCGATTTGCTCCTGATCTTCATGGGTCCACTGTCCAGCAACCACTACGGTAACGCGGCCTTCATCGTCTATGTACCCGACGCCTGCCTCCGGCTGTAAAAACGCATGTTCCTGATAGGAGGTGCGAAATTCACCTTCAATGACCGCCTCAGCATCTTTCCATGCCTGCTCCATATCCCCTTTACGAATCCGGTAATGGCACACAATGTTATTCGGGGTATTTAAATGAAGTTGAGGCGCACCGTCCTGCATGGCAGTATAAGGGTCAAAGACGGCAGGTAAGTCCTCATACTCCACCTGAATCAGGTTGCAGGCGGCGGCGGCAATTTCTTCGGTTTCGGCCACCACCAGCGCGATATTATCCATATAACAGCGCACGACATCCGCGCCTACTTTATCGCTGCCGGGGCCGCATAAAACAGGCTGGTCGGCCATAATCAGCCCATATTCATTTTTAGGGACATCGGCGGCGGTAAAAACAGCCACCACCCCCGGGTACGCCAGCGCTGCACTCGTATCAATCGAGACAATACGCGCATGGCTGCGGGCAGAAAACAAAATTTTCATCCAGAGCTGGTTTTCAAAGTTTATATCACTGGGATAAGGGGCTTTTCCGGTAACTTTGCCAACCGCGTCAACGCGAGTGATACTTTTTCCAATCATGTGATTTACTTCTTTTTCTTCAGTTCAGCTTCCTGCTGTGCGATTTTTGCCTTATATTCCTCAATTTGCTTGCTGCGGGTTTTGGCAAGTTTTTCCTGATACCTGATGTATTTTTTGGTCTGTTTGGCATCCCCCGCACGCGGTTTGAGGACACGAAATTCTTCTTCCGGGTCTTCGCCAATAAGCGCCGAAACGATGATAAAGGTTAACATCAGCAGCAAAATCCAGACGACAAAACTGGTGCCGTATTCAAAATACTGTTCGTAACCTTTAATCCGGTCTGTAAATTTTTGCGAATTGTCGGCAAGTAGTTCAACGAGTATTGGCCCAATAAAAAAGGCCATCGCCCCATAAATGAGGGCGATAATTAATCCCATTGCGGGCAAATATTTCACATGCGGCGGTTTTTGCTTTTCTGCCTGCTTGACCATGACCCTACTCCTGCTGCGCTACCTCAAATGCTTCCAGAATTTTATAATACCCCGTACACCGACATAAATTACCGGAAATACTCTGTTCAATTTGTTCGTGGGTGGGATGTGGAATGTCCTCCAGCAGTTTCGCGCCTGCCATCAGAAAGCCGGGGGTGCAAAATCCACACTGTACCGCCCCGGTTTCTACAAAGCCACGCTGAATCGGATGCAAATGGCCTTCCTCATCCGACAGCCCTTCGACGGTAATAATTTCTGCGCCGTGTGCGCGTGGGGCTGGCACCATACATGCCATGACCGCCATGCCATCCAGAATAACCGTACACGCGCCGCACTCCCCTTCTGAACAGCCTTCTTTGGTCCCGACCAGGTTTAAATCTTCCCGCAAAAAGCGCAGCAGGGTTTTGTGTGTACCCCCTGTCACCGTATAGGGCTGACCATTCACGGTAGTGGTGATGGTTTCCGCCTCATCACGTTCATGATGTACCAGTGCGGGCAGGCTTTCCTGAATAATCCCCTTGTGTTCGCCCCAGAGCATCGCGGGATTTTCAGGCCAGTTTTCCGCTTCTTTGCCATCCCGAATCCGGCGCAGCGCCCGCGTGAGGTAAACTCCGGTCATTTCAATGCGATAGCTGGCCGGCCCGCGTACATCATCAATCGGGCGGGGAAGATGGGCGGCCATCTTCGCGGCTTCATAAATTGTTTCATCCGTCAGGGTTTTGCCCACCAGAAAGGCTTCTACGGGCTGCAAACGAATAATGGTGGGCGCGACACAGCCCATTGTAATGACTGCTTTGGTGATGGGCGAAAAGCGGTCACTTTCAAATTCCAGCACCACCGCTATATTCAAAACGGAAATGGCCTGAGCGCGGCGCAGCGCCAGTTTAAGGAAAATTCCGGTTTGTTTTTCCGGAAGGGTATCAAAAGCAATTCCGGTTAAAAATTCATCTGGCCGCATAACAGTTGTCCGGTAGCCGGAATAAAAATCTGCCAGCCTGACGGTACGCTCTCCCTGTTTGGAAACGAGTGTGACCTGTGCGTTGAGTGCCATCAGAGGGGTGATGGTATCGTTGGCAGGGCTGGCCGTAATCACATTTCCTGCAACGGTAGCCCGGTTGCGAATTTGCGGCGCTCCAACCTCCCAACATGCCTGGGCTAGCGGCAGCCCGTAGCGCTGAATCAAGGAGCTGTCCACCACATGATTATGTGTAACCAGCGCTCCCACCGTAATCCGACCCTCCTTCATAGAAATCTGGTCAAGGCCGGAAATACGCGATATATCAATCAGAGTATCTACCCCCGCGCGTGCGCCGCGTTCCAGTTCCAGAATGATGTCCGTTCCTCCGGCTACGATGCGGGCTGCTGTGCCGAACTGCTCCAGTAAATCAAGGACCTCCGTTACGGAAGTAACTGAATAATAATTCCGCCACATAAAGTAAACATCTTTCCGATTTTTGCAGATTGTGACACACTCCCCTGCCACAAGGCAGGGGCTTCTAACTTCAAGCGAAACGGCGCGTCTTTTGAGGGACGCGGCTT
>CAZKZS010000154.1:0-11212 GCA_964557285.1 uncultured Anaerolineae bacterium | reverse complement strand
CGGATTGTATCTCAGGATACGCCCATTTTGCTGGCAAATCATCACATTCCAAACATCCCCGGCATTTTGTTTAACTATCGGGAAGCAGCATATCAGGCCGTGCGTTTGTTTATCCGGCACGGACATCAAGCCATTGCCTGCCTGAATCTGCCAACAGGTTACTGTTTTCCGGCTAAAATGCGGCTGGAAGGGTATCAGCAGGCGCTGGCCGAGTCAGGAATCCAACGGGAATGGGTGTATGAAGCAGAAGGCATGGATGACTACAAAGCCACCTGGGACAGCGCTATTGAGAAGGCGCTGAGCAGCCCTGCAACGGCTATTTTTGCTTATGATGACCGCATAGCCACCGCCGTGTACCAGAAATGCACAGAACGCGGGATTCGGATTCCTGAGCAGCTTTCTGTGATCGGCTGTGGTGATTTTCCCGGGGCGCGGCTGCTTGACCCGACCCTGACGACGATTGCTTTTCCTACCGAACAAATGGGAATACTGGCGTTTAGCTGTTTGCTGGAACATATCAACAATCACGGAATGGCCTTTCGGGAAGCCACTTACCTTCCTACTGTATTGATTGAACGCCATTCTGTGACACAGCCTGTTAGAATAGAGGCAAAGAAAGGATGATCCTTTGGCCGAACAACCCAATGTAAAGCCGTCCGATGATTTGCTATCGCGGGCAGATAGCAAACTGCTGGCGCATTACGCCCGTTTGCGGCGGCAGGAGCATGAACTCCTGACTAAACTTATTGATACGCTGGAACAGGTCGATAATCTACCCGAAGATCACATGGAACAAATGCGGGATGCCCTGTTCCACACCGACTATCCCTTTATGATGATGCTGGTAGGGCCGTTTAGTTCGGGCAAATCCAGTTTTATTAATGCGATTCTGGGTGAAACCATCCTTGAAGTCGGGGCAGTACCGACCACCGACCACATTCATATTTTGCGGCATGGTCCGCAGGTACAAAAAGCCAAAACGGGGGATGCAACCGTCATTTTTCATCCGAATCCTCTGCTGGAAAGCCTGAGTTTTGTGGATACCCCCGGGCTGGAATCAGTATTTGAAAAACACGATGCCATCACCCGCAAATTTTTACACCGCGCCGATCTGGTGCTGCTGGTGATGGTAGCGACGCGGGTGCTGTCTGCCTCCAATCTGGATTTTTTGCAGGAACTGAAAGGGTACGGCAAACGTAGCATTATTGTGGTTAATCAGGTCGATTTGCTGGAAGAAGAAGACCGCCAGACCGTCCGCAATTTTGTCGAGGAACAGTCCCGGCTGCATCTGGGCTTTGAACCCATTATCTGGATGGTGTCGTCAAAACAGGCCATGGAAGCGCAGCAGGAAAAACCGCGTGATGAAATTCTCTACGACCAGAGTGGCTTTGCCGAAATTGAAGAATATTTAGCCGAAACACTGGGTGATAGAGAACGCATCAAACAAAAACTGGAAACCCCTCTGCTGATTGCAACCAATGTGCTGGAAAAAGCCGCCGCACAGGTGCAGGAAAATCAGGTCACGCTGACCGAACACCGCAACACGCTAAAAAATATCGAAATGCAAATTGAAGAAGCCGCCACCCATCAGCGCCAGACCGTTGAGACTTCCACCGCCGAAATAGACCGCCAGTGGTCGGAAGCCACCATGCGCGGCAGCGAAGCCATTGGCGAACTGTTCCAGTTTTCGCGGGCGTTTGGGCAAATCATTTCCGGTTTGCTGGAAATTATTGGGATTGCCGGACTGCTGCGGCGTATCGGCGGGCGAACCCGTGCCGAAGCTGCCTTTGAAAAACATCATGTCACCGAAGCGCTGACCAAAATACCAGAAATGGTCGATATGCTGGGGGCGCGGCTGGAAGGGCGTGATGTGCAGGACTTAGATGATTTAGTCCAGTACACCAACAAAAAAATCAGCGAACTGCCACCCAACCTCAAAGATAAGGTCATTGGACGGGTGCAGGGGCCGATGAATTATGACCGCAGTTTCCTGCGCCGCGTGCGAACCGATTTGGATAACATTTTGAATGAAGCCCGCCGCTTTGAAACCAAACGCCTGGACCGCCAGCTAACCAATATGCTGATTGTCGCCGCTATCTGGGAAATTATTGTGATTGCATTGGCGCTGGCCTTCGGGATTCCCGCCGCGCAAAGTGCCAATTCTGGCACGCTGTTTGCCATTTTTGCGGTGATTTTGCTGGCTGCCATCGGCGGATTGGCGCTGCTGCCTCTGCGCGGCTGGCTGCTGGAACGAGCGTATAGCAAACGTATGTTTGACCTGAAAGAGCAGTACCATAAAATTCTAAACGACGCCCTCAAAGAACAGTTGGCCTATGGGACACAGCTTCGGAAAGATACCACTGCGCCGTTCACCCGTCTGATTGAGTCTCAGGCCAAACTGACCGATGAACTGAAAACACAAATTGATACTTCTGAACGGGCGATTGAAGACGTACAAAAAGGACTCGCGATTCTATGACGAGCATTGTATTAGAAGGGCCAATCGCCGAACTGCGCGAACGCGAAATTCGGTGGTTACATGCCATTTCAGAAAACGCAGGCAAATTTGGGGAAGAGGGTCTGAAAGACCGTGACCGCATCCAGAAAAATGCTGATGACCTGCGCGATATGTTTTTTATGGTGGTCATCATCGGCGAATTTAATGCAGGCAAATCGACCTTTGTGAATGCGCTGTTGGGGGACGAAATGCTGCCGATGGGTATTACCCCGACCACCGACGCTATTGAACTCATCCGGTACAGCCGGGACCGAAGTAAAAATGCGGTCATGCGTGAGGACGGCACAATCCGCGAATGGATGCACCCCAACACCGGAGCGCCAGGGGTAGTAATTGTGGATACCCCCGGTACAGGGTCAGTATTTGCCAAACATGAACGTATTGCCAAAGAATTTCTCAGCCGCAGCGACCTGGTGATTTTTTTGATTTCTGCCAAACGTGCCTTTGCCCAGACCGAAAAACTCTATCTGGAACTGGCACGCGATTACGGCAAAAAAATCATTCTGGTCATTAATCAGGTGGATTTGCTCGAGAAAAAAGAGCAAAAAGATGTACGGGCGTTTGTTAAACAGCAGGTTTCCGAACTGCTGAATATTGAGCCGCCCATTTTTATGATTTCGGCCAAAAGAGCCTTGAAGGGCGGACGCACGGGCGGCCTGTTTAGCGGAGCATCCGGCACGGATGAATCCGGCATTGATGAGGTAAAGGCATACCTGCGCGGGGTTTTTGAAAAAGTGCCGCCCGCCAAACAAAAACTTTATGCTCAGCTAGATTTTGGCGATAGCATGATTAAAAAATATACCGGAATCATTAACCAGCGTCTTGACCTCATAAGCAACGACGAACGGCAGGCCAAACAACTGCGGGAAGAACTGGAAAAACAGGCCGGAACACTCAATAATCAGTTGGATACCTCCATGCGAGAGCTTGACCGGGTGTTTGACCAGATTCGGGAGCGCGGGCGCAAGTTTATCACCGACAACCTTTCGTTTAACTGGTCGGTGCGGGTGATGGACAGGGATGAAGCCCGCAAAAAATTTGAAAGTGATGTTGTCGGGTCGGCGCTGGAACAAATTAACACCATTTCGGAGGACTACGTAAACGCGGTTGTCGATAGCAGTCGCCGCTACTGGCGCAGCATCATCGAACGGCTGAATCGGCTGGAAGCCCTTTTAAAGGAACATATCGCTTCCCCCGATGCGGGTAGCTACGCCGACCAGCGTGTGGCCTTGCAGGAGGCCATCGCCATCGCCGACGCCCAGCTTAAAACCTATACTGAGGACAACCTGGCGGAAAATTTACATGAAATTTTTTCCACCAACATGGTCGGGTTTTCGGCCAGCATTGTGGGGGTGATTGGCGGACTGCTGGCGTTTGCGGTTGGTGCTGCCGCGCCGGGCGCTTTAACTGCGACGGCGGTTGGTGTCGTGCTTGGCATAGTGGCCGCACCCGTGATGCTGGTGGGGGGTGGGGCAGCCGCCTATTCCTACTGGCGCAAACTTCGCAATGACGCTTACAAAGAACTGGATAATCGGCTGGAAGTCTTGAAAAAAAGCTACCATCAGGCGCTGAATGATTTAACTGAACGGGAACGCGCCCGCCTGCTTCAGTATGGGCAACAGATTCTTTCGCCCGTGTTCAGCCATCTCGATGTACTGGCCGAAAACTTCCGCACCCAGAAAAGCGACCTTGAAAAACTGGCGCAAGACTCTAAAACGCTGCGGCAGGATATAGACAGCATCAAAATAGTGACGGAATAAACGGGATGAATGTTTTAGGCATTGATATAGGGGGGTCAGGCGTGAAGGGCGCGCTGGTGGATGTCAAAACAGGCGAACTGCTGACAGACCGCTATCGTGTTCCCACCCCGCAGCCCGCGACACCGGAAGCCGTTTTAAAAACCATTGAGGACATCATCGACCATTTTGACTGGCACGGCCTGATGGGAGTCGGCTATCCCGGGGTGGTCAAAGGGGGCAAAACCCGCACCGCCGCTAATGTACATGAACGCTGGATTAACTTTCCGGTAGAAAAAGAACTGGAACGGTTCACGGGGCAGCGCGTCCGCGTGATTAACGATGCCGACGCGGCCGGATTAGCGGAAATGCGCTTTGGGGCAGGTCAGGGACGGGAAGGGGTAGTGGTCATGATTACTCTGGGAACGGGTATCGGGGTTGCTATGTTTACCGACGGGCATCTTGTCCCCAACCTTGAGCTGGGTCACATCGAAATTGATGGAGAGGACGCCGAACATCGTGCCGCCGACAGCGCCCGCGAACGTGAAGATTTGAGCTGGAAAAAGTGGGCAAAGCGGGTCGATAAGTACCTGTATACGCTGGAAAAACTGCTCTGGCCGGATTTATTTATCATTGGCGGCGGCGTAAGTAAGGAATGGAATAAATTTTCGCCCTATCTGGAAAAAGTGAGTGTGGAAATTGTCCCCGCCGAAATGCGAAATCAGGCGGGCATCGTGGGGGCAGCTTTAGCAGGCGTGTATGAAGGCAATATCCATACCATCGTGGTTGAGTAACACGCTGGCCGTTTTTGCGCTGGCCTGTGTGATTCATCTGCTGGCGGTAGGTGGTGGCTTCTGGCGGGAAGATTACCTGCCAGACAGCTACGACGAATCGCGTTATGTGTATTACGGGCAGGAAATCCGCGAAGGGCGGGGGATGCACGCGCCGGGGTACGACGATAAACCGACCGCCTATGTCATGCCCCTGTTCCCGCTTTTAATTGCCGCCGTCGGGCCGGACTCGCTGGTTGTTATCCGGCTGGTGCAGCTTATCCTCAGTGGGCTGGTGGCCGTCGTCACGTTCTGGATTGCCACGCATTTTTATGGGGAAAAAGTGGGCTGGCTGGCGGCGCTGGCGCTGCTGGCAAATCTGGGCTGGATACGCCAGCCAGGGTACATCCTGACCGAACCCCTGTTTATCCTGCTGATGACTGCCGCCATAGGCATCATTCTCTACAAACCGGAAAGCGGACGCTGGCTGGCGGGGGCGGGCGTGCTGTTGGGATTGGCCTGGCTGACACGCGGCGCAGCGTTTGGGGCGCTGGTGCTGTTATTTTTATATCTGTGGTGGCGGGCAGGCTTTATCAAAACCTTCATCACCGGAACGGTCATGCTGCTGGTTATTTCCCCCTGGATTATCCGCAACTACCGCGCCTTTGATGCTTTTGTACCTGTTTCAACTCAGTCGGGTAATGTGCTTTCCGGCGCGTATAACGATGAAATTTATAAAAACCCCTGGGGCGACGGTTGGGTGAATCCCGATGAACTGTATCGGGACGAAGTTTCAGAGGACTTTTTTAATGATGAAATCCGTTACAACCAGTTTTTAGCCCAAAAAGGTCGGGAATGGATTCTTGAAAATCCTGAAAAGCTGCCCAAACTTATGGCGGCTCACTTTTTTGGATTCGTGCGTCCCTGGCCGAAAATCACCCGCAATGGGGCAGAATTGGGGTATGAACTGCTCAGTTGGACGGTGGGGGTGCTGCTGCTGCTGTACAGCCTGTGGCTAACCTATAAAACCCGCAGCCAGACCCTGCTGGTCATGTGGCTGATGATTTTGGGCGGATTTTTAACGCATATGGTCTTTTTTGCCATCCCCCGCTACCGTCTGCCGTATTCGCCCTTTTTTGCGATTTTAGAGGCGGTATCCCTCTGGGAGTTGTATACGCTGTATATGCAGAAAAAAAGGTTGGTAGAGGTGTCACAGACTGGCTAAACGAATCGCTTCGGCCAGGTCAATCATCTGCTCATACAACGCCTTACCCAGGATAATTCCGGCGACTTCCGTTCCGACCAGCGCTTTAACATCCTCAATCGAACGCACCCCGCCGGAAGCAATCACCTGTAATCCGGTTTCGCGGGCAAGCTGGCACGTCATTTCTACATTCACCCCGCCCAATTCTCCATCGCGGTGAATATCGGTGTACAGGGCATGGCTGACCCCCTTTTGCACCATCATTTTTCCCAGTTCTACCGCCGTCCAGTCGGATTCGCTTTGCCAGCCGTGAGTCGCCACCCGGCCATTTTTGGCATCCAGCGCAATTGAAATCCGTTCCGTGCCGTATTTTTGAATCAGGGCTTCCACCAGCGCGGGATTTTCAACGGCGGCTGTCCCCAACACGGCACGCTGAACGCCGCAGTGAAAAGCCTGGTGTACTTCGTCCGCCGTTCGCAGTCCGCCCCCAAACTGAATTTTTAACCCCAATCCGGCAATGGACTCCAGAATCGCCCACGTTTTTGCTTCCGAATCCAGCGCGCCATCCAGATTCACCACATGCACCCAGCCCGCCCCTGCCTCCTGCCAGCGTTTGGCAACCGCTACTGGAGCGTCGCTGTAAATAGTTTTCTGGGAGGGGTCGCCCTGACGCAAACGCACGACCCGCCCTTCCTTTAAGTCAATGGCAGGGTAAACAATCATAGGTGCATTATCTCAATATCATGTTCCACCACATCTACATCCGGCCGGTAGTGTTCAATCCATGTCACCATATTTTCTAACCACTGAGTCGCATGAACGGCGCTGGTGCTGACCACCGCCACCCCAATTGTGGATGACTGCCAGACATCATGAAACCCGACTTCCGCCACCGCCGCGTTAAATTTTTTCTGCATTTGAGCCGTCAGTGATTTGATAATGCTGCGTTTTTCCTTCAGGGACTGCACCCCCGGCAGATGCAGTTCAATGACACACGTTCCAACAATCATAGCTGTTTTTAGCGTTTGTAGGTCCACGTTTCATGACTGTACACCTCGACCCGCAATTGTTCAAGGCGCAGCGATTCTTCGGGGGTCAAAAAAGCTTCTTCAAACATCAGGTCAAACGTCTGGGAAAAACCTTCGATGATAGCGTGGGCAGCCGTTTCCCATGTTATAACCCTGCCTAAAGCCGATTCCAGCGTAGCCGCCCTCTGCTGGACTTTTTCCCGTGCTTCCTCCCGTTCCAACTCGCTGGCATAGGCCAGCACCTCACAAATCCGGCGAATATCCCCGCACAGGGGTAATGAGCCATGCTGCAAAACCGCCTTCTGCCGCCGTACCTGGGCGCTGCCCAACAGTTTACGCCCATCAACAGTGAGTTCATAATGGGAGGGGGTTTCAAAACAAACCGCGCTGCCGGAACTGCTCCGGCTCTGGCGGCGGGAATCGGCTTCCACCCCCAGAATTTCCAGCCCGCGTCGCAGCCCTTCAGTCAGGCGTCGGTAACTCGTTACGATGTCACCTTCCACCAGAGGATTATCCTGTGGTAGGCTAAGGCTGTAGGTCAGTTCATCCGTATGTAAAATTGCCCGCCCGCCTGTGGGACGCCTGACCAGCGTCCATCCTTTGGATTGCAGCCGGGATTCATCGACATCACGAACGGATTGGGCATATCCCAGCGACAGGCAGGCCGGATGCCAGCGATACAGGCGCAGGGTGGGCGGCACACGGCCATCTCCAACGGCCTCCATGATGGCCTGGTCGGTTGCCATATTGGTAACACCATCCTGCGGCGGCGAGAGTATCAGACGCAAAAATTGAACCTTTCAGCAAGTCGCATATACTAAGATTATAAACACGGATACGTGAAATGGAAGAAACCCAGAAGAACCCTCAGAATCAACAGCCGCCCGACGCTGGTCATAATGCGCCGACAGTGCGTTACGATTATTCACATCTGCGCGATCCAAACGCACCGGTGCATGGAGCGCCGCCGCCCGCCGCGATTCCTTCCCCTGCGGAGCGCAGAAGTCCGGCTCGCCAGCGTATTGATAACCGTCGCAAACGTAAGGCGTCCGGGATGCCGGAAAACTGGGCATGGGTCGTGATTGCAAGTGCGCTTCTGGGCTTAACCATCGTCGGCAGTTTGATTATGGTCGTCATTATCCGCTACGCTGTGCGGGATGGAGAGAATGGGGCGGTGCTGGCAGATGCGCCGGAAGTCGAACCCACGTCGATTATTTATTCGGGTGAAGGCACAGAAGTCGGCGGGGCGCTGGAAGGCAACAGCCTGGAAATCCTGAATGCCAAATGGGACGGGCAGGAGCGTTTTACGATTCTGCTCATGGGGCTGGATAAACGCCCTTCGGAAACGGGAACAGCCTTCCGTACCGATGTAATGATGCTCATCAGCCTTGATCCCAAAACCAACAGCGTTGGCGTTTTAAGCATCCCGCGTGATACCTATGTGGAAGTCCCTTATGCAGGTTTGCAGCGTGTGAACGCCGCCTATGTGATTGGCGAACTGGAAGAACCCGGCGGCGGCCCCCGTCTGGCGATGCAAACCGTCCAGTATAATTTTGGTATTCGGGTGAATGAATTTGTCACCGTCGATTTTCAAACGGTGATTGCATTAATTGATGCCATCGGCGGCGTGGATATTGACGTGAAAAATGCCATTGTGGACTACAGCTATCCCACGATGGACTACGGTACGGAAGTCGTTAATATCCAGCCGGGAATGCAGCATTTTGATGGGGAAATGGCGCTCAAATATGCCCGTTCGCGTCACAATTCGGATGACATTGACCGCGCCCGCCGCCAGCAGGATTTAATTTATGCGGCCCGTGACCGTATCCTGTCGTTGGGCATGGTCGATGATTTGCTGCTGCAAGCCCCAACCATTTATGCCAACCTCAAATCGGGCATTAATACCGGACTGAGTTTTGACCAGATGGTGCAGCTTGCCCTCTGGTTTGCCGATGTCCCCCACGAAAATATCCACACCGGAGTCGTCAGTTGGGAATACCTGATTGGTTACGAAACGCCAAGCGGGGGGTCGGTGCTTGTCCCAAACCGTTCCCGCATTGGCGCGTTGATGGTGGATGTTTTTGGAGCAGATTACAGCCAGTAGTTTTATCCGTTGACGCGGCCATCTTCCGGCGACACATTAAACTGCGCCGGCCACGGGATGTAATTGCTGTAAAATTCCTCGCGGTCAATAATAACCTCGTCGCCCTGATACACGGTGCGGTAGACAAACACCTCTGAACCGGAAACCGCGTAATCCGTCTGGAAAATTTCTCCGGGGGACAAATTCGGGTCAGCATGGTAAATGGGCGGAGGGGCAGCTTTTTCATTTTTGATAATCGGGCCTTCTTTTTCGACCCGTCGCCCCATGCTGGTGCTATAAAACTTAAACGTGACCGTGCTGTTGCCCGGACGGATATAGGTTTCAATCAGCAGGTGATAGGGGGTATCGTTCAAAAAGCGGAAATCCACCACCGGAGAATAAACGGTTGCGTCCATGCCCGGCCCTTCGCCTGCCTCATAATAGCCCACCCGGTAGCCGTGCGGGTGACGTTCCAGAATGGGGAAGCCCGCATAAAACGCCGCTTGAAACGCCGTGCTGGATACCTGACACACCCCGCCGCCGACTCCGGTAATGGTCTGTCCGCCCACGATAATTAGCCCTTCTTCAAAGCCTTCATCCGTGCTGACTTCACCCAACCACTCATTAAAGGAAAACTCACCGCCGGGCGGAATCACAATCCCATGAAAACGTTCCGCCGCCACCTTGATATTCGCCTGCCGTGCGGAGGTTGAACCGTAATAGTAGGTGGTCGCTTCAATCACCAGTTCCGTGATGCCCAGTTCGGCAGCAGTTGCCTGGTCGTTAATGGTCGGCACGACCTCATCAAAAACCAGTGGCACGCGGCGGTCATCGGCCGAAAAAACGGCCTGTGGGAACAACCGCAGCGTTTCATCCACATTCAGCCCCAGCCCATTCACGCTGCTTTCGATGACTTCTAACTGTTTGGTGCTGTCATTAAAAATGAAGCGGGAATTTTTAGGTTTCTGGTCAAGTTCTTCCTTCAGACCCGCTAAAAATTCGCGTGCCTGAGCCGTGTCTACATACACATCATAATAAGCTGTGCCGTCAGGATTATCGACTCGCTCAATCCGCAGCATATTTTCAATTGAAATTGGTTTTGCAATCCAGGGGCCAGCCGATATGCCATACGTTTCTGGAACAAAAAAGGTGACACCATCAGTATTAAGCGCCAGCCGGACTTTTTCAGCGGCTTCCTCAGCGCTGGCGAGGGCGGGCTGTGCCACATCCACATTTAATTGAATCACGCTGCGGGTGTTCATTGCCAGAATTTCCTGCTGCAAAAGCTGCATCGTCTGGTCAATATTCACTTCCAGCCCCACCTGGCCGGGCGTATGAAGCACCTGCCCGCTTTGCAGCACCAGAGTCGCATCCATAACGGGCTGATTAATGTAATCTTCGGCCAGCGAACGGATAAGATTTTCCGCCTGAGTCTGGTTGTACTCAATCACCGGAGCAACGGGCGCACCCTCCCGCCATGTCGTGAACTGGTCGCCCAAATTTTGAATCCAGTTGCCATCACGCCCCACGTTGTAAGCTGCATCTACCGTCGCTTCAACATCAAACCGGACCCCCAGTTCTTTGCCGGAATATTCCCACTGCTGACTGCCGTACTGAAATACAAAACGGGCTTCATCCCCATAATTCGGCTGGCTTCGCAGCGCGGAAATCGCTTCGGAACGGGTCATGCCGCCGATATTCACCCCGTACACGGAGGAAACCCCGGGGTAAATCTGATCCTGGGTCATGAACTGATACCCCGCCAGCAGCGCCAGTAGGGTATAAAACAGCAGGAGAATTCCTGTCCCTACCAGCAGCAACGTTCGTATAATCCAGGGATTCTTGCCTTCCGGGGCGGGGCGGGGATGAA
>CAZKZS010000153.1:4313-11333 GCA_964557285.1 uncultured Anaerolineae bacterium | reverse complement strand
CGAGTAGGGACAGGGGCGGAAGCCCTGCCCCTTCCCTGTTAATTTTTTACTGCTATTGCTTCTTTAAGAAATGTCTCTGCATCATTTAAGGTAGGAAAAACCTTCATCTGGAAGCCCCCATACTGTTTTTGTCCGGCGCTCTGGGCAGCCATCTGAATCATCTCATTGTTGCCCACAAAAACCGTCACCATTTCATACTGGTTCAACTGCTCTCCTAAAACAGTTGCCCGTACCTGTCCAAGCCCTGTGACCACTTCGCTAAAACTCAGATTGACTCTGGAAAAGTCCACAATGACATACGCTGGAAAGGATGTCCATTCTTTCAGGAGTTTTATCTGGTCAATCAGGCCGTTTTTTACATCCTCTATGGGATTAAGGGGAGGGAGATAAGTAACAAGAATATACGGACGATCTTCTATCAATGGCGTAGTAATATGGTATGGCACTTTGACCTCGCTTTTTTACCGTGTCCACTAGAAGTTAGCCTATCACCAGCCTCCTATAAAAACATCAGACTGCTGACCAGTTTTTACCTGACCAGGAGTCTGAATTATCCCTGACCATCGGCTAATCTTTGAAGACAACCTCGTGCGCCATTTGCCGAACCCGTTCATCCCCTTCGGCAACGGCACGGTCAATTTCCTCTTTGTGATCCGAATAATATGACTAGGCGGCGTACACTTCCCCCGCAGTCAGGTCGTACTGCTCACAAATACGCTGTATCGTCCATTTGGGGTCATCAATCATCGAGCCAAGCAAAAATACAGGAATCCGATGCCTGCGTGTGCGCGGGATTCGACTGCCTTCTCTAATTATAATATGCTCAATGGGCATGATTTTTGCAGTGACCTTTCAACTTTATCTAACCTTGATGGCTCGTCCCCACCCCAAACCCCTCCCCACGCAATGGACAGAAAGTAGGGGCAGGAACAAGCGAGCGCAGCGAGTGATGCCTGCCCTTTCCGTAGGGGGCGGGTATCGGGCTACCGCCCTTGTCCCCGCCCCTACATTCATCTGCCTGTCTGCCCCTGAACCATACACTTCCAAAGGCTATGCTGTTGTGGAGACACTGGCAAGGGGTGAGGATTTGCGTGACTGGCAATCAAGGTCATTATCTAATGCTATAATAGAATCAGGAAATGCGGGAGGTGTACCCGCAAAATGGTCAAAAACAGCGCCCTGGTGGTGCTTGGATTTATGCTCTCACCCCTCTCCTGGTGGAATGATGCCCTTGTGAATCTGCCTCTGGCCTACCTGTTTTGTCTGCCCTTTACACTTCTTCACGAATCGCTCTTTTTACCCTCCTTTATTCTTGGCTACTGGCTGACGAATGTATTGGGATTCTGGCTGCTGCACATCGGGCTTTTTCGGCCTGAGTCCCACCATTTTAAGCAGGATGTAGGCTTTTCTCTGCTGTATACCCTGCTGGTGGCAACCCTTGTGCTTCTTGGGATTCTGCCGCCCCCGACTGCTGTTTTATAAAAAATTCTTAAAATTTTCAAAGAAATTCAAAATCCTGATGACAAGTAAAAGTTCAGTTGTACAATTAGAAATGTTGTGTACGTTCCGTAACGAGGTGTGGAGAATGACCCGCTTAGAGAAAGAAGAAATTACCGAACCCCCCGGTAGTCGCCTAGCGACTGCTGTGACCCCCCGACCCGCCCTGTGGGAGCATGTCCCGGATGAACAATGGAATGACTGGCGCTGGCAGGTGGCAAACCGCCTGAACAGTGTAAGCGATTTTGCCCGGCTGATTCATCTCACGCCGGAAGAAATCGAAGGGCTGACCGCCGAAAACAAATTTCGGGTAGATGTCACGCCATATTTCGCCAGCCTGATGAATCCTGATGACCCGCGCTGCCCGATTCGCCGCCAGATTATCCCGCTAGGGCGTGAACTGGAAGCCTTTGAAGGGATGCGCGAGGACAGTCTTGCCGAGGACAAACACAGCCCGGTGCCGGGTCTAGTCCATCGTTATCCTGACCGGGTATTGATGCTGCTAACGACTCAGTGTGCGAGCTACTGCCGCTACTGCACCCGCAGCCGCATTGTCGGTCAGTCGGCGATGAACTTCAGCAAAACCGATTTTGAAGCGCAGATTGCCTACTTGCGCCGCACGCCGCAGGTGCGGGATGTGCTGCTTAGCGGCGGCGACCCGCTGGTGCTTGCCCCGAAAATTTTGGAGTATATTCTGGCAAGCCTGCGCGAAATTGAACACATTGAAATTATCCGCATTGGCAGCCGGGTGCCGGTGTTCCTGCCACAGCGAATTACGGATGAGTTTTGTGACATGATTAAAAAATATCATCCCCTATGGATGAATATTCATGTCAACCATCCCAAAGAAATTACACCGGAATTGAGCAAGGCGCTGGAAAAATTGGCCTATGCAGGTGTGCCGCTTGGCAACCAGAGTGTGCTGTTGGCGGGCATCAATGACAGTGTGCATATTCAGCGCGAACTGGCGCATAAACTGGTGCGTAACCGGGTGCGGCCTTACTACCTGTATCAGTGTGATCTGGTCAAAGGCGCGGGCCACTTCCGCACGACGGTAGCAAAAGGCATTGAAATTATCGAAGGGCTGCGCGGTCATACCAGTGGTTACGCCGTGCCGACCTATGTGGTTGATGCCCCCGGCGGCGGCGGCAAGATTCCGGTCATGCCGCAGTATCTGATTAGCCAGGCGCCAGGAAAAGTGGTGCTGCGAAATTACGAGGGTTTCATCACCACCTATGACGAGCCAACCGACTACGATCCGCACTTGATTGATGCACTTGACCGAGAGGCGACCCACCGGACTGAACCGGGGCAAAGTGGGGTTCACGGTTTGCTGACGGGCGAAGAAACGGCCATCAAACCGGAAGGCTTCGATGAAACGCACCGCCGCAACGCCGAACAGCACCGTCTGAATATGGATGACACCAAATGGCAGCCCTACCGTCGCAAAAATGGCAACGGGCATAAGAAAAACGGCAACGGGAAAAAATCGGCTGTACCTGACTTTGACAGCGATGTGTTCCAACTGCCGGAACTCCCGACCCGCAAGAAAAACGGCAATGGGAAAAAGTAAGGGCGGACAGTAGGGGCAGGGACGAGCGAACCAGTGAGCGATTCCTGCCCAAAAGGGCGGGAATCGGGCGTTCCGCCCTTGTCCCCGCCCCTGGAGGGGATATAGTAGAGACACGGCATTGCCGTGTCCTGTGGAGTAAAGAATGAAAATTGCGGTTCTCGCCAATCTGAAAAAAAACGCCCCTACCTGGGAAGGCATGACTCCCGACCAGTGGGACGATCTGGACAGCCCCAAAACCATCAATGCGCTGGTGGAGGCGCTGCAAAGCGGCGGTCATCAGGCCGAATTTTTTGAGGCCAGCCTTGCCCACAACCTCATTGAAAATCTGACCGCGTACCGGCCGGACTTATGTTTTAACATTGCAGAAGGGCATTTTGGCGACAGCCGCGAATCGCAGATTCCGGCGCTGCTGGAAATGCTGCGGATTCCGTATACAGGCAGCCAGATTTTGACGCTGGCGCTGGCGCTGGATAAACCCATGACCAAACGCCTGCTGCATTATCATGACCTGCCTACGCCAGAGTTTCAGGTGTTTGACAGTCCGGAAGAACCCCTGGATACAGATTTAGCTGATGAAAATGGCGGCCTGCGTTTTCCCCTGTTTGTTAAACCCAGCCGCGAAGGAACAGGGATGGGCGTCAGCGCCGAAAGTATTGTCCGTACCGTTGATGAACTGCGCCAGCAGGTTGGCAAATTAATCCAGCGTTACAAACAGCCCGTGCTGTGCGAACGTTATATCAAAGGACGCGAAGTAACCGTTGGGGTGATTGGTAATTTTACGCCCCCTACCGCCCGCCGCCTGACCGACCTCACCGCGCCGTATGCCCTGCCGAAGGAACTTCGATTCTTCCCGCCGCTTGAAGTGGATACCCACGCCTACGGGGAATCGGAAGCCGGATTGTATACCAATCGCATCAAAACCGATCTGGTGGATACCTTTTATTACACCTGCCCCGCTTCTCTTGATCCGGTGCTGGAAGAACAGCTTTATCGGCTGACGGCAGCCGTTTTTCGGGTCACAGATTGTAAGGATGTGGCACGGGTCGATTTCCGGCTGGATGAATCCGACGGTCACAAACCCTATATCCTTGAAATTAACCCCCTGCCCGGCCTGAATCCGGGGTACAGCGATTTGTGCATTGAAGCGGCGGCAGCAGGCATGAGCTACGAGCAGCTGATCAATGCCATTGTGGATTTGGCGGCTGCCCGCTACGGCCTTCCGCATTAGAAATTTAACCTGATACAAATTTCTTCACCGCTTACGCCCTTCTCTCTCGTATAATAAAAGAGGAGGGCGGCCAGGCATGAGCGACAACACCTTTCAGGAAGATTACAATCGGGTCAAACGCGCCAAACAGGAATGGGAATCGACCATTGATTCCCTACCTCAGTTCATTTGTCTTTTGGATAAACAGCAGCGTATCCAGCGTTGCAACCGCACCATCGAAACATGGAAACTGGGCGAAGTTCGTGCGGTGAAAGACATCCCTATTGTGAGTTTATTTAAAAATCAGGCAGTATTTCAGGAACACTTAGATCGGGCATGGGAAAAGCTGGCGATACACGAAACCACCACCTTTGAAATTGCCTATCTGCTCCCCAGACGGCATCATCTCGTGGAGATCCATCCCCTTTCTACCCGGGCGTTTCGCAGCGATGACTCTGGCAACAGCTACGCCGTAATGGTCATCAGTGACATCACTGAACGTAAATTTTTGGAGGCGCAGGCGCTGGAATTTGCGCTGGAAAAAGAACGTGGGGAACTGCTGCGCCAGTTTATCACTGATGTTTCGCACGATTTTAAAACCCCTCTGGCGATTATCAACACCAGCCTGTATTTGCTGGATAAAAGTGAGGATGTCAGCAGGCGCAAAATCCATTCTCAACGGATTGAACAGCAGGTGTTTCACATCAGCAAAATGATTGATAATCTGCTGGCAATGGTGCGGCTGAGCCAAAAACCCGAACTGCAATTTCAACATCTGAATCTTAATGCGCTGGTGGAAGAAGTGCGGCTGGTCATGCAGGATGAAGCGGCGGAAAAAGGCCATACACTGCATTTAACCCTGGATTCTTCCCTTGCTGATGTTCCCCTTGAACCCGCCGAACTGCGGCAGGCACTGTGCTGCCTGGTCGACAATGCCATCCATTACACCCCTACCGCCAGCACTATCGACCTGCGAACCTACCCGAAGGATCATTTTGCCGTTGTCGAAATTGAGGATAGGGGCATCGGGATTGCAGACGCGGATTTGCCCCACATTTTTAAGCGATTCTACCGTGCCGACAAAGCCCGTCAGCTTGAAACCGGACGGGTTGGGTTGGGGCTGGCGCTGGCAAAAAATATCGTCGAGCTGCACATGGGCAAAATTGAGGTTAAAAGTGAGGTTGGCATCGGCAGCATTTTCCGTGTCCTGCTGCCTATGCCTTCCCGGACTTGAACGGCAGATAAATGACCTGATTTTCTATATCTTCAGGGATGCTAGCAGCTATTAGGGTTAGTATATCCTCGATAACATCCTTGAGAGGTGCAAAACGACTCACTTCCACTACCCCGGGCATGGGCAGTCCTTGTTCAATACGTTCGTAGGCATATCCGGTAATGGTCCGAACATCGTGAGTCAACAACACCCAACCCTGTTCGGCTGCCCACGCCAACAGGGTTGGGTCATCTTTGCCAGCAATCTCTGGAATGTCCTGAGCGCGAATAACGTCAATCTCAGGGCTATTCTGTAGTAGGCCGCGTAAAATATTGTTATTGAAATTTTCATCGAGTAGCAGACGCACGCACTGTTACTCCTGCGGTTTGAGCCGTGCTAACAGGCGTTCGCGCAATCCTGAAACATCAAAACGGGCTTCGTTTTCGCGCCGCACCCGTTCCGATTCAGCATGAGCCTTTTCGATATAAGCATCGACTTCAGCCCGATGATTGAGATAATACCCAATGACCAGATACACATCGGCGAGCGAGAGAGCAGGATACTGCATAACAATTTCTTCAGGTGTCGCACCCTCTCTGAAAGTTTCAACTACCGTTTCCAGAGGCACACGAGTTTTCCCCACATAAATCATGTCCCCATCCGGGCTGGTACGTAAAGGGACATTCTCAGCGTGAACGGTCAGAGTCATGACTTGCTCTCCCTAGACTATCCTTCTGGCACAGTTTGAACATCGTACACCTCCTTGCGAATCCACAACCGCCAGGCATTATCCGGTGTGGGCGCAAAACGGGTGCGGCGCTGAAACCACCACGACCCAAAATCTGTCCAGTTCAGCGACGCCCGATTCCAGGACTCGCCAAACACAAGCTGCTGCCCCACGTAATCCGCCCCCAACGGCGGGCGCGGCTGCGTATCACGGGTAATCACGGCGGCGGTCACAATATGCGGGCCAACGGCATCCACAAAGCGGGCATTATCAAAGTGACGCAGCGCCCACGCCAGCGCCCCATCCGACTCACCTTCGACGGTAATTTCCATTTCATGCCGTGTGCCGTTATCGCGCCGGGAATATTCTTCAAGCGTAGCTTCCAGCGAATGATAATCTTTCGTGGTGGGGTTTTGCGTCCAGAGTTCACGCATCTGCCCCGCGTAAAGCGTGGACACATTCCAGCCCAGGGACACCCCAAACACCGCCACCGCCAGCATAACCCCGAACCCGATGCCGCGCCAGGCCGCCCGCGCCCCATACATGGCCCCGCCGAGGAAAAACGTAATCGGCAGCAGCAGCAGTATCATCGGCACAACGATAATCGCCGCCGGATTCAACGTATTGCGGGCAAAAATCCGCAGCGCGGCGGTTAGTTCCGGAAATCGCAGTGCCACTGCCCCGCTTCTGAGTTCATCAAAGCCAGAGTCGTCGGTTAAGTCATGCAGGTACACCAGCAGAAGATACTGCGCCTGGGTTTTAAATTCCTCATCGCCGCGTAACACCTCAAAACGGTATTCCCC
>CAZKZS010000153.1:0-4213 GCA_964557285.1 uncultured Anaerolineae bacterium | reverse complement strand
TGGATATAAGGCAGCGTGATAACCATACTCGAATCGGCGTCGGGGGAAATCGTGCCGATGCGTTCAGTGGCGTCCTCAAAATTTAAAATTTCGGCATACGGCTGCACTTTGGCTTCTTCATACAGTTTTAACGCCAGACTTTGCACACTCACCGTCAGCGCGGCAATCAGCGCAGCCACAATGACCGCGTGCAGGGGAATAAACCAGCCAGGAACATTCCAGAAGCCAAAACTGACTTCCTGAGTCATGCGGGTGGCAAGGCTGGCCGTCAGTGCCGCCGCCGGAATCGTGACCAGCAGCGCCATGTCCGCCGTCGCCCCCAGATAAAACGTCACGCACAGCAGACTCCAGACCAGCCAGCCCATTAAAAACCGTTCCAGGCGGGTGCTGTCGCGCCATGTGTACCAGAGGGTGATCAGCGCAAAAATCACCCAGCCAATTTCATATCGCAGTGTGACCAGCAGCCCATAGGCAAAAGGGGTATTGGCATGACGGGTGCTTAAGCCTTCTACAAATTTTTCCAAAACCTGCCCCACAGACGACAGCCCTGCTGGAGAGGCTAAAAACGCGGTAGAAATCACAATCAGGGTGACAACCATCGCCATGAAGGACTCAAAGTAAGGCCAGTCCGCCAGCACCTTCTGAATATCATCCCTCACAATAAGCGCCAGACCAAAAACCAGCCCCAACACGATAAACAGGCCGTATTCGGTGGTCAGAAAGAGGACTCCGGCCAGACACACCGCCGCCCCCAGTGCGAACCCTTTTTCGCGGGTTTCAGCGAATCGCAGCGCCAGCCACCCGCCAACCATCACCAGCAGCATCGCCCAGGGGGTCGCGCTCATGGTGCGGGCGGCAGCAATGGCTACCGGAGACACCATCAGCGCCAGCGACAAAAACAGGACAAACACCCGTCCAAAGTATCGGCGGTACAACACGGGCGAAATGACCAGCAAACTGCCTGCCAGCGCGGTTGGCAGCCGTGCCGCCGCGTCGTTGCTGCCAAAAATGAGCATCGACAGACTGTTGAACAGGGAGGCAAGCGCGTTATCCGGCAGCAAAGGTTCATCAGGATGACTAGAGGCCGCGCTGGGGTCAATACGATGCAAAGCGGCCAGCGCTTCATGTGCCTGCGTATCATCCAGAGGGACAGCGCCCAGCATGGTAACACGAATCACCAGCGTAAAAAGCAAAATCGCCGCGTAGACCAGCGCTTCGGCAGAAATCCGCAGGCCAGTCTGTACATTTTCCTGTGCGAGTTGTGCCATCTTTGCCTCAATTGACCTGATACAGCTTCACGTTGCCGGACTGACAAACCGGAGTTAGATAATCCGCGAATTTTTCCAGTCCATTTTGATAATCAGCATAACGGGAAAATTCCGCCTGCCCCACCATGATAAAATCAATGCCGTAACGGTTAATGACCTGCTGAGCAATATCCCAGCTATCCGACTGATACAAACGGTCAAGCTGGATAGAACGACTGTCCACAACTGCCCCATTGGACGCTGTGACCGTATCCGTTACCGCGTCATAGGTACTGCCGCGCCACTGCCGTTCATGATTTTGCCAGCCCAATAGATTCGGTACCCCTGTCAGCATGGCGATGCGCCCAAAGGAGGGATTATAGCCGCCCTCAAACGGCGCTTCCGCCACGATCGAACCTGGGTCAGGATTTAAATTCAATAAACATTGGGCAACCACGTATTCATCGGAGGACACCGAACGCGAACGCCCATCCAGAGTTAGAGGGGAAGCCTGTTTGAGACAGGTTTCCTTAGCTTCTTCGAGTTCATCATCCTCATAGGTATCTTCGGCGGTCTGGATACAGGAATCATAGGCCCGATACGCGGTGTACCGTCCGGTTTCATGCAGGCCGCGCGTCCGTGCCGCGTACAGGGGATAGATTGCGCCCATCCACAGCACCAGCGCCAGCAGCAGACCCAATGCTCCCTGAAGCACCCATGTTCTTGAAACTCGCGGCTGAGAGACTGCTTCAACCGCAAAAATCGTATACACCGCATACGCCGCCGCCACACTGAAAAAAATCCAGCCCTGATAATACAGCTTAAAGACCGTATTAATCCGCACGCTGAAATTATCCACCAGATACACAAAATCCGGTGCAAAAATCAGCACCAGTCCCGCCGCCGTGATTAACAGCGCGACAGCCGTCGAAGGGGTATAAAGTGGACGTGATTCGGTTTCCGCATCGTCATGGCGGGCAGGCCGCGCGAACAGGTAAAACGCGATGGCAACCAGCGCCAGCAGAATCAGCCCTTCGCTGAGATACGATCCTGCCCGCCGTTCCAGTAAATCCTGCCAGAAGCTTAAACTGTTGTCTGGCGTTACTCCACCCAGCACAATATCGCGGACTTCGCAGGCTTTGGTACGCGGCAGGGTATCTTCATTACACAGAGCTAAACTCAGCGAAGCCGCCAAAAACGGCAGCACCACCACAATCAGCAAAAACAGCGCCACAAAAACACCCGCCACCGCCTGCCAGTGAATTTGATGCCGCTTCAGGAACAGTTCCCGCAGCACAAAAGGAATCAATACCAGAAAAAAGCCGCCAAACTGCAAAAACAACTGCTGCGGCAGAGTCGGCCAGATGATATTGGGATAAAAGCCGCTGGCCTGACTCGTAAAACTTAAAATCCAGGGCAGGTACAGGCCAAATGTCAGCGCGGAAATGATGAGCGCAAAAATCGCCACATGACCCCACTCCCTACCCGTCAGCCGCCCGTTACGAATCAGCCGCCGCAGCGCTTCGCCGCCAAACAGGAACGGCAAAAACACGGCATCCCAGGAGTTCATAAATATCAGGCCGCCAACCCAGATCGCCAGCAGCACATACCCCCACCATTCCATCTCCTGCGAACGCAGCGCCACCCCCACCGTCAGGCCAATCGCCAGCAGAGTAAACGGCAGCGCCAGCACATGCGGGTGAATATCCGACAGCACAAAACTAAAATGGGGAAATTCATCAATTGGCTGCACCCCAATCGGGCGGCCCTGTATGACTTCTTCTTCGTTCGTTTCAGGATTCACGAGGGTGCGGTCAAGGAAGCGGTCTTTAACAACGCGGCTGTAACGAAACCACCACCAGCGCCCCCAGCTTTTAAAATCCTGGCTTTCCGTATCCGATTCGGAGAAATCTGCTTCCCCGTTCTGGTTGCTGTCCCGCACCGGAATATATCCCTGGTCTTCGGGCGGGGTATCCGGGTTGAGTTCAACGGGGTTGCCCCGCGCATCGACCCAGCCCTCGTCCTGCCGAATGACCAAATCGGAGCGCTCCGGCACATCCCAAAATTCAAAATACTTCATGCCAACGGGGATACTCCCATTCCAGGGAAGTTCAATAAAAAACGTCCCCAGATTGCCCATGAGAACAAGGAAAAATACTCCAAGCAGGCCGGCTGCTGTGCCTGCCGCCGGACTTCCGTCCATCGGCCGCGCCCGTATCAGGTCGTATACGACGCCTAAAATCCCGATGCCGGAGAGCGCAAACAGCAGCGGCCCTATCAGTCCGAAAGCAATGCCTGTATTGACCCCGCTTAAATCGGCCAGCCCTGCCGTTATCACGTACCCAAAGTAGTAATAACTGATGGAATATCCGGCTAGCCAGCCATCATTGGGCGGAAAATTTTCCGACTGGCGAATACTGTTAATAAACATCATTTCCATCGGTTTTTCGGTGCTGTAAATTTCGGGTTCGTGGGCGCGGTAGCCTGCCCACCCAAGCAGCAACGCGGCAAACAGGATTTCCACCACCAGAATCAGCACGCCGTTGTCCCTGAACCAGCCCTCCAGCGTGATTCCTGTAGGGTCGCGGCGGCGCGTCCAGGCCAGCATCGACAGGGCAAGCACCACCAGCCAGGCAAAAATCATCGAACCTGTGGAATTGGTCAAAAAGCCCATCGACGCCAGAAACCAGAAAATGAATCCGGTTAGCATCAGCCCCGCGCTTCTCGCCAGCGCATACCCCCGACTCGGCAGCGACGGCATAAATCGGAACAGCAGGGGAAACACTCCTGTCCCCGCCAGGGTGGTCAGCAGCCACCAGTTGAAGATGGCGCCCCCTTCCCGTGAAAGCCAGTCGGTGATAAACGCGGTGCGGGTTTCCCCAAGCGCTGCGGCGGCCAGCAGCACCAGCCCGATAACCAACAAAATTGGAACGGATAAATCTCGTGTACGCATAAATTTCTCAGAA
>CAZKZS010000152.1:0-11347 GCA_964557285.1 uncultured Anaerolineae bacterium | reverse complement strand
GAAGATGAATGTAGGGGCGGGGACAAGGGCGGTACGCCCGATACCCGCCCTGTTTTGGGCAGGTATCGCTCGTTTCACTCGCTTGTCCCTACGCAAAATCGAATGCGGGTACGTCACGCTCAATTTTTTGCTCCCCCTCTCCCCGCGCAGCAGTGGGAGAGGGATGCCGAAGGCAGGGTGAGGGGACAAGGGTGAATCGCGTTCTTGACGCGGGACGTTTTTGCCACTATACTATTTCAACATATGAATCAGTATTCAATACACCTCGATTAACTCTCGGCGTGATGAACGGGGGCAGTTCATACGTCGCGTTTTTGCTTTTTAGCTTATGTCCATAGATGAGAATTCCAGCAACGGTAGAAGCGGAGGCCAACTCTTGGAAGCAAAAGATTTCAGCGCCTTGCGAATCAGCCTGGCATCGCCAGAGCAGATTGAGTCGTGGTCGTATGGGGAAGTCACCAAACCGGAGACCATCAATTACCGCCGCCTGCGGCCTGAAAAGGATGGGCTGTTCTGCGAAGCCATTTTTGGCCCAACCAAGGATTATCAGTGTTACTGCGGAAAATACAAAAATATCCGCTACAAAGGTATTATCTGCGACAAATGCGGGGTAGAAGTCACCAAGTCGGCGGTGCGGCGCGAACGCATGGGGCATATCAAGCTGGCCGCGCCCGTCGCGCATGTGTGGTATACCCGCCGCGTTCCCAGCTATTTGGGGCTGCTGCTGGATGTCAGCCGCCGCAATCTGGATCGAGTGCTGTACTTCGCGCAGTATGTCGTGACTCATGTAGATGAGGACGCCCGCAATAAAGCGCTGAGCAAGTTAAATCAGGAACGGGAACGCCAGGAAAAAGAACTGGTCGGCGACCTGGACGAACGTATCATCAAAATTAAAGAGGACCGCGACTCCCGGTTGCAGGATTTGGAAGCGCGAGTCGGGCAGGTAGATAACCACTACAACCAGGAACGTGACCGGATTTCGGAAGAAATTGTGCTGGAAGCGCAGCGGCTTCAGGCACTGGTCGAAAAGAACATTGGCAAAGCGCTGGCGGAAGATATTTTCTTTTCTAAAGCCAATGTCATGATTGCCAGCAAAGGCACAACCGCCGATTACAAACACGTCGAAGCCATCAAACATGAAGTCACGGCCAGCCTGAACGAACTTCAGAGCGCGATTGAAGAAAACCGCCGTGAGGAACATCTTCAGATTGAGCGCGAAGTCGATGAACTCCAGTCGGCGGCGCAGGTGGAGATGGATGAACTGCTGGTACAACGCCAGCAGCGCGTTTCTGGTCTGGATAGCAAAGTGCTGGAATATCGTAAGGAACTGGAGGACCTCAAAGTCCTGCAATTTTTGAGCGAACCCCGCTACCGTGAACTGCGTCAGCGTTATGGGCAGGTGTTCCGGGCGGATATGGGTGCGGAAGCGCTGGTCGAAATCCTCAAAAATATGGAACTGGACAAACTCTCTCAGGAATTATGGTCTGAGGTGCGTACCACCCGTTCCAAACAAAAACGGAAAAAAGCCACCAAGCGGCTGCGTGTGGTGGAAGCGCTGCGGAAAAGCAACAACCGTCCCGAATGGATGATTCTGTCGGTGCTGCCCGTTATCCCGCCCGATTTGCGCCCGATGGTACAGTTGGACGGTGGGCGGTTTGCGACCAGCGATTTAAATGACCTGTACCGCCGCGTGATTAACCGCAACAACCGCCTCAAACGGCTGCTGGAACTGGGTGCGCCGGATGTCATTGTCCGCAATGAAAAGCGTATGCTTCAGGAGGCGGTGGACAGCCTGATTGACAACAGCCAGCGCGGAAAAGCGCTCAGCCGACGGGGACGCCGCGAACTGAAATCCCTCAGCGATATGCTCAAAGGGAAAAAAGGACGTTTCCGCCGTAACCTGCTCGGTAAACGTGTTGATTATTCTGGCCGTTCGGTGATTGTGATTGGGCCGCGTTTAAAACTGCACCAGTGTGGGCTGCCCAAAATGATGGCGCTGGAACTGTTCCGCCCGTTTGTGATTGCCAAACTGGTCCAGTACAACTATGCCAGCAATGTTAAAAGCGCCAAACGGATTATTGAGCGCGAACGTCCCGAAGTGTGGGAAGTGCTGGAAGAAGCCATTAAAGAACGTCCTGTGCTGCTGAATCGCGCGCCTACGCTGCACCGTCTGGGGATTCAGGCATTTGAAGCCCAGCTTGTGGAAGGCAAAGCCATCCAGATTCATCCCCTGGTCTGTTCGGCCTTTAACGCGGACTTTGACGGCGACCAGATGGCCGTCCATATCCCCCTGAGCGAAAAAGCGGTGCAGGAAGCCCGCGATCTGATGCTCAGCACCAAAAATCTGCTCAAACCCGCAGACGGTTCGCCTGTGGTTGCCCCGTCAAAAGATATGGTGCTGGGAAATTATTACCTGACCATGGACCCGACGGCGGAAATTGTGACGCTGAAAGAGCGTGCTGATGAATTCCGTCACTGGGAAACCCTGTACGAGGGGCGCTACAAACTGGGCGTGGTATTTAATTCGGCGGGTTCAAAACAGGTGTATGCCCGCGAGTTGTTCCGCAACAACGACGTGGTGGTGTTCCGGGGCAAAAAAGGCGAAGATGAAGCCTTCAACGCGCTGCAAAACGGCGACGTGGATGTGCTGGTTCACAACGCTCAGGATTTCCTGAAATACACCCACAAGCGTCAGATAACCAATCTTGAAATGGCGAATCTGAATGAGCGCCGCATGGTGGTTGACCTGAACGAGGTTGAACATCTGTATGCGCTTGGCATGGTCAATCTGCATTCGCCGATTCTGCTGGGCAATTATTATGATGACCCTGACCGTCCAAAACCGGAAAAACCGGAAATTTGCACCGTAGGCCGCGCCATTTTCAACCGGATTCTGCCGGACGAAATGCGGTTTGTGCAGGCCACGATGGACAAAAAGGAACTGCAAAAGCTGGTAGCAATTGTTTACCAGACACTTGGGCTGGATAACACCACCGACATCGTGGATCGGATTAAGGATTTGGGCTTTTATTACGCCACCATTTCCGGCACAACGATTGCGGTGTCGGACCTGACTATCCCAGAGGAACGGCAAAAAATCCTTTCCGATGCGGAACAGGCGGTTGATACCTTTGCCCGCAACTATCGGCGTGGGCTGATGACCGAACAGGAACGTTATCTGCAAACGGTCAACACCTGGAATGAGGCCAAAGATAAACTTCAGGGTGTGATTCGAGATACCCTTGACCCCTTCGGCCCGATTGCGGTGATGGCGATTTCGGGCAGTACCAAAGGCGGTTTTGGTCCCATTACCCAGTTGGCCGGAATGCGTGGTCTGATGGCCGACCCCTCCGGTCGTATCATCGACCTGCCTATCCGCAGCAACTTCCGTCAGGGGCTGACCGCGCAGGAATATTTCATCAGTACACATGGGGCGCGTAAAGGGCTAGCCGATACTGCACTGCGTACTGCCGACGCGGGGTATCTCACCCGTCGTCTGGTGGATGTGGCGCAGGACGTGATTGTGAATCACTATGACTGCGGCACTAAGGCCGGAATCCTTATCCCGAATCCGGGGCATCCTGATCATCTGCCGCATCTTGACCCTACCGCCGATGTCGCGGGGCAGTCTTTCCAGGAACGTATTGTGGGGCGGTGTGCGGCGCGTCCGGTATATCATCCCCAGACGGGTGAACTGATTGTTGACCGCAACGAGATTATCACCGAAGCCATTGCCGATGAAATGTCGGCCAGTGTGGTTGAATATGCTTACGTTCGCAGCCCCATGACCTGCAACCTGATTCACGGGATTTGTTCCCTCTGTTACGGGCGTGATTTGGGACGCGGCGAACTGGTCGACCTGGGAACGGCTGTCGGGATTATCGCCGCGCAGTCGATTGGTGAACCTGGCACGCAGTTGACCCTGCGTACCTTCCATACAGGTGGTACAGCAGAAAAAACGGGGGATATCACTACCGGTTTGCCGCGCGTGGAAGAACTGTTTGAAGCCCGCAAAAAACCCAAAGGGGAAGCCGTGATGATTGACATGGGCGGCTACCTGACGATTGATAAGCGGGATGACGGGGTGCGTGTGGCTACTATTACCCACAGCGCAGTTGCCAGTGAGGAACATGACATTCCGTTTGGCTGGGACTTGCTGGTAGGGGATGGGGATATGGTCAAGGAAAAACAAGTCATCGCCGAAGAAGTCGGCGGCGAAGGGCATATCGTCACCAAACTGGGCGGTGAGGTCTATATTGAAGGTCACAAGGTCTACATCCGTAATGAAAAAAAGGTCGAGCAGGAATATGAAATTCCTTCCAGCGCTCGTCTGCGGGATGAAATTGCCGTTGCGCTAGAAAAAGCGGGCGGCGCACCCATTCCGGTTGAGCCGGGGATGCAATTAACCGATGGCTCGAAGAATCCGCATCAGATTTTGCGGGTGCTGGGCGAAGATGCAACTCAGCTTTACCTGCTGAAAGAAGTGCAGGATGTATACCGCAATCAGGGCGTGAACATTTCGGACAAACATTTTGAAGTCATTGTCCGTAAAATGTTGAGCAAAGTTACCGTCACCCGAAGCGGCGACAGTGGTCTGCTGCCGGGCGAGTTAATTGATAAGCTCAAACTGCTGGATTTGAACGAACGCCTGATTGCGGAAGGCAAAGAACCTGCCGCTGGAATGCCCGTGCTGTTAGGCATTACCCGCGCGGCGCTGAGTACCGACAGTTTCCTCTCGGCGGCCAGCTTCCAGCATACCATTAAGGTGCTGGCGGGTGCGGCCATCGAAGGCAAGGATGACCATCTCTACGGCCTTAAAGAAAACGTCATCATCGGCAAGCTGATTGCTTCCGGTACGGGTTTCCACCACTACCAGAAGAATCGGGATGCTGCCGTCCGTGACCTGACTCTGGCTGACCAGGGCGCATACATGGTCGTCCACGATGAAATTGACATCGAGGACGAAGACGAGTACGACGAATACGAAGAACTGGAAGAAGACCTGAGCGTGCGCCAGTCCTTTGTTGACGATGAAACAAGCGACTTTGAGGAAGAAGAAGAACTCGACGAGGTTGAGGACGAGGAAGAAGAAGCCGAAGACGAGGAAGAAGAACTCGAAGAAATTGAGGACGAAGATGATGAATTCCTCGGCTCGGTTATGATGGATGACGGTCTGGAATAAAGGCTAAATTCCGCAGAAAACGCCGGACAACATGCTCCGGCGTTTTTATTGCACAGTAATGTCGACGCTGGCGCTGTCGTTGCCGGAATTAAAATCCACCTGTCCGGCTGTAGAAATGCTGGCCGTGTTTGTCAGGGTCTGGCCTGTTGTTCCCACGTTCACCTGGGCGGAAACGGTCAGGATAGGAGTTGCACCCACACTCACATTCCCCACATCCCAGATGCCCGAACCAGAGTCATAGCTGCCAGAAGTACCTGTAAATGTCATTCCAACAGGCAGCACATCCGTCACCTGCACGCCAACTGCATCATTGGGGCCGTTGTTCGTGAGCATAAGGGTGTAAGTTACCGTATCACCTTCAAGCGGCGCGGTATTATCCGCCGATATACTCAAACTGAGATCGGCGCTTGCCTGTACATCCAGATTAAAACCCGCGCTGTTGTTGCCGGAATCGGGGTCGGGCTGGTCGGCGGCGGTAATGCTGGCAGAAACCGGAATCGCCGTGCCGGCTGTGTTCACGTAAACCCCAATGTACAGCCGCCAGGTTTCCGCCGGATTAATCGTTCCGATAAACCAGGTATCACCTGCATAACTGCCTGTTTCCGGTGAGGCAGAATCGTAAGTTAAACCCGCCGGAATGGGGCTGCTGATGCTTACATTGGTAGCCGTATCAACGCCGTTGTTGGTTAGCGCGATTTCGTATACCAGATAGTCCCCTTCAAAAGGAGTCGTGTTGGGCGAAAACAGGGACAACGACAGGTCGGCGCTGGGAGGAAACTGTACATCTATAGAAGCTGAATCCGTGTTGTCGCTGAGGTCAGGGTCAAGTTCATTTAAAAAACTGACTCCCGCCGTGTTTACGATGGTCATTCCGCCTATGCCGACGCTGGTTACAGCAGAAATTTGCAGGCTGGCCGTGCTGCCAACAGGCAGTGTTCCGACGTTCCATTCGCCAGTGCCAGCGTTATAAAATCCCTGACTCGGCAGGTCAAAAACATAACTAACACCGGAAGGCAGGCTGTCCATCACCATGACATTTGTTGCGGTATCCGTGCCGTTATTGGTCACTGTTACCGTGTATATAATCGAACTGTTTTCATCGGGGGTAGGGTTATCAACGGATTTGCTTAAAAAGAGGTCAGCTTCCGGCGTGCCGACGGTTACATCACTCCAGTCGCTGTTATTGCTGGAGTTGGTATCCTGAATATTAAATGCGGTGATAGTCGCTGTATTGGTAATCGTGCCGCCGGATGTTCCCATATCAACGGTTGCCGTAATGTCTAACGTGACGGCCGCGCCTGCGGGCAGCCCACCCACATCCCACACGCTGCCGTTATACGTTCCCTGACTGGCAGCGTGGGATATATACGTAACCCCTAGCGGCAGCACATCACTCACCTGCACGCTGGCAGGGGCATCGTCCGGCCCGTTATTGATGAGAGTCAGGGTGTAAACAATTGTATCACCTTCATCGGGGGCATTGTCATTTACGGTTTTCAGAATCTCTACATCTGTTCCCGGCACATGAATATCAACTGTCACATTGTTATTCGCCGGATTCGGATCAGGTAAATCGGAAACTGTAATGTCTGCGCCGTTGGTGATGGTTGTCCCTGCCGTGCCGCTGTTCACGGAAACGGTGATGTTAAGCTGGGCAGAAGCTCCGTTTGCCAGTGTGCCAATATCCCATAGCCCCGTAGCAGGGTTATAAATGCCCTGAGAGGTGGTTTGAGAAATCAAGGTTACTTCAGGTGGCAGCCCATCCCACACTTCCACACCAGTAGTTAAACTGGGGCCGTTGTTCGTCACACGAATCGTATAATCCACAAGCTGGCCTTCGTTCGGAGTCGGATTGCTGGCCGTTTTGGTAATGGCAAGTTCGGCTTCTGCCACCGGAACAGTGATATTTACGCTGTCAGTATTGTTGGAGGGGTCAGGGTCGGGCTGATCAAGGGCGGTCATGCTGGCCGTGTTGGTCACGGTGCTGCCACTGGCCGATGTATCCACTGTCACCACAATATTCAGGCTCACAGATGCCAGGCTATTGATGCTTCCAACATCCCAGATTCCTGTGCCGGAGTCATAAGTTCCACTGGCGGAGACAAAAATCACCTCCGCAGGCAGAATGTCCGTGACCTGCACTCCGGTAGCGGTAGTAAGGAGATTATTCTGAACACGAATCGTATAGGTGATTTGCTGCCCGACGCTTGGTGTGGTGCTGCTCACGGTTTTGGTGAGGATGACATCGGCCGCCTGCACGGTGAGAGTCGCGGAAGCGGTGTTATTGGAGGGGTCGGGGTCGGGCTGGTCAAGGGCGGTGATGCTGGTGGTATTGGTAATCCTGCTGCCTGCCGTTCCGGTATCCACAGCGGCGGTCATGGTAAGCGTATCTGTAGCACCGGAAGCCAGACTACCTACATTCCAGAGTCCTGTACCGGAGTCATAGGCGGCGGAACTGGCGGAAATAAATGTTACCCCTGCTGGCAGGAGGTCCGTCACCTGAATCCCCGTCGCGGTGATGGGCATATAATTGGTCACACGAAGGGTATAAACAATATTCGTGCCTTCAATGGGCGTAGAATCATTCACACTTTTGGTCAGCCGCACTTCTTCCAGATAAACCGTGATGGTGCGAGTGGCTGAATTATCTGCTGGATTAGAATCTGGCTCATTCAGCGCCGTAATAGAAGCGGTATTGGAAATAGAAGTTCCGGCGGCGCTGGCATCCACACTGACGTTAATCAGAAGCCTTACTGATGTTCCGGCAGGAATCGTGCCAATATCCCACAGGCTGCCGATGTATGTTCCCTGATCGGGGGCGGAGGAAATCAAGGTAAGGCCGGAAGGCAGGGCATCCGTCACCTGCACCCCCGTTGCTGGAATGGTCATGTTGTTCGTGACCTGAACCGTATAGGTGATGTTTTGACCGACAATGACCGTTGAATCATTGACCGTTTTTGTCAGGGTCAGCCCTGCGCTGCGAAATGTGATATTTACGCTGGCGCTGTTGTCGCTGGACTCTGGATCGGTTTGGGTCAGGGCGGTAATCGTACTGCTGGCAAGGGCTATCTGGCCTTCGGTGGCCGGATTGACGCGCACGATGATATTTAGAGAAATGCTGCCGCCTGTGCTGACACTTCCGGCTGTCCATACTCCTGTACCACTGTCATACGTCCCCACACCGGACGCAGATTGATATGTCACCTGCGGCGGCAGAGTCACGCTGACCTGTACGCCCGTTGCTCCAGCAGGGCCGCCATTACTCACGGCAACCGTATAGGTAAAAGTTGAGTTGACATTAGGCGTTGGATTGCTAGCGGTCATGGTCAGCGATAAATCGCTGGTGTTTGCTGGTGAAAGGCTGGTAATGGTCTGGCTGGCCGAATTGTTGCCCGTATTCGGGTCGGCCAGACTGGATGCGGTGATCGTGGCGTTGTTGGTGATGGGTGTTCCGGCCGTCCCCACTCCCACCCGCGCCGTCAGATTCAGGGTGGCAGTTGCGCCGTTAGCCAGCGTTCCCACATTCCAGCGTCCGGCGATCAATGTTCCCTGACTGGCGGAATACAGGACAAACGTTAAACCTGCTGGTAAATTATCCGTGACCTGAATACTGTTGGCGCTGTTTGCCCCCAGATTGTTAATCGTAATAGTATAAGTAACGGTTTGCCCTTCAAGGGGTGTCAACGTATTAACCGTCATGCTCAAAGCCAGATCAGCCGTTGGAACAGGTGTCAGCGTGAGGGTGCTGGTCGGGGTGTTGGTCGGCGTATGACTCGGTGTAAAAGTGTAAGTTGAAGTGGGGGTGTGGCTTGGAGTCAGCGTATTAGTTGCTGTGCCTGTGGGAGAAGCCGTAACGGTAGATGTGCGCGAAGGGGTTGTCGTCGCGGTAGTGGTACGCGAAGGGGTTAGAGAAGCAGTTGCCGTTGGGAATAGGGTTTGCGTCGGTGGAAGGGTGTTTGTTGGAGAAGGTGTTTCGGTACGGGTTAATGAAGTTGGAGTGATAATTTGTGTTGTGGTAGTCGATGGTGTAGGGCTGGTGGTCGGTGTTGGGGTCGCGGAGGGGGTAGTTTGCAGGGTACGCTCTGTGCTTTCCTCCTGTGCAATTTCATCCGGCAGTCGGGGTAAAAAGGTGGCAGAGCCTTCGCTGGCTATCAGGGTGAGCAGCGATGGATCAATCGGGCCAAAACGGTGCTGATTCCACAGGCTGTAATCGGCGGTTTCTAGCGCCAGAATTTCCGCATCCACTTCAGAGGATTTGGCAAAATATAAACCCGCCTGTGCTGCAAAAAACACACATGCGAACATCAAAGGCAGCAGCGCCAGCATCCACAGGCTAAACCGCCGTTTTTTCTTTTTACCGTCCATTGCTTCCCCTTAAAGGCAGTTCGACGGCGGCGGTTGTGCCATACCCCCGTCGGCTTCGGACGGAAATTGCCCCGCGATGGGCTTCTACCACCTGTTTGGCAATGTATAATCCCAGCCCCAATCCTCTAGTATCGGTGGGGCCGGCTTCGGCGGAGCGTCCGCGAAACATACAGTCAAAAACTCTGGGCAGTTCATCTTCGTCAATACCCACGCCGTTATCATGCACCATGATGTAACTGTGCCCGTCCCGAATTTTGACGTTCATTTCAATCGTGCCACCGGGTGGGGTATAACTGCACGCATTTCGCAGCAGGTGGTCGGCAACCTGAGCAAGTCTGGCGCGGTCCCCTCGCAGCCAGAGGCGATTTCCCGGTAAAAAAGTAATCATCTGGTGTTGACGTTTGTTTACCATCGGCATGTTTTCGTCGATGACATTCCGCAAAATTTCCGTCAGTTCGATGTTCTCCATTTCCACATGGAAGTTGCCAGCAATCATCTTGCTGACATCAATCACCTGATTAATCATGCGTTCCAGAACGGCAAGCTGTTCGCTGGTGCTGGCGACAAAATGGTTGCCCTGCTCATCCAGCAGCCCATTTTTGAGCAGCAGCACCAGATCGTTGTAACCTTTGGCGGCGCTTAAGGGGGTGCGGAGTTCATGCGAAAGCTGCAAAATAATTTCATCTTTGAGGCGTTCGGCTTCGGCCAGCGCAGTAATATCGCGGAAAACCAGCACATGACCGAGCAGTTCTTCGGAAGGCATCGTTACCGGAGTCGCCAGCACGCTAAAACTTTGATTCAGCAGCCTGACCGTCTGGGGGAGACTCAATTGTTCTGGCGTGCTGCAAAGCTGAGCAAACCGCAGATTAGCCGCTTCTTCCCGTTCACACTGACGCATCAAATTTTCAGCCGCTTCATTGAGCAGGGTAATTTTGCGGGCAGCGTTGAGAACTAACACGGCGTCGCTGATGCTGCTTAACACCGCGTCACGGCGGGCGGTTTCCTGTACCTGCTCATGATACAGCCGTTTGATTTCCTGATTACTTTCGACTAACTGTTCGGTCATATGGTCGAATGATACGCTGAGTTCGCCCAATTCGTCCGGCGTTTCCAGCCCTACTCGTTTGGATAAATCGCCTTCCCGAATGGCGCGAGTCGTGCTGACCAACTGTTTCACTGGATTGCTGATAGAGCGTGACACCATCAGCCCCATGACAGCAATCCCGATAAAAAGGGTCGAAAACAGCAGCGCCAGCGCGTTCCGACTCGTACCAATGCGATCAGCAATAAAATTTTTAGGCAGTGCCACCGCCAGAATCCCAATTTGCTGGCTGCGGATTTCTAAAGGCACATACAACACCTGATACGTCACCTGATTCAGGATGCGTTCTTCCGTGGGATTGGTGCGCCGGACTTTTTGATAAATCTCGTAAGAATCTACCGACGGAAGCAGCAGGTCGGCTTCCGGCACGGTGCGGAAGGTAGTATCCAGAATCTCGCCTTCGGGCAAATACAACGTCAGAGAAGAAAGTGCCTGCTCGCTCATCTGGCGAATCAATTTGTTGGTGGTAATGCCCACACTGATTCCGCCGACCAGAATCCCATCTTCGTTCAGGACGGGGGAGTTAAAATAAAAAATGTATCCGTTCTCCCCGCGCACAACATCCACATATTTATCGCCCAGCGCGTCCACTTCACCTTTGATAACCCGTACCACGCCATCCCGTTCAGTTAAATCATCCGGTTCGCTAACCTGATAGTCCAGCGTGAAACTTAAGCTGCTGCGCGTCAGTTGATAAA
>CAZKZS010000151.1:0-11349 GCA_964557285.1 uncultured Anaerolineae bacterium | reverse complement strand
TTGCCGATAGTGATTTCACCGTCCGCGTTGACCACAGGCACACGCTGACTCGTACCCACCGCCACGATGCCCGCTTCCGGCGGGTTGATAATCGCGGTGAAACTGTCCACGTTATACGGCCCCAGATTGCTGACGGTAAAGGTGCTGCCTTCAATATCCTCCGGTCTGACCTTACCTTCGCGGGCAGAAGCAATCATTTCCCGATTCTTTTTCGCCATGACTGACAGCGACACCGTATCCGCGTTGCGGGTGACAACGTTAATCAGCCCGCCCTGCGGCAGCGCCACCGCGTTTCCGATGTTAATTTCCGTGTACCGGATAAATTTGTCGCCATGATAGTGGGTGTTCAGGTTGGGGAAAGCCCGCAGAGTCAGCGCGACGGCCTTCACTACCAGGTCATTCACGGAAACCTTGTGTTCTTCATCTAACTTATCGTTGATTTGTTTCCGCAGATTGAGTAGGGCTGTTGTATCGACCGTCACCGTCACCTGAAAATGGGGTACAGCCTGTTTGCTTTCCACCATACGCCGCCCGATGGTCGCCCGCATCCGGGAAATATCAATTACCTCATGCGGTAAATCCATCACGGCATAGGAAGGCGCTGCGCCGATTCCGGCTGCTGGTGCTGCCGGAGCTTTGGCGGGAGCTTTGGGGGCTTCCGGCTTGAAATTTTCAATATCGGATTTAATGACCCGCCCGCCGGGGCCTGTGCCTTTGACCTGTTTCAGGTCAATATGACGTTCTTCCGCCATGCGCCGCGCCAGTGGACTCGCTTTGACGCCACCGGGGAGACTGCCGTTGCCTGTCTGCGGCTCTTCCATTTCAGCAGAAGCGGGGGCGGTTTCCGGTACTTCCGTTGCAGGGGCAGTTTCTGTCCCTGCCAGAGAATCGGACTGAACTGCGGGCTGTGCTTGCGGCGGTGCGCCGTCTTTCACCAGGCCGCTAATGTCCTCTCCTTCAGCACCCACCACCGCAATCGGTTCGCCGACCTGAACAATATCATCCGGTTCGACCAGCGTTTTCAGGAGGATGCCCGATTTGTACACTTCCACTTCGACGGTGGCTTTATCGGTTTCAACTTCGACCAGCACATCGCCTTCCGATACGCTGTCGCCCACCTTTTTGACCCAGGAAGCCAGTTTGCCTTCCTTCATATCAAAGCCCAGTTTGGGCATGGTGATGATTTCAGCCATGTTATTTCAACACCTTCCGTACCGCTTCAATGACTTTTTCCGCGTTGGGCAGCGCCGACTGTTCGAGTTCGCGGCTGTAAGGCAGGGGGGTGTCCACTGCGCTGACTCGCTGAAGCGGCGCATCCAGATAGTCAAAACATTCATTTTGAAGCTGAGCAATCACTTCTGCACCGACGCCAAAATGGGGCAAACATTCTTCCACCACAATCGCCCGGTTGGTGACACGCAGGCTTTCCTTCGCCAGACTCAAATCCAGAGGACGCAGGGAGCGCAGGTCAATGACATCACATTCGATGCCTTCTTTGGAAAGCTGTTCTGCCGCTTCCAGACACCAGTACACCCCTTTGGAGAACGTGATCAGCGTCACATCCGACCCCTGCCGTTTGCGGTCACTCACGCCGATGGGCAGCACAAAATCATCGTCATTTTCCGGCACGGAGATTTCGCCGCGAGTCTGGTAAAGGGTGGCATGTTCAACAAACAGCACCGGATCTTCGCTGCGAATGGCAGCTTTGAGCAGCCCTTTGGCATCATACGGAGTAGCGGGGCAAATCACGTAAATGCCGGGGAAATGAGCAAAAATCGGTTCGGGGCTGTGGCTGTGGGTCGCACCCAACTGACGCCCGCCGCCCGTCGTGGTGCGAATCACCAGAGGGCAGGAAAACTGTCCGTTAAACATATAATGTACTTTGGCGACATGGTTGACGATGGCATCCAGCGCAAGGAAGGCAAAGTTAATTGTCATCAGTTCGGCGACAGGCCGCAGACCCGCCATTGCCGCGCCCGCACCCGCGCCCACAATCGCCATTTCAGAAATCGGCGTATCTTTTACCCGCCGATCCCCAAATTCATCATGGAAGCCGCGTGTGACGGCATACGTTCCACCCCAGACCCCGACTTCTTCCCCCATGATAAACACCCGATCATCCCGCAGCATCTCCTCACGTAAGGCTTCGCTGATGGCTTCCCGAATAGTGACTCGTGTTCTATCTTTTTGTTTGGTCGCCATCGTTACTGTACCTCACGTTCTAAATCATGCACATAAATTTTGTCGGTCAGGGTATCCAGTTCAGGAAGCGGGCTTTCCAGCGCAAATTTTTCTGCTTCATTAATTTCGTCACGCACCTGAATCTCAATCGCATCCAGTTCTTCAAGGGTGACTTTAGGCCGTTTCAGAGTGGTTAAATAATTGCGGAAGGTCTGGATGGGGTCGCCTTCGCGGTATTTGGCGATTTCATCCGGTGTACGGTAGCGTTCGGGGTCGCCCATCGAATGTCCCTGGAAGCGATAAGTCAGCACTTCCATCAGCACCGGCCCATTTTCGCGGGCATATTTCAGCGCGGCGGACACCTCATCATAGACTTCAATGACATTCATGCCATCAACGGGTTTCCATTCTTTCATCCCGTAAGCAATGGCACGTTTCCGCAGTTCCGGCTGACCACTGGCACGCTCGACTGCCGTTCCCATGCCGTACTGGTTGTTTTCAATCAGCCAGACCACAGGTAAATCCCACACCGCGCTCAGGTTCAGCGATTCGTGGAAGTAGCCGATATTGGTCGAACCATCTCCCATCAGGCACAGCACCGCAAAATTTTCCCTGTTATACCGCGCTCGAATCGCAACACCCGCCGCCAGGGGCAGATGCCCGCCAACAATGCCGTATCCCCCCCAGAAGTTATGCTTCCGGCTGGCAAAGTGCATTGAACCGCCGCGCCCGCCGCTAACGCCTGTGGTGCGTCCCAGCAGTTCCGCCATACACGCTCTGGCATCAAGGCCGCGTGCCAGCGCAATCCCATGATCGCGGTAGGCAGTAAATACATGGTCGTCTGCCGTCATTGCATGAACCGCGCCCACGCCTGTGGCTTCATGCCCAATATATAAATGTAGAAAGCCGCCGATTTCGCCTTTTTGATACAATTCAGCGCTTTTTTCCTCAAACCGCCGGATGAGTACCATGTGATGATACATCCGAAGCAACTCGTCCTTGCTCAGATTAGCCATATCTCTCCAGGTGTGTTACAAAATGAACGGATAAGCATATTTTATATGCCTGGCAAAAAGTGGATGTAAAAGAAGTTTTTTAAATAAAAAAAGAGCCATTAGCTACCTAAAATATAACTTACGGCATGGATTTTGCAAACAGTTGATACAATTAAGGCAGGATGAAGGAGAAGATGATGCTGGTCAAAGAACGAGTGTATACCACCGATGACTGGTGGAAAATTTCCAGCCAGCCCGACAATGCCCATAAGCTGCTTGAACTCATTGAGGGGGAGATAAAAGAAAAAATGGCCGCCAGTTTTATTCCTTCAGCTATAGCAGGTATTATTCTTGGCGAAATTTATATTTACTTAAAAACTAACCCTATAGGCCATGTCACAACTTCAGATGGCAGCTATGAAATGTCAGAAACAGATACCTTTATACCAGATGTAGGGTTCATTCGCAAAGAGCGCCTGCCGGAACTGCCAGAACGTTACGTGAAAGTTCCCCCCGATCTGGCGGTTGAAGTGGTTTCCCCAACTGACCTTCCTCAGGAAGTCCACCTGAAAGCCATGCGATACATAACCCTGGGGACAAAACTGCTGTGGGTCGTCTATCCAGGCCGCAGAATGATCCATATTTACCGTCCTGCTGAAACAGGTGTCCATGTACAGGCTGTTGAGGGCGAGGGAGTGCTGGATGGCGGCGAGATTTTGCCCGGTTTTCAACTGGCGGTGCAGGATATTTTTGCTGTACTTGGATAAAGTGCATATTAAGCCGTCACGATGTAGCGGTTTTGAAAAGTATCCTCTTCCATATACCAGGGTTCGTTTTTGGAACCAAGCGCAATCCACATTCCCGCCGGAGCAAGCACAGGTTCTTCACTTTCCACGCTCTGGACGTAAGTTGGTTCGGTAAGCTGCTTCGCCCACACCCCCGCGAATTTGTAATATGGTCTGCATCCCAACATCATCAGATGTTTTTCCGCCGGATTGGGCTTCCAGCGTGGCACATCCCAGCGTTTATAGGTTTCCTCAAACACGTCAGGACGCACCGGCCAATGGTCATACTCCCGAATCCGCTTTTTTTTCTGGCCGTCGCCGGGGTCATAACAAATCAGATACCCCGCCTCGACCGTGACCGTTTCAAAGGGAAATTCAATAGTGAGAGGAGCTTCCAGCACAGGCAGCTTTCGCACCATGACCAGTTGTTTTTTTCGCTCGTAATAACGATAACCTTCGGCCCGGCGCTGCTCATCGGTCATCTCACGCAGTTGAATAGAGGGTATCACGATTTCATTTACCTGATGTGTCCTTTCAAAAATAGCGCGTTCCTGGGGGAGTGTCAATCAGTGTACAATACCTTAAAAAAGGATAAAGATGGCTCACGATATTTCATGGATGAAACCGGACCGAGTCCTGTACGTGAATTACAAGGGCTATCAGACCGAAAAAACCCTAATCGAATGTTTGGATGAGATGGCCGCCGAACTGGATAAAGTTACCCATCCAGTAGCGATCCTCATTAATTGGCAGGAGGTTGAAGGGCTGGAATTAAAAGCGCTGCTGAATGTCCGGGGACACCGCACCTTCAGTCATCCAATGGCGGCGCGGGGGGTACTGGTGGGCATGGACAGGCGCACCCGCATGGAAAATGAAATTTCTTCCGTCCAGACCCGCCAGTCCAAAAACACCCAGTATTACGACACGATGGAGGAAGCGCTTGAATACCTCAAACATATGTTGGAAGATGACACTTCTATTCCGTAAAAATGTAGATTTATTCGCCTAAATCATACACCTCCCGCCAGAGGGTTTCATAGTCGGCTTCCTCATGGTAATAATCGCAGAGGGAGCGCAGCAGTTTCATATGCGGCAGCGCCAGAGGATGCTGATCGTAAATGGTGTGATAGGCTTGCAGCAGGGTAAAACCGGAGATTTCCTTCAGGGCGGCCATGCCAAACGATACGGAGCGACTCCGCCCTGCCCCACACGCAATTAGAATATGGCTGCCCGCCGCACGCTGCATTTTGACAAAATCCATGCCCTGCCGGATCAGGTCATGGTGCAGATATTCCCCGTCGCTCACATGCAGATACAGGGTAGCAATGCCGGGCTGCTCCACACGCTCCGCCAGTTCCAGAATCGCGCCAACGTGATGGAGTTGCAGCAGCCCCCAATCCATCGTTACCCGATAATTCCCGATGCTCATCCAGTCGTTGATACGGTTGATCAAACCAGTTTTTTCTCCAGCATCATCATGGTCGGTTCGGTATAGCCAGGGTGACAGTCGTAACGAATCACTTCATAGCCAAGATGCTCAAACAGGTGACGGTTGGCCGGAAGTTGCGTCCGCACCCCCAACCGCACACACGGCAGATGCAGAGTCCGCGCCTGCTGTTCTACCGCTTCCACCAGCGCCCGCGCCACCCCCTGCCCACGAAATTCCGGCGGCACGGCCAGCCGCCCCAGATACATGAATCCTGTCTCCGGCTCGTACAACACACCGCCCGCCGCTTCCCCGTTAAGTTGGGCGATAAACGCACCGCCGCGACTCCATTTTCCCCGTAAACTTTCCAGCGTTTCCTTAAACACACCGGAAGGGGGGTCAAGTTTCCCGCGATGCTCCTCAAAAGCCGCCTGAATCAGCCGCAGCAGTACGGGCAACTCATCTTCATGGACAGGGGCAATCTTGAGCATGGGAGTTATCCTTGCAGCCGTTTCAGCGTATCGCAGTGGGGCGCGCCGCCTATTTTGCTGATTTCCATCGTCCACTTTGTCCCCATCGGGTACTTCTGCCAGTCACTTTCGCGGTCAAAGTCGCAGGTGTAAGTTTTGCCCGTCTGGGAATCTTTCAACTTAACGACGTATTTTTCATCCCTATCACCGGTTTTCTGGCAGCCCAGGCAGTCTCCGGTGCGGTTCAGCGATACCTCCGGCCAGAAAGGGGTATCCGAAAGGCTGTCGCCATCTACAGATACGGTATCGGTCACGACCCATTTATCAATTTTATAATCACAATAATCCTCATAAATGGGTTCTTCCCGATAATTTGTCCGGCAGTCGCGCACTTCCCGAAATGTTCCGTCGCCGTTATCGACTCGACGGGTTTCGCAGGTCTGGCCGTCTGGAATACGATTCGTGCCGCTTTGCCGTCGGCTGCAACTGCTGATGTCATACGCGCCGGAAGGCATACTGTCGCGCCAGGTGGAATCCCGCACCGTTTGAAAGGTCAGAATTTCAATTTCACGTTCCCACGTATGGCCGACCACCTCTACCGATGTTTCTTCGGTGCGGGTAAAGGCATAAAACGCGCCCGCGCAAATGACCCCACAGGCCGCCAGAATCAGCAGGGGGATAAAAACGACCCGTTTTGTAAGCATTTGTAGCCAGCCGCCGGAAGGTTTGGCCTGAATTCGCTGCATTTCCGCGTCAAAATTTTCTTTGACCAGATCACGCGCCTGCCGGATGTCCCCCTCAATCAGTTTCGCTTTCGCGGCGTCGGTCAGAGGGGTGCCACAGTTGCCGCAAAATTCTGCCCTGGCGCTGCTCAGGGTCTGGCAGGTGGGGCAAATCAAATCCGCGCCCACATACACATGATCCTTCACCGCAACTTTTTCCTCATCCGATGGGAAGTACCGTTTAGCGGGATTCTGCGACGCGCCGCAGTTGGGGCAAAACCGATGCGTCAGACCGAGCAGTTTGGTCGAACCGCAAAATTCGCAGTCCCAGAACATCTCATAAACGCCACCCACAGCTTCTTTAGGAGTTTTGGCGGCGGGGAGCGCTTTTTCGACCTGTTTTAAATAAAATTCAACAGCTTTGGGCGGCCACTCGCGGGTATCCAGAGGGGCTTTTCCGGCAGCCTGTTTTTGCTGAATATCTTCAACAATATTCGGAGAGGCATTTTGTAGTGCCTGCTGCTGGACTTCCGGTGTTTCGCCGAATAAATAGACCAGTACCCAGGCTAATTGCTGCTGCTGTTGTTTTTGGATGGATTCCTGAGCCAGTCGTAGGGCTTCCTGTTTATCTCCCTGCCGATACGCGGCAATCGCTTCCTGTACACTCATGGTTTACCATGTCCCTAATTTTTCACTTCCATTTTAAAGGGCGGCCTTTCAATAGAAAATAGCCTCAGATGTCCGTTTGTGTTTGCCGTGCTGCAATGACTTTTTCAATCGAAAGGATAGCGTCGTCTATTGCTTTTTTGACCTGTACCCAGTCATCCGGGCAGGCTTCTTGCAGTCGCTGCCACCCGCCCAGCGACACCCGCAGCATCCCGGGGGTCGCCCCAATACTTTCACTCAGCGCGTTCTGTAAATGTTCCTCTGAAGTCACCAGATAATATGAGTCGTTTTCTGCTCTCAGCATGGTGTGTGCCATAGCTAAATCCATCAGCACAAAATAATCGTTGGGATTGAGGCCAATTTCACTTTCTGAAGCGCGTGCCGTCGACTTAAAAATCCCAAGTGCCTTTTGTTTAAATTCATGGCTGGCAAGGTTTTTTGCCTTGAGCAGATACAACGCTCCCAGATTGCCCATTGGATAAGACGATCCGGGTGTAACCTTCAGCGCCCGTTCATAGGCTTCGATGGCGGGGTCAAGATGATTTTTATCGCGGTAATTGCCGCCTACTGGCCCCCAGAAGGATTCCCGATTGGGATCAATCAGGTTTTCGTTCTGTCCCAGGGCTTCCAACAGTTTGCCCAAAGACTGGTCAAACAGACCGCGCTTTTCGCTTTTGTCCTCAGTCGCAATGGCCTTCCGCCGCAGCGCGACCCCGTAAGCCGCCTTGACGGAGGGGGATTCCCGGTCGATGTTAATCGCCTGCTCAAAGCGCTGGCAAGCCGATTCCAACTTTCCCGGAATATACTGGGTTTCCAGCCAGCCCGTAATGTACAGCGCCGGAATGTTATCAGGCGAACGCTCTAACACCCGCAGGGTGTACCGATACGCTTCTTTGTAGTTTTTGAGGGAAAGTTCCTGGCTGGCTTGCAGCAAATCGCCAAAGTTATCCTGAATAGACTTCTGGGCATTTTCAAATGCCGCCAGACTTTCGTCAAGATTAAGAAGGCTTTGCTCGACAGGCCGAATCAGATTTAATAAATTGGTAATATTCTGGCGTTCACTGGCAATTTTATCGCGTTCTTCCTGAATATCCCGTCGCAGTTCACGCGAGTTCTGAAAGCCAAAAATGGCCGCCGCGCCAAGCGCCAGCGCCACAAGCACCGACGCTCCTTCCAGGAAGGAAAGGATCATGCCTGCCATTTCTGCCGATTCGTTGGCACGATTCAGGACGGACTCGGCCCGTTCCAGCATCTGGCGCGGCGAGTCGGTTTCATCTTCCAGCACGGAGTCATTGTTTTGCTGGTAGCGCTGATACACCGCCATCACCTGAAAAAGAATGTACACCGCAGAAAGCAGCACCAGCGCCAACACTGCAATCCACAGGATTTGCATTAATCTCTTTTCTGAATCCATCTTTATCTCGTAAGAATAAACGCTATGATAGGCAGAAGGCACAGACACAGAAACACCCCGATTCCTACCACCACCACCAGACTGATACGTCCACTGACTTCATGACGGTCTTCAGCGATAGGAAAATCGGTATCAGAGACTTTTTTTGGTTGCATCAGCAGCACCCTTTTTTTGTTCCCCTTAAGAATACGGGAAGCATTTATTTCTGGCAACTTGACAGGATGTGCAGCGCACCGGATTGGCATCCAGCCACTATCCGACATGATTTTTCATCCACCACACAGCAGCGCACCCCACTTTCGCCCTTAAAAGCAGCCACACATCGGCCCGTTTCAAGTTCCCATACCCGCACCGTTGCATCGGCAGAAGCGGATACCAGCCACGAGTCAAGGCGGTTCAAAGTGCGGATTCCGCCTGTGTGTCCGGTCAGCCTGCGGATAAACGCACCTGTTTCCGCGTCCCACACCCGTAACGTTCCGTCGGCTGCGCCAGAAATAACGTAACCTTCCATCTGTGCCAGCGCCAGAATCCAATCGTAATGAGCGTGCCAGCCGTGTAGTTTTTTTCCGGTGCTGGCGTCCCACACCATGACCCATCCATCCCCGCCGCCGGAAATCACCCGCCCATCCTCAAAAAGCAGAGTCGTGACCCAGTTGGTATGCCCTTTGAAAGTATGGCGCAGCGTGCCATCTTTGAGATTCCATAGGGTCATCGTATGGTCGCCCGCGCCGGAAATCAGCCAGTCATCACTGACCCACAGCGCCCGCACCGCCCCCTGATGTCCGTTGAATGTCTGAATCAGTGTTCCGGTGGATAGCTCCCATAAAACAAGCTGCCCATCCATTGAACCACTGATGAGCGTTTGTCCATCCTTCGTCAGCGCGAGCGCGGTCACAGCGCGGGCGGTATCATCCTGCAAAAGGTGTTCTACCGCAGCCGTTTCCAGAGACCAGATTTTGAGTGTGCCTGCTATATCGCCAGATACCAGCCGCCTGCCATCAGGCGTCAAAACCAGCGCAGTAATGGCATGGGCATGGGCGTCATCCAGGGAAAGCGGGCGGCCTTCTGGAATGTCCCAGATTTTGAGCGTGCCACACCCTGCGCCGGAAACGATGCGCTGCCCGTTAAAATCCAGCGCCAGCACTTCGCGTTTATGCCGATAATCCAGCGCGGCATCCTGTTTTAAATCCCAGACAATCACCTTGCCGCCCAGAGAAGCCGATACCACCTGCTGGCCGTCCGGTGTGAGCGTGACACTGCTGACGGAAAATTCATGCCCTATCAGGGTCCGTTTTTCGATTCCCCGTACCAGATCCCAGATTTTAAGGGTGTTATCTTCTGAGCCGGAAATGGCATACAGCCCATCCGGTGTAATGGTCAGCGACGTGATGCCCAGGGTGTGTCCGGTGAGTACATCTTCCACCAGGCCGGATTGCAAATCCCAGACCATCAGTGTGCCGTCCTCCGCACCGGAAACCGCCCAGCGACCATCCGGCGTAATGGCAACCGTCCGCACCGGATCATGATGTCCAGTCAGGGTGTATTCAATACTTTCACTGTCCAAATCCCAGACATGCAGCCTGTGATTCTGCATGGTGGTGATGGCTCTTTTGCCGTCCGGTGTCACGGCGACCGCAGCCGCCCACGACTCCGGTAAAATCAGCGTGCGTTCCGGCTGGCTGTCATTAAAATTCCAGATTTTCAGCGTGCCATCCCACGAAACGGACACGAATCGCTCCCCATCTGGCAGGAGCGCCAGTGCCGTCACCGGCCCCTGATGTCCTGCAAAATAACGCGGCGGCTGTCCGGTTAAATTCCAGGCGGTGATTTTGTGGTCGGTGGAAGCCGAAATCACCCAGGTATCCATAATTTGAAGCGTAGTGACGCGGCTTTCATGCCTTCCTAACAGGTGTATCCGTTCTCCGGCAGCCATATCCCACAGCACCACCGCACCATTGACCGCCCCCGTCACCAGTTTTTCCGGTGTGACCGCCACCGCCGTGACGCCATGTGTATGCTGGAAACTTTGCAGAATCACCCCACCCGGCGCAGTCAGACTCGGCACAAGCGGACGCAGCCACAGGTCAGATGACCACTGCCGTGCCTGCTCGACCATGTTTTCAATCAGGGGGTCGTCGCTGTGCATCAGCCGCCCCAAAAGCTGCGCGGCCAACTGCTGGTCATCCTGTGCCAGCACCCGTGCCGAAAGCTGCAACGCGCCCTGCACTTGATGGAAGGAGAGTTTTGCCAGGGCTTCATCATCCACAATACGCTGCACCCGATGAAAATCGGTAATCACCTCACTGATATTCAGGGCTTCCAGTTTGGCTTGCAGCCAGTGAAAATTGGTCAGCAGCGCTTCCAGTTTTTTGAACTGTCCCGCCTCAATCAGATGATACACGTACCAATGCCAGGCATAATTATCCCATAGTTTCAGCGGGTCGCCCCACGCCTCAATTAAGGCGGTATGCAGGGCGGGCGCATCGGGTATCTGCGCGTGCAGATGATTGCGAATCATGGCGTGAATTCGGACTTGCGCGTGTCGCTCCAAAAAATACACGATTCCCAGCGCATCCAGCCGCCGCACCCGTTCTACCGTTTCTAAAAACGAGTGTGTCCACAGCGCAGCCAGCACGGATACATCCACATCCGTACTGGGTGGGAAAATCCCCAGTTGAAGGGTTAGTGGA
>CAZKZS010000150.1:0-11360 GCA_964557285.1 uncultured Anaerolineae bacterium | reverse complement strand
GGGACTTGAACCCACGGTCTTCTCATCCACAGTGAGACGCGTTAACCAACTACACCATAGCCGCCAAGTAATTTGCATTATAGCAGGGGCGCTTGACCTGTCGCAAGTGGCAATTTTCGGTACAATGGGCGTTATGCAGATGCAAAAATTAGGATGGATAGGGATTCGGGTTTACCGGTGTTGTAGGGACACGGCACTGCTGTATCCCTCCTGGTTTATCCTTGTAGGGCTGTTTTTACTCAGTTCTGCTTCTGCACAGCCATCAGGACCAACGATTGTTTTCTGGCATCACTATGCTGATGAGGAACGCGCCGCCTTCTGGGAAATGCTTGTTGGGGAATTTAACCGCACCAACCCGCACGGAATCACGGTGGAAGTGCAGTATTACCCGTCTTATAACCATCAGAACGATGCCATTTTAAGCGGCCTGCTCAGTGGACAGATTCCCAATGTGACGCTGGTACGCAATCATCATGCCGCGCTGTATCAAATGAGTGGGGCGCTGGTGGATTTAACCCCCTATATTGATTTTGATACGGATGTGTTTTACCCCCTTATCTGGCAGCAGGATGTCATCAACGGGCAGCGTTTGGGACTGCCCCTGACCCGTGCTTTTGAAGCGGTCTACGTGAACCGGAAACATCTGCGCGAGTTGGGCTATGAATCTCTGCCAACCACCCGCGACGAGATGGGGGAAATGGCATGTGCATTTGCTGAAAAAAAAGGCTTCACCAGTGTGGGGTTTGAAATCCCCTTCAGCGCTTCCTTTTTTATCGCCCTCAACGCCCCCCATGATATTTACAACGGGCAGGTTTTTGATTTTGATTTGTCTGAAACCGTGCTGTTTTTACAGAATTTGCTGACAAAGCGCTGTGTATCGCTTAATATAGGAACGTTCGCGGAGGCACAGAATCGTTTTGCTGCTGGACAAACACTGTTTTACATGGATTCAAGCGCTGCGCGGCCCTATGTTGAGGGCGCAATCAGCAGTTTTTTTGCCGACCCCTTTGAACTGGTGGTAATGCCTGTGCCTGCGGCGGACGGCCTGGCCGCCAACGTATACGGGCCGAGTCTGGTACTGTTTCACAAAGATGAATCCCAGGATTTGGCGGGCTGGCAGTTCATGAAATGGCTGGCTGAACCGGAACAAATGCAGCGCTGGGCAGAAGTTAATGCGTCTTTGCCCGCCCGTCAGGATGTCGAGTCGGAGTTTGAACTGGCATTTTTGCAGGCAGACTGGATGAGCGAACCGGCTATGGCTGGCTACGACCTGATTCGAGATGAACTGGTGTTTGCCATCCGGGATATTTTATCCGGTGGAGCAGAGCTACAAACCCGATTGCGGGAACTGAATCAGACCGCGAATGAGATACAACAGGTGTTTAGTAGATAGATCACTATGAAAAAACTGTCACTTTTTTTACTTTTACTCCTGCTGCTGGCCGCGTGCGGCGGTTCGGATGATGATGACGAGTCCGCACCGGATAACCCCGGCACTCCTACCCCGAATTTTATGCTGCGGACAGACAGCCTGCCTGCTGAATTGGGCGGCTGGACGATGGTGGAAGGCACGCTCAATCTGGTAGAACGGGAAGCCGCGCTCATCCTCAGCGCTGATTACATCAACCCCAATTTCCCAACGGTGGCGAAACTGAATTTATCGCTGTACCGCGATGCAGCAGAGGCCCAAAAGGTGTTTGATGACCGGATAGCTTCCCTGCAAAATGACCCCACTGTGACCCTGCATGAGATTTCCACGCTGGCCGACAAAGCCTATACCATTAACGGCAGTCAGGGCGGGCTGGCGCTGGTAGATACCTACGGTGTGCTGATTCTGGAATTTCAGGGAGAGGTAACACACTCTGAACTGGATACCCTGAATCTGATGCAAATTGGGGTGAACGCGCTTCAGGTACGGACAGAAAAACCACAGGGCGGACTCGGTAACAAGCCGCTTGAGGTCGAAGAACCGACTCAGCAGCCATGAATTATACTTCCGAATTTGAACAGGCGGTACGGGAGTGGGCGAAGTCGCGCCAGAAGGAAAAACGGTTTAAACACACGGAACGGGTGGTTGCAACCGCGACCAAATTGGCGGAAAAATGGCTGCCGGATGCCATTCCTTTATGTCGGTTGGCAGGCTGGATTCATGACGCGGCCAAAGAACTGTCCGACTCTGACCTGCTCAAACTGGCTCAGCATTTCCACCTGGAAATTCGTGAACCGGAAGCCGATACACCGATGCTGCTGCACGGCGCGGTTGCGTATGCGCTGGCGGCGGCGGAATTTGGCTTTGAGAGCGAGCGCATCCGTACTGCCTGCACCTACCACACCACAGGCAGCCCGGATATGAGTCTGGCCGATAAAATTGTCTACCTGGCAGATTTAATTGAGCCGGGGCGGGATTTTCCTTCGGTGGATGACATTCGCCATCTGGCCTTTAAGGTGGATATTGACCAGGCGATGCTGCTGGCGGTGGTGCATACGGTTCGGTATCTGATGCAGCGCGAAAAACCCATCGACCCGCGTGTGATTGAACTGTACAACGTGCTGCTGAAATCCGGTGTCCGGCTGGGCGGGTGAACACCCGCACCCCACGATACATGGTTTTCGTAGGGGCAGGGACAAGCGAACCTGGTGAGCGATTCCTGCCCATTCAAGCTCCGCGCCCTAAGGGATACGAATACGGGTTTGGGATGAGGGCAATAAGGGCGGGAATCGGGCATAAATGCCCTTGTCCCCGCCCCTACAGATTATCGGGGTTTTGCAATCAGGCCGTTATGGGCTTTGATGACCCCGCAGCGCAAAATATCAAACCCGTTTTCATATACATACAAACCCATCTGGTGCGCGTCCATGAGTTCACGGTAGCCAAAATTCATAATCTCGCCCATGATCCAGTAAAACATTTTGGACTGAAACTGGCGGCGGGGTGTAGTGACGATGGCGTAACCACCGGGTTTTAAAAAGCGGCGGTGAAAGTCCATAGCGACGGGCTTGTATTCATCGGGAAAATGTTCCAGCAGCCCTACACTAATCACAATATCAAATTCTTTACCGTATTTGAGATTGCGAATGTCCTCCACCTCAAAATCAATATCCATATCCTCACGATAATAAAGGTGATGGTGTCCCGTAGATGGGTTGTAACCGAGGAAGGGATAGCGCTCCGGAAATTTACCAAAACGGTCAGTTCGGCAGTAGTCATCGTAATCTACCAGCACCGCATGGCCGCCCGGATACATGGCAAGAAGCTGCATGGCTTCGTACCCGTCCGCCGCGCCGAGGAACAAAATTTCCGGCTTTTCCACATCCAGTCCTTCAAACAGCGCCCGTTTGCCGCGTGGGTCCCAGACTGCATCTTCCATTCGGTGAACCCGATTCCAGACAGCAAGCTGGATAAAATCTATCAAAGTCTCGCCGACGTGCGCCATATCAAACCCTTTGAATTTTTCCATCAGTTCCCGCCGTAGTTCGGCACGGCGTTCTGGCACATTCGTGATAAACAATTCATGGAAAAAACGGTTAAAATATTCCCATTGGGTTTGCACCGCCATTTCTTCGCCATGTTCGGCTTCCCAGTCGCGGCGATGGCGCGAGTAATTGGTCACCTGGTAGGGACGCCCCACCTCTTTCCAGGTTAAATGTGACCAATCGGTTGGCGACATATCGACAAATTTATCGGGCAGGCCGGTGCGAAGATCGATCCGATGGGTGCTTAACACCTGCGTGCTGCCTATATCGGAAACAAAAATATCCTGGGGAGATGCACTCAACGCGGTCATAATAAATATCCTTTAAAACACGGCTTTGCCTGATTATAAGCTGTCATTTTCCATATCGGCAAAAGGTGGCTTTCACCGTAGGATTAAAAAGTCATTCTATTGGTTTACACGATGTCCGAATTTTCGACAGGCTGCTCGCTGCGCTATCTGATTCTCTCGCTTCTCATTATCATCCTGTCCGTGGTGGCCTGTACCGTTTCGGCAGTAACTTATATTGATTACAACTGCGCGCATAACGGGCAGCGCTGGCTGCCTATTTACCCGGGTGCGAAAATTCTTCAGGAAAAGGATGGCTATTTTCGGCGGTTTGGATTCGGGGATACGATGCTGGTGTTATACACGCCCGATGATAACAACACGGTACGAAAATGGTATATGGAACACAACCACAAAGCACGGCTGCGTTACCGAACTTCCGGCTTGGCCGAAACCGACTGGGCGGTGATTCTGACCCCGGGACAGGCAGGCACGACGATTGTGCTATCCCAACACTGCGTATCCCATTAGTTACTTTTCGCGCCGCGTACCTTCACATGAGCGCGTGCCTGCTCCGAACGCAAACCGGTTTTGTGCAGGGGACGCACGCGCAAAATGGATGACGGAAACAGGGGTGAAAATGTATAGGTATCCTGAGACATCAGCGGCTCATCTATCGTCACTTTTTTCATTTCACGGGTCTGACGCACAATTTCATTTAGCACTTCCGCGTCCTGCTGGCTGGGTGGTTTGAGTCCAAACGCCTCCCAGATCGAAATTCCGGCATCTCTACCGGTGGGCGGTGGCAGCCCGGGGCGAACAATCTGGGTGGTGGTCGCATCTTTTTTAGCAGGCGGGGCGGGGGGTGATTCTTCTGCTTCCACCTCATCCGCATATCGTACCCGTGGCAAATCAACTTTAGGCGTTCCCTGGGGGGGAGTCGCTTTCAGACTTTCCGGCATCCCCGGCGGCAGCCCGACTTTTGCTTTTTTCGGCTCTGTATCTGAAGGCGTGGTTTCGGGCGGCGGCACAACGGGTGCAACAGGCACAGGCGGGGTCATAGCTTCGGGCGGGGTCTTGGGTGCTTCGGGCTGCTGCGCGGCAATCGCTTCGGCCAGCCCTTCCGGTTTACGGGGTTTGGTATCGGCGGCGCTGGTCTGTACTTCCTCCACTGTGACGGGTTTCATCTGCTGGGAGGCGGATACCACACTCTGTACTGGTTGAAGCGTCCGGCTTTTGCGCTGCTCACCGCTTACCTGATGCCCCATTTGTTCGATGGTGCGGCGAAGCTGGCGTAAACTGGTGGTGCAGTCCTCCTCTATGTGCGCTTTTGCTCCGGTGAGCCGCCCCCACAGACGCCGGAAAAATCCATTGTAATCATAGGAAATAGTCCACTGGACAATTGTACCTTCGGGGACGGCCTGCAAGCGCATCCTGCCCCGCCAGTTTTTATATAGATTGCTGTCCACCAGGGTATATTCATATCCTAAGCCTTCATACCAGGCCGTGATTTCTTCCACTTTATCTTTGCTGCCGGGATTCATACAGCGCCGCCGCGTGCCAACCCCGAACTGGCGCGTGGTCAACACGGCTACCTGCTGGCAGTCCGCCCGCCAGCGTGGAAGCTGTCCCTGATCGGCTAAAACACCCCAGATGACATTTGCCGGCGCGGGTATCAAAATACGCTGGTCAATCAGCGTTGTCACAGCTTATCCTTTCCTCAACCGCCTCAAGTTTACTGCATGATTTGATACAGGCCAAAGTATCCGAGGCCGAGGCTAAAAACGATTCCCAAACCCCATTCTAATAGACCGTAGCGTTCTTTCCAGAGGGGATTTCCGATTCGCCAGGCATAATATAAACGGGGGAGGGCAAACACAGGCGCAATCAGCGCTGGTAGCGGCCCCAACATAGCGGTTAAAAGCATTAGCACCCGTTCTATATCTCCCCACACCTGCCAGCGATTCATATATATAATCATGTCAAACCAGTTTGCCCACCAGCTCACCTCATAAAACCGGGTAACGGCTATCAACGCCGCACCCAGAGACATGACCACCACTTCCGCATGGGGCGTTTTAACATCCACTACGGCATCAATTCCTACAATCAGCAGCAGATGGAGCAGTTGGTCAACAAAATATCCATAGGCCAGATGCAAATGCAGGCGCGGCCCCGACCATACCTTCAGCCAGTCCTGGAAGGTATGCACCACAAACAGGACGGTAATCGGCAGCAAAACCTGATCAAAATAGGGCGCGGTTGCCAGAATGGAGATAAGATAAACAATCAGCCCATGCAGCAGCAGCCCGTCCAGCGCCTGACTTTTGCGGACGGCCAGCCAGTTGGTTTGCAGCAGATAATCACCGACCAGATGGGCAAACACGAGATGGGGGATAATCAAGGCAAATTCCCTGTATGAACCTGTGGGTTAGTGTAGCACACCTTGAATTTAAGAATCAGGTTAATTTTAAGCTGATTGTCATTCATGATAGCTGACAGCACACCGCCAATGTGTTACACTCGCACCATAACACGGTAAGGATTTAATGCCGGGCCCATCGCTGGTTTTTGGTTTTATGCTCGCCACCTTTTACGGCTCGACCTTTCATTTTATTCTGGGAGGGGATGCGCGGCGGCTGGCACTTTTTTTACTGGCAGGCTGGCTTGGTTTTGCGCTTGGGCAAATTGTCGGCGAACTGTTGCAAATTAATGTGATCAACATTGGGCCGCTGCATTTTTTTACCGCCACTGTGGGCGCTTTGATAGGTTTATTCACGGTCACGGTGCTGACCAACCGGACAAGTGAGGACATATAACTAGATGGCACGCAATCCGTTCACTCGCTTAAAAAACAGCATTACTTCTATGAAAGAACGCGCCACCAGCACCCCCTTAAATATGGTGATGACAGTGTTAGGCGTGGTTATCGGTTTTTTCCTGCTTTCCATGATTTGTGCGCTGGCCGCTGGTGTGGCAATAGGCGATTATCAGGATGTATCGTCCGTTGTTGCCATTATCCGCGACCTGTTTCTGATTCTGCTGGCGCTTCAGGGCATGATTATTACACTGGCGCTGGTGGTCATGATTCTGCAACTCGCTTCCCTGATCAACCTGCTGGAAAACGAAGTGAATCCGATTGTTAAAAACTTGCAGGATACTTCCAATACCATCAAAGGCACAGCAGAATTTTTAAGCGAAAATGTCACGTCGCCCGTCATTGAAACCAGCGCGTGGCTCAGCGGAGTCAGTACGTTTACAAAAGAAATTTTTGGCATTACAAAAGCCTTACGACCTAAAAAGGATGATGGCAAAGATGGAACAGCAGAATGAGTCTTATACGGCTGAACTGCTTATCGGGATGCTGGCCGGCGCGCTGATTGCCGGCGCGCTGACGGTCTGGTACGCGCCGCAAAGTGGCAAAAAAACCCGCGCCGATATAGCCAACTGGTTTCGGGGACGCAGCACGGTTATTGTGGAAAAAGTGCAGGGAGAAAGTGTCGCCCAATCGCTGGAAACCGGACGTGCTATCGCCCATACGCATCGGGCGGAACAGGCCAAACGGCTGACCCCCTAAATTTTCACATATAATTTATCCTGTTTTTACATCCTGTTCTGCCACCTCCTGTATAATGGGAAAAGGCGAGAGCCACGACTCAAAAAACAGGATATTTTTATGCCTTCTGAAGCCTTATTTTGTGCCAATCACCCGGAACGCCCCGCGCTGGAACAATGTGAAGTGTGCGGCAAACCCCTGTGCGGCTACTGCCTGTACTACACCAGCGACGGCCAGCGTCTGTGTGAGATTCACGCCCATGCTGCCAAAACCAACGGCTTAACCATCATTCCGCCCGCGATTTATGCGAATGGCATTATTGCGTCACAGGCCGAAGCGGTACAGATGGATGATGCCAGCAAACGCAAAGGGCTGTACGACCGCCGTCAGCCGATTTATCAGGGCAACAATCAGGATTTAAACGCCTTTCTTGCCATGCTGATGGGTGCGTTTTCACTGGCGTCCTGCTGCGGCGCGGTGTACTGCCTGCCCTTTGTGGCCGTGGTGCTGGGGATTCTGTCCCTGCTCAACGCTAAAGATGCCATTGACCCCCGCCGCACCCGTCAACAGGCATGGCTTGGGATTCTTTCGGGCGGCTGTCTGTCGGGGCTGCTGCTGGCGGGTATTGCTTTTTATGTTTTTGTGTATGGCACAGTGATCGCGTCAGTTGGGAACAACTGGAACTGGAACACCAACTACACCCCCTACAGTTTTTCGACCAGCACCCACACCCCACCCGGATTTAACCCGTTTGGCACAACGCCGACTCGTCCTATTGTCGAACCCGCGCAGCTTACCGCTACCGCGCAGAATCCCGTCCCCACAGCCACCCCTCAGCCATGATATAATGGAACATCCTGGTTGAGGAAATCTCATGAAAGTTTATTTAGTCCGACACGGGCAAAGCGAAGAAAATCTGAAAGGGTGGAGTGCGGACAACAGCAACAGCCCTTTAACCGCCCTGGGGAACGCCCAGGCACAGGCGATGGCCGAATGGCTGACTTCCCAGACACCCATCACCCATATTCATGCCAGCACCATGTTACGGGCGCGGCAAACGGCAGGGTATCTCAGCGAACTGGCGGGCGTGCCGATTCAATTTGACCACCGTCTGCGGGAAATCGGCTGCAATCGTGGCGGCGGCGATCCATTTGAGGATGATACCAAACTGCCCACCTATTACCCCGGCAAATGGGCGAACTTGCAGCCCTATCAACCCGTGTGTGAGGGCGGCGAAAACTGGATGCAGTTTCGGGCGCGGATTGGTAGTTTTATCGAGCAGCTTTTGATAGAACTGCCGGAAACCCATAACGACGTGGTTCATGCAGTGGTGTGTCACGGCGGCGTCATTGAAGGCTTTTTTGATTATGTGTTTGAGCGCGGACCGCACAGTGCGGTATTTGTGAACACCAATAACACGGGCATTACTCTGTTTGAATATCTGCCCAACCCTTACGTCCCCAACTGGCGGATCAATTTTCACAACCGCCTTGACCACCTGACGGAAGAACAGTTCAGCTAACCGGAAGGGCGCGGGAAGTTCTATGAAAGCCATGACCTACCTTGCGCCCAGCATGTTTCCCGTTTATCAATTTATCATCAATACGCTCAGTCGGGCATTGGCACAAAATATCGAGCTTTACGTAGGAGCATCCGATTATTCGGACGTAGCCGAGGCAGATGTGTGTTTCATCTGTGGGCTGCCCTACGTGCGGCGTGCATCCCTGCTGCAAGCGATTGCTGCCCCTGTGCTGCGCGGCGAACGCTACCAGAATCGTCCAATTTATTTTTCAGATGTAATTGTGCATCGGGAGAGTCCCTTTCAGCAGTTTGCCGATTTGCGCGGCTGTTCATGGGCATATAACGAGCCGGAATCCCAATCTGGTTACGGTATTACTGACTATTCCCTGCGGCAGATGGGTGAAAACTGGAATTTTTTTGGGCGCTTGATTCAGGCCGGATTCCACCAGAAAGCCATACGGATGGTGTGCCAGCATCAGGTAGACGCGGCGGCCATAGATTCGCAGGTGCTGGCGATTGAATTACGCGACCATCCACAACTGGCGGAACATCTCCGCGTGATTCATGCGCTGGGGCCGTCCACCATTCAACCGATTGCCGTTTCGACCCGCCTGCCTGCTTCTCTGAAAGATGAAATTCAGGCCGTGATTACGAATTTGCCTCCGCAGGCCGCCCCCTATTTGCAGCACGGGTTGATAGATCGTTTTGTGCCTGTCACCGATGCAGATTATGATGATATTCGCGCCATGCTTGCGTAGGGGCAGGGACAAGCGAATAAAACGAGCGATACCTGCCCGAAAAAAGGGCGGGCATCGGGCGTTGCCCTTGTCCCCGCCCCTACGTGGGTACAAAACGCGGGGGTTCGGGATGCCCTTCGCGCACGGCATCCAGACAGCTTTGTACAATGACGGCGGCGGCATGAGCATCGACTCGGTCCGGACGTGGTTTTCCGGCATCGTCAAGCAGTTCCTCCGCATCTACGGACGACAGCCCTTCATCCCACAGATAAATCGGAATGGTCACTTCGGCATACAGTTTTTTGGCCCAATTTTTAACCGTATCCGCCTGGCTGTACCCGACAAAATCCGGTGGCACGGGCGGCAGCCCCAATACAATCGCCGTAATTTTTTCCTTCTGGATGATTTGTTTCAGGCGGGTCAAATCCTGGACGTTGGTGGTGCGCTGAATCAGGCCGTAGGGTTTGGCGAAATATCCCGTCTGGGAAAGCGCTAACCCAATTACCTTTAAGCCGTGGTCAATCCCTAAAATCGCCCCTGAAAATTGAAATTCTGCCATGCTGTACCTTACTTGGTCTATAATGCAAAGATAACACAAGGAAAAACTTATGCGGAAGCTACTTTTATCGGTGTTTTTAATTTTGTGTCTGCTGCCCGTCGTTGATGCTGCACCTAACGATGAAAATTGGGCAACGGGGCAGGTGGGCAAGCTGCGGTTTGTTTATCCCAAACAGTGGATTGGCACGACGATTGAGGAGGAAGGGCTGGTTGGAATTGCCAACAACGAAGATGCCCTGAACACCCTTTTTGATGGCGGCGACCCGACCCCGGGGCAGGCCGGCATCGCCATTTTTAATGAAAACTATCTGCTGGAAGAATATGAATTGGAGAGTGTCAGTCTGGAAGAAATCGCCAGGGTGCTGGGAGAAGATACCGACGGCTATACTTTTACACCGGGCAGCGACGTTGACATAGAGGGTAAACCTGCTTTTCAGATCACAGGAGAAAATGCGGCAGGCAGCGCTGTGATTCTGCTGGTCGTCGATACGGGCAACGGGATTGCGGGACTCGGGTTAATTGCTGCTGCAAGTCAAATCCGCGAGTACGAGCTTATCTTTCAGGAAATTGCTGCCTCGCTGGAATATTTATCCGATGTGGGATTTGATGCAGACGCCGCGCTCACCCTCACCTATGTATCGCTGCATCCGGCGCGGCTGACCTTCCAGATGCCGGAAGGGGCGTTAATTTATGAAGAATCAGGGGCGGTTCTGCTGGCAAATTCGGAAAACGCGCTCGTTTTGAACGATATGCAAAGCGGCGATCTGGTCATCATGTTTTTCTCATCAGATATGTTTGCTGAGGAATTTGATACAGACCCCAATATGACCGCAGAACAGATGATGACGACCTTCCGCGACCTGCTGACCAATGACTCGTCGGCTATCAATGAAACCATTGAAATCACTGTGGGCGAACGTACCATTTATCAGGCCACGGTCAGCGCACCGGACGAAGGGACAGAAGGCGTTCTGCTCACGCTGGAAACCGGAAACGGGGCGGTAGCGGTGCTGGCGGCCACGCCTCTCGGTGAATTTGAGTCCTTCCAGCCATTGATTTATAAGATTCTGGAAACGTTGGATTATCTGAAATAAAAAAACTGCCGGTCTGGGGCGGACCGTAGGGGCAGGGACAAGCGACCATCGGGAGCGATGCCTGCCCTTTCCGTAGGGGGCGGGAATCGTCCCCGCCCCTACATTCGCCTTACTGGTTAAAATTTGTGTTGAC
>CAZKZS010000149.1:8790-11396 GCA_964557285.1 uncultured Anaerolineae bacterium | reverse complement strand
CGCTTAACACGGCTTCCAGATGCAGCCGCGACAGCCGCCAGCGTCCCAACCGCCACCAGTAGGTGTCAAGATTCATCATCGACACCGCCCGCAGCGACGTTTCATGCTGATGCCGCCGCAGCGCATCGGTTAGAACGTGCAGGGTGTCCGGCTGCATGGGCGACACCCGCCGCGCCGCACTATTCGGTAAGCTGCTCAAAGGGGTGGCACAAACCGGACAGGTCTGAGCCGCCACCTCCTGATAGCAGACCGGACAGTACGTTTTAATTTGCAAGCTCACCACCTTTCCGCTTTAAGGAATGAGTATATCAGCAAGCCCAGTGTGGCGTATAAGAAGTTAGGAGACTTTAACTTAACACATCTTGCCTTAAATGCAAAATCTACCCGACTAAAACAGGGATATAACGCGGTGCCATTCGCCCAAATTGGCGTTCAGATTATAATAGAGGAGAGTGATGATTGAGAAATAATCCAATGGTCGAAAGTTCAACCTGGGTAATTGAAATTTCTGTACCGGGCATGTCCGCCCCGATGTAGATTCAACTGGATAAAGAACTGGTACTTGGGCGCAGCGTGCCGGGCAAACCTGAAGTGCCGGATATTGATCTGGCTGCGTATGGGGCGGAGGAGATGGGGGTTTCGCGCCAGCACGCTTCTATTTACTGCCTGGATGACCAGCTTTTTGTCAGCGACCTGGGCAGCCAGAACGGAACAAAAATCGACGGGGAGCGTCTTGAACCGCACCAGTCCTACCCCCTTCGACATGGTACGAAACTGGAACTGGCAAAACTGCCTTTAAAAGTCAACCTGATTGTGTCGCCGACGTTTGGCAGCCAGATTTATAAACAGCCAACGCTCAGCCTGGATGAAACGCCGCCGATTCGTGGTAAGGGCGAGCTGGTGCTGATTGTGGAAGATGACCCGGAAGTGGCGAAGGTGCTGGCCTTGATTATGGAACGCAACGGCTATATTGCCCGCATCACGCATGAGGTCTTAAGTGCAATTCGGGCCTTTAACCAGAAGCGGCCAAGCGCTATTTTATTAGATTTAATGCTGCCCGATATGAACGGGATTGAATTTTGCCGTTATGTGCGCCGTGATGTGATTAAAAATACCATTCCTGTGATTATCGTCAGCGCAGACCGGAATGACCTGCACGCGGCAGAAGCGATTCAGGCGGGCGCGGATATTTTCCTGACAAAACCCGTTAGCGCGCTGGAATTGCAGCAGGTGGTTTCTACCCTGATTAGCCAGCATGAACGTGGTATTTCATCCGTGCAGACCAAGCAGCTTATTGGTACTGCCCCCTTGCAGGCTATCGCACCGGAAAGCCGCGAAAATTCGCTTGTAATTTATGTTGCAGGACACAGCGACTCCCCGATTACTTTGAATCTGAATCATTCTATTTCTTTTGGCCGCACCCACAGCACCGGCAGCCTTAAAACTCATATTGACCTGACCCGATTTGATGCCATGAACATGGGCGTGTCGCGTGTGCATATGTATTTACACTGCAAAGATGGGAAATTTTACGTGGAAGATTTGGACAGCACCAACGGCACATTCCGCAACGGGTTTCCGCTTGAGCCGCACGAATGGACGGAAATTGCCAATGGGGATGAAGTCCGGTTAGGGCAGCTTCGACTGTATGTATATTTTTTAGAGAACCCCACCCATTATTAATGGGGCGACCAAAAAATGAACGGACACGGCATTGCCGTGTCCCTCTTTAATTCAACACCACCAGCCAGACAATCGTCATCACACAGCAGAGAGCGCCAATGAAAAACACACAGCCGAATAAGCACTCCAGGCTGTTTCCTATCAGTTCAAAGGGCAGCGTAATCAGGTCAAAAATGACATCCATTGTATGGTCTCGCATACTTTACTACTAAAAAAGTATACGCGCTTTTTGGCCTAAAGTTGCGCCAGCACCTCTACCACTTCCCGCAGGCGGTGAATTTCATAATCCGGCACAATATTCGTGTCGTTGGGGCGCTCAAAGGGGTTGTACCAGACGCCGATTCCGCCGACTCCTTGAATCCCCGCGACATCGGCTTCCAGACTGTCGCCCACATGCAAAATCTGAGAGGGTTCGCAGCCTGCCAGCACCGCCGCATGTTCAAAAATCTGACGGTTGGGCTTACGGATGCTGAGCGTGTGCCAGTGAATGGCAAAATCAAAATATTCCTGTAAGTTGACCTCATGCGGCAAGGAGGTCCCGTTGGTAATCCAGCCCAGTTTATACTGTCCCTTAATGGCATCCAGCGTTTCTACTGCGTCAGGGAAGATAAAATAATTCGCGTCGCGTCCGGTCAGATACACCTTCAGCATCTCATCGGCAACGCCATCATCACCCCAGCCCGCTTTTTCCAGCAGCCGCCCGATGGCCTGCCGCCGCGCCTGCAAATAATCAATGGTAGCCGGATCGGTGGTGGCAAAAATTTCGGCGACGGTGGCGTGAAGAATGGCTTCCGCTTCTGCCGCCTCCATCTTGAGATAAGGGGTGATGGCCTGCGCGAGAACGGTCATGCCACTGCGAACCCGCGCCGTCATATCCCACAGGGTATCATCTGCGTCAAACGTCACTACCTGAATCATAAGAC
>CAZKZS010000149.1:0-8780 GCA_964557285.1 uncultured Anaerolineae bacterium | reverse complement strand
CCAAAAGTATCACACCCGACGCGGAATTTGTAGGGGCAGGAACAAGCGAACCGCGTAAGCGATGCCTGCCCTTTTGAGCAATGAAATAAAAACGTTGTAAAAAAATCATCCAACCGCGTAGAAACCGTTTTGTTCTCCTGAGTTTAAAAACACATTAGAATAAGAAAGAATCTGGGAGACTTTCATGCGAATTTTTTTGCTCTTGTGGGTGCTTCTGTATCCGATGGCTGCTGATGACGATATGCTGCAACCGGGGGAAACCGTGACGGGCGAACTCGCCAGCCCTTCCGCAGAAGCCCGGTATACATTTACAGGTAAAACCGGAGACAAAATCACGCTGACGCTCAAATCGTCCGATTTTGACCCCTTCCTGCAATTACAGGAATCGGACGGCACAGAAATTGCCAGTAATGATGATTTTGGCGGCAGCCTGAATGCCACCGTTGCCGCGACTCTTCCGGCGGACGCTACCTATATGGTCATTGTCAGCAGCACCAACGGCGCAGGCCGCTATGAACTTACGCTCGAAGTGGAAGCGCTGGCGCTCATCTCCTACGGGGAGGTGATTGAAGGCGAACTGACCGAAGAACATCAAACCAGAGACTACAGTTTTAATGCCAGCATGGGGGAGGTCATCACGATTACGCTGGAGTCGGACGATTTTAACCCGTATCTCTCGCTGCGGGAGTGGTATACCGAATATGCCGCCGTGTGGGATGATGACAGTGGGACGGGGACAAATTCATTTATCGGCCCCTACACCGTGCCACTCGATACGCAGATGATTGTCACTGTCAGTTCGGCCTATACCCTTGACGGGGGCGGGCAGTTCCGCCTGCTGGTTGACCGGGTGGAGGTGCATCCCGCCGCCTATGGTGACACGGTTGAAGGTGAAATTGATGAAAGCACCCCCTACGCGATTTATACGTTTGAAGGCAGCGCCGGAGACAGGGTGAATATCTCATTGGAAAGTGCGGCAGACCTGACTCTCAAAATTCAAAACAGCTACGGCTCTGAAACCGCTTACAATGATGATGGCGGCGAGGGGGCGAATCCTGAGATTTTTAACCAAATTCTTTCTTCAGATGACACCTATACGCTGATTGTGCGTCCCTATGCGGCAGGGGAGGAGGGCAGTTTTCAGTTTACGCTGACAGGTGAACCCGCCCCTTCGCTGGATGAGGGCAGTCAAACGGTGGTGCTGAGCGAAAAACGGGCGACTGATTTTTTGACCTTTACGGGCAAAGCCAATACAACGGTGCGGCTGGTGATGGATTTTACGCCTGCTAATTTGAGCAGCACCTACGTGTCGGTCTATCAAGATGAGGTATCGCTGGCCTATGCGGACACGTATACCTATGACGATTTTTCGCATGTCGAACTTGAATTTGATGTGCCGGAGAATGGGTTAGTGCAGGTCAGCTTGAGTGATTACAGTTTACAAACAGTCGTCATTAATGTGGCGCTGGAAGAAGTGCAAACACTACGATAAAAAGGGAAATGCTGGTATGAACAAACGACGGGTGATGATATTGGGGAATTTTATGCTGGCGCTGGTGATGAGTTTTACGCTTATCAGCCCCAAAGTACGCGGGCAGGAAGGGCCGCTTTCCGTTCCAACGGATCAGCATGAAGCCACCATTGCGGTAGAGTGGATGACGCTGGCCTATGAAACCGTGCGGAACGAAAAATTGGGCCCAACACATGGGTCGCGGGTGTATGGGTATCTGGGGGTGGCGCTGTATGAAGCGGTGGTGTCGGGGATGCCGGATAATTTTTCAGTGGGCGGCCAGCTTGCCGGACTGCCTATCCTGCCGTACCCGGATGATACGCTGGTCTGGGATTGGCCGTCGGTTGCCAATGGGTCACTTTCTACCGTGTTAACCGGATTGTTCCCCGAACCGAAAGACGAAACGACCCTGCCCAACATTGAAGCGCTGCGCCAGAAATGGGTCGACAGCCGTGCCGAAGCACTGGATATGGAAATTGTGGAGCGTTCGGTAGCGTTTGGCGATGAGTTGGCTGGCATTTTGCTGGAATGGATAGCGACGGATAACTACGGCCCGACTCGCAAAATGGAATATGAAATGCCTACCGGAGAGGATTGGTACTGGGAAATCACCACCGAAGGCACAGCCGCTTACGAACCCTTCTGGGGTCAGATTCGCCCGTTGGGGCTGGAATATGCCGAAGTGTGCAACCAGCGCCTGCGGATTGAATACAGCACCGACCCCAATTCTACCTTTTATAAGCAGGCACAGGAAGTTATGCAGGTGGGCGACCAGTTGACCGATGAACAGCGCGAAACCGCCCGTTTTTGGGTGGATACCCCTGTGCTGACCGGCACGCCCGGCGGTCACTGGGTCATGATTGAGAATCAACTGGTCGAACAAATGGGGCTGAAGCTCAACCGCGCCGCCGAAATGTATATGCTGGTCAACGCCGCGCTGATGGATTCGTTTATTTCGGCGTGGTCAACCAAATATCAGGTCAATTTGCTGCGTCCTGTAACCTATATCCAGCGCTACTTGCGGCGCAACTGGTCGCCGTATATTGAAACCCCGCCTTTCCCTGAATATCCGTCCGGCCATTCGGTGGTGTCGATGGCGGCGGCGGAAGTGCTGACGACCATGTTTGGCGCCTATGCCTTCACTGACCGCACCCCGATTTTAAACGGCCATGAAAATTTGCAGCGCTCGTTTACCTCCTTTGAACAGGCGGCCATGGAAGCCGCAATTTCCCGTTTGTATGGGGGCATCCACTACCGTGCTGCCATTGAGGACGGGATGCGGCAGGGGCGCTGTGTCAGCCAGCAGGTGTTAACGCGGATTCGGCTGCGTTCGCTTCCCCAGGGCGAGTAATTTTGAGAATTCCCCTCTCCCGCCCTGGGTTGAGGGGCGGATAGTAGGGGCAGGAACAAGCGAACGCAGTGAGCGATGCCTGCCCCCTACGGAAAGGGCGGGTATCGTCCCCGCCCCTACACAGTTTTGCATCATTTCAAATCCCGCTATAATGACAACCCTGCTATTTGTAGTTGTGAAGGTCATGGCATTACATTTTACGTTCTATTCTGTGGGATTACTGCTCACGGCGGCCTGCGCGGGCGGGGTAGCTTATTTCGCCTGGCAGCGCCGTCAGATGATCGGGGGGCGGGCGTTTTTCCGCACAATGCTGGGGACGGTCTGGTGGGCGCTGATGTTGGGACTGGAAGCCGCTGCCCTGCGTACATCGGATAAAATCACCTTTGCCAAACTGCAATATTTTGGAATCGTGACCGTTCCAATTTTCTGGTTTATTTTTGTGTCGCGCTATATTGGCCGGGACAAGTGGCTGACCCGCCGCAACCAGCTTTTGCTGTGGGTGATTCCAGCTATGACGCTGGCGCTGGTGCTGACCAACGAATGGCATCACCTTCACTGGGAATCCATTTATCCCGATTCGGAACGGCTGCCAGAAATCACGCGCGGGCGGATCCTGATTTATGAAAATGCACCCTTGGCATGGATTTTTGTGGGGTACGCTTATGCGCTTTTGATAGGTGGCACCGCCGCGCTGCTGAATTTTGCCCTGCATACCGCCCAGGTGTATCGGCAGCAAACCCGCCTGCTGACCCTGGCGACGCTAATTGCCCTGTCTGGCGATGTCCTATATATGCTGGAAGCGATTCCTATTGAAGTGTCACCCATCACGATCACGCTGGCGGGGCTGCTCACAGCATGGAACATCGCTCGTTTTCGCCTGCTGGAAATTGTCCCGATTGCGCGGGAAGTGCTGTTTGAACATCTGCATGACGGGGTGCTGATCATTAACCCCTCTGGCCGTATTGCCGACCTGAATCCAGAAGCCGAACGGATGTTAGGCAGGCATATTTTTATCGGCCAGCCGATTGAAACCGCGTTGAAAGCCCACCCGGACATCCTGAGCATTTACCGGGAGGAAAGTGAACGAGAGGTTGAAGTGGGGCCGCTGATTCTGGAAATCCGCGCGACTCGTCTGGTTGCCCCACGTCATGAGGTGGTCGGCTGCCTGATGACACTGCGGGATGTAACACTCCGCAGAAAAACCGAAGATGCCCTGCAAGAAAATATCGAAAATTTAAGTCTGCTGCGGCAGATTGATAATGAGTTGAACCGTTCGCTGGCGCTGGAAGTGGTGCTGGATATTGCGGTGGATGCGGTCATCCGGGGAAGCCGCGCCGCAGATGGGTTTATCGCGGTATTTGAGGAAAATACCCTGGTTTCCGCACGGGGTTTTGGCGGCTATTACGGCACGCAAACGCTCCAATGGGACAAGGGGATTGTGGCGCGGGTGTTACGCACGCAGCAGCCCGAATGGGTGAAGGATGTTTCTACCGACCCGGATTATGTTGCTCACCTGCCGCACACCCGCGCTCAGATAACATTTCCCCTGCTCAACCGACGGCATCTGGTCGGTATATTAAATGTAGAAACCCCGACGAAATTTAGCCAGCAGGGGTTTGAATTTTTGAAACTTATCGCCTCCCGCATTGCTTCTTCACTCGATAATGCTCGCCTGTATGCCCTGTCGCAGAGTCAATTACTGGAACTGCGCCGCCTGTATGACCGCATCAAATCGCTGGAACAGCTAAAAACCGATATGATTCGGCTGGCCGCCCATGATATTCGTAATCCGGTGAATACCATTTTGGGCTTCATCTTTTTGCTGGATGAAAGCCCCAACCTGGACGCCGACGAAAAAAGTTATCTGGAATCGGTGACACGGGCAGCACAAAATATTCAACAAATCACGGAAGATATTCTGTCGTTGCAGCGCATTGAGCAGATGCACGATGAAGGCACGTATGAAACGCTGAACTTAAGTGACCTTATCCGCCGCCTTTATGAAAAAAACCAGCCGCAGGCCGCCGAAAAACAGCAGACCTATCGCTTAAATATGCCCGAAGATGCTATTTTTGCGTGGGGGGATGGCGCTCAACTGCATGAGGCAATTGATAACCTCATTGGCAATGCTATCAAATACACATCGTCCGAAGGTACAGTTACTATCGAACTGCGGCAGGACAGCGGCCTGATTATTTTTGAGGTTACGGATACGGGGTATGGGATACCGGAGGAGCAGCAGGCGCGGCTTTTCCAGCCGTTTTACCGTGCTAAAACCAGCGAAACCGCCACCATCAAGGGAACGGGGTTGGGACTGCATCTGGTGAAAAATATCATCGAACGACACCAGGGTAAAATGCGTTTTCATAGTGTCTACGGGCAGGGCAGCACCTTCGGTTTTGAACTCCCCAAACTGATTTAATGCCCTGCCCGCCTTTTTAACCTCACTCCAAACCCCTCTCCGAAAATCAGAGAGGGGCTTACACGGGTAGGTATCGCCCACGGCGTTCGCTTCTCCCACCCATACAGTAGGGACACGGCACTGCCGTGTCCCTATCGCCGCCGTGTGTAAGGATGCGGTCTTAAGCGCAGCGTGACCTGCCCTCTCTGGCATAAAAAAAGGCTGTCCGGGGGACAGCCTCCACTCAGGGGAAATGCGTCTCTCACAATCCTGCATCGTAACGGCGGGTACGGGGGGTACTGGTCGCCTCACGAGTCTGGTAATACTCATTGAATTGGCGGCGGTCATCTTCCAGCGCATCCGTGCTAAAGACGGTAGCTTTGGGGTCATAAGTGGTCCAGCCAGAAGCGCGATAATAGGCCATCCGTTCATCCATGCTAATGGGGTTATACTGGTCCATGATATGTTCAGCACGCGCCGCCTGGCTGCTGTCCACAATCACGCTGACAATCGTACCGCCGCGACGGATACTTTCCGCGTAATAATGGGCTTCTTCTTCCGGTATGCCTGTATCGACCAGCGCCGCGACCAGCCCTCCGGTGGCCGCCCCTGCCGCCGCGCCGATACCCGCGCTTAAGGCCAGCGCACCTGCGCCGAAGGCCAATCCAATACCAGGGATAAGCGCAGTAGCGATTCCAGCCAGCGTTCCGACCACAGCGCCAAAGCCTGCACCTTCACCCGATTTCACATCACGGGTATATTCGCCGCGAATGTCACTGGCGATAAAACTAATATCCGCATTGTTAAACCCTGCATTTATCAGCGCTTCCATGGCGCTGCGGGCATCTGCATAATCATTGTAGAGTGCCACTACTCGCTGTTGCATTGGTTCAGTCTCCTCTTGAACTGCTATCTGAAAATAAAAATAAGCCGGACGCTTTAAAGGGGCATGAATAACACATGACCATCCTATGAATGTCTGATGAATAAGCATGGTTGCCCTGGACGGTTCTTTTGTTCTATCCTAAAGGAAAGGAGGATAAGATGTCGTCGCCTTTTACAGGTATGAATCCTTACATGGAACAACCCTCCCTATGGGAAGAAGTCCATGCGTTGATGCTTGACCAGTTTGCCAAACAGCTTACCCCGCAAATTCGCCCTTACTTCCGTGTACGCATGGAAGTGACCACCTACAGCAGTGACCAGTTTGTTCGCCATCTGGAAGTTACTACGCCCGATTGGGAAGTGGTGACGGTGATTGAACTGATGACTTTTTTGCAAAAACAGGAAGGCTATAAAACCTATTTAAACAAACGTTACCAGGTGATGCGTTCGGGAGTCAGTCTGCTGGAAATTGATTTACTGCGGGCGGGGACTCGGCTTCCGCAGGCGGCCAAAGTGCAAACTCCCTATTCCTGCCTGTTGAGCCGCAGCCATGAATGGCCGAAATCCCATGTGTGGGAAGTCAGCTGGGTAGAACCCTGTCCGGTGCTGCCCGTTCCTCTGCGTCCGGCCTCTACGGAGGTGGTGCTGCGGCTGACTCCGGCCATTGAGCAGGCATATACCACCTGTTTTGACGGGCATGTGAATTACGCTGCCGACCCGCCCGGCCCCCTGACTCCGCAATGGCAGCAGGAAATTGATACGATTTTGCGCGAACAGGGCGTGCGGGTTTAAAGATGCCTTCCCCGTTCCCGGGTATGAATCCCTATATGGAAGTGCGGGCAGCGTGGGCAGGGGTGCATCTGCATATGCTGGCGAATTTTGCTCAGCAGCTTGCCCCGCAGATTCGTCCCCGCTATCGGGTTCATACGGAACGTTACCTGACAATTGGTGAGGGCTTTTCTAAATTCCGGCCGGATTTACGGATTCACAGAAGCCGCTTTGAAAGCAGCCAGATTCAACCCGCGCCTTTTCGGATGACAGATGCAACTCTGGTGACAGAAAATTTACCCTATGTGGAAAATGCGGATGCGCCGCCGCATCTGGAAATTGTCTCTGAAGAAGGCGAAGTTGTGACCGTGATTGAACTGTTATCCTTTGTGAACAAAGAGCAGGAATGTAACGATTATCTGCTGAAACGCTACCAGTTGCTAAAAGCCGGAATTCATCTGCTGGAAATTGATTTGCTGCGGGCGGGCAACCGTATTCCCTTAGCGGCGGCGGTCGAAACCCCCTATTTTTGCCTTCGCAGTTGGGCGCATGAATGGCCGAAAGCTCAGGTGTGGGGGGTGACATGGGCAGTACCCTGTCCGGTGCTGCCTGTGCCGCTTCGACCAGATGAGCCGGAAGTCCCTATGCGGCTTGATCCGGCGATTGAGCAGGCGTATGCGGTTGAATTTGAGGGATTCGTGGATTACACCACTGACCCGCCTGGCCCCCTGACTCCGCAATGGCAGCAGGAAATTGATACGATTTTACGCGAACAGGGCGTGCGTTAATCTATTTTCCCTCAAAGAAAATGAGTGTAGGGACGGGGACAAGGGCGGTACGCCCGATTCCCGCCCTTCTTCGGGCAGGCATCGCTCCCTTTGGTCGCTTGTTCCTGCCCCTACGGTCCGCCCCTCAACATTGTCGGGAGGGGCTGACGGTGCGGCATGGCAAGTTCATAAAAGGGACGTTTTTCCACAAATCCGAGTTTTTGTGCCAATTTTATCGACGCGGTATTGAATCCATCGGCGTCCCAGGTGGGCAGCAAATGATGAGCCAGGCAGTGTTCCACAAACGCCGAACAGACCAGCGTAGCGTATCCGCGCTGCTGATATTTTTCCATCGTATCCACACCCACGCTGGCCTCTGTGTCGCTGACCGCACAGGCATACACGATGCTGGCAACCTGCCCCTGTTCCAGCAGGCAGAATCCGAATCCGTGCTGCAAAAAGGCTTCGGTGCTGCCCCAAAAAATCTGTGCGAACGGAAATTCTTTTTCCGCACGGGCGACCAGCGCCGCATCAAAGGGATAAATTTCGACTCCGGTGGGTAGGGTGTTGCGCCAGTTGATGACCGTACCGCCTTCCCACCGGTAGTTTACACGCGGGATAATTTCTAACTGCGGGTGAAGTTGCAGCAGGGTATCCTTCCAGGGGTCGCCAACGGCAAATCCATAAAATGGTTGAAAAACTTCGGCGGGCGCAGCTTTGATAAATTCGTTCAGAGGTGTTTCGGTGTTTCCCGCGACAAAAAAATCATAACTGCGGCACATCAGGGCGGCGGTGGGGTGGTCGGCATCATCCACAAACACCCGTGCCGGATTTTTGCCTTCAAATGCAGCCTGAATAAACACTTCATCAAACCAGAGTTCCCTAAAAATGGACTCGGTACGGCGAAAGAGGGGAAAAGGCAGTTCGTCAATCAAGGTTGTATCCGCGAAGGTTCGGGACGAGAATAGCATACAATATACCGCATATTTCTGCATACAAAATTCTGCTACCTTTTCATCACCCTGGCTGTATAATAATCACACTCGCCCTGTGAAGGTAAGGAATCGTTATGCGGACTGTGGAATGGGTTAATAACCG
>CAZKZS010000148.1:8779-11424 GCA_964557285.1 uncultured Anaerolineae bacterium | reverse complement strand
GTTATTGAATTGGGCATTTTAGCACAGCCGCCGCAGCGTTTCAATGTGACATTCCAGTGTCATTTATCATTCGATTTTGCATGGGAAAAAACTTAAAATCAGAAAAAAGCACAAAGGATTCTACCGACTATGTTGCGCCAAATGCTTCTTTATCTATCGCGGGCAGGATGGGCAAAAAATATCGCTGTGAACTGGCGGCTGGCTCGGCGAGTTGCCCGCCGATTCGTGGCCGGAGAAACGCTGGATGATGCCGTTCGGGTAGTACAAGACCTGAACCACCGGGGGATTCTGGCGACGCTGGACTGTTTGGGGGAAAGTGTGAAAAAAGCCGAAGATACCCAGGCGGTCGTGAATGCCTACCAGAATGCGCTCCACCGGATTTATGCGGAAAAATTGCAATCCAGTGTTTCCCTCAAGCTGACCCACCTCGGCCTCGACATCAGCGAAGACCTGTGTATCACCAATCTACGGCATATTCTGGGAACGGCCAAACAGGACGGGATTCAGGTCACGATAGACATGGAAGATAGTTCTTATACAGATACCACCCTGCGGATTTATCGCACCCTGCGCGATGAATACAATTTTGAGAATGTTGGCACGGTCATTCAAGCCTATCTGCGCCGCAGTGAAGCCGATATGCAGCAGTTAGCTGCCGAAGGCGCGTTTGTGCGTCTGTGCAAGGGGGCATATCTTGAACCGCCAGAAGTTGCCTTTCCCGATAAAAATGACGTGGACGCCAATTACATCAAACTCACCCGCCAATTTTTATCCGCTAACGGCACGTCCTACCTGGCGATTGCAACCCACGACGAAAAGATGATTAGCGCGGTGGAATCCTTTATCGACCAGGTTTCGCCTGACCGCTACGAATTTCAAATGTTGTATGGGATTCGCACCGAACGGCAGGCCGACTTAGCCGCCAAAGGATTTAAAATGCGGGTGTATGTGCCGTATGGGGAAGCCTGGTATCCCTATTTTATGCGGCGGCTGGCCGAACGTCCCGCCAATGTGTGGTTTTTTGTGAGAAGCGTTTTCCAGCGCTAACAGTTGGGAGGGAGAATTTTCCCTCCCATTCATGGGGGACATTTTATTTTGATAAGAAATGTTTTTTAGCCTGCCCGTCTGTTTTTGTTCCTGTTAAACTAAGGAGGATAGAAATTAAGGTATTCCTCTGAATGCGGAATTTTTTCTCTCGGCTTTTTGACTCACAGGTGAAGAATACTCACGAAACAGCTGAGTTCGCGCCCTATATCAATATCGCACAGGCGGCGGTTCAGCGTCAGGCGTGGGATGAGGCACTGACAGCCTACGAACGTGGCTTGATGCTGGCACGGCAGCGAGCAGATTTACGCGCTCAACAGTTTTTTATCAGTGGTCAGGGAACAGTACAGTTTAAAGCCAGACGGTATGATGAAGCCGAAATCGCTTTTAACGATGCGCTGGCGCTGGCACAGCAGTTGGATGATCCGGTCTTAATCGCCCGCAGCTACATCAACCTGGGTGAAATTATGGCGGTCCGCAACCAGTGGGATGCGGCACAAAGTTATTATCAAAAGGCGCTGGACGCAGCACGGCTCACCCAGGACAGCGCGACGATGATTCTGGCACAGGAAAAATTAGCCCGTGCTTACATGGAACAGGACAATCCAGCTTATGCGACGCATCTTCTGAGGGAAGCGGTCACGGCGGCGCAACGCGCCCGGGATGCTCGTGCAGGGGCAAGTGCATTGGGCTGGTGGGGCAAGGCGATGATTCAGTCCGGTCAGAAAGCAATGGGAAGGCGGCATCTGGAAAACGCCCAGCGCCTTGCCATGCAAACCGGACGCGAAGCCATGGCCTTGCAGTGGGTGATGGCACTGGCGAACCTTGACCTGGAAGAAGAAAACTATCATGCGGCCATCGAACGGTATCAGGCTGCGGAAGCGCTAGCACGTCATATCGCTCACCGTGACAAAGATTTTTACATCGAACTGGCGCTCAATTTATCCATTGCCTACCGCCAGATAGGAAAATATACGGATGCCAGAATCCAGGCGGAACGCGCCCTAATGCACAGCCATGAAACCACCGACCCGCGGAAAATCGCGCTGGCACTCAGAGAGATGAGTCTGGCCTTTCAGAATCAAAATGAACATGAAGCTGCGATAAAACATCTCAAAGAACTGCTTTCCTTTTATGAAAATGGGACTCTAACTGAGGGTAAAGATGAAATTCTGCTCGCGCTGGGAAAATCTGAGCAGCGCTTGAACCGGATTGAGGAAGCAGAGGCGGCCTATCAGCAGGCGCTGCTTCTAGCGCAGCAGATGAAAAATCCCCTGCGGGAAGCAGAAGCCCTTCACTGGCTGGGAACCCTGCAAAATGACCGTCAGAACCGTGAAGAAGCTGTCACATTGTGGCAGCAGGCCATTCGGATTTTTGAGGAACAGGGTGAAACCGCCTCTGCCGCGCGAGTCCTGTGTGACCTGGGCAATACTCATCGAATTATGGGAGATTTAAGCGCCGCCCGCACCGATTTTGAAAATGCCCTGATGCTCCTGAATACGATTGACGACCGGGTGACTCGTGGGCTGGTGTTTTCCAACGCGGCAAATTTATACACCCAGTTGGGCGACATGGAAACCGCCGAGTCGTTTTACAATGAG
>CAZKZS010000148.1:0-8769 GCA_964557285.1 uncultured Anaerolineae bacterium | reverse complement strand
ATTAAAATTGCCAGAGAACTGCACGATGTTCGCAGCGAAGGGATTCGGATGGGCAATCTGGCCTGGTTTTATGTGCTGACAGGCCGCGCTCATCGGGCAATTGACCTGTTCAAAAAGAGTCTTGAAATCAGCAAACAGATGAAAGACAGCCTGCTAACCGCTATTCAGACCAATAACATGGGCTATGCCTATGCACGGTTGGGAATTTATGATACGGCCACCCAGCTTTATGAAGAAGCCCTGCAAGCTGTTGAATCGCTGAAGTCCTGGCGCTGGAAAGCAGTGTTTCAGTCAAATTTAGGGGAATCGCTGGCGGCAACTGGCCGTTTGGAAGAAGCGCGTAACCTGTATGAAGAAGCGCTGGCGGTCAGTGAAAACATGGGCGACCAGGAAAATGAAATCCGCACACGCAACCGTCTGGCAGCCCTGTTGATTCAGCAGGGAAACAGGGGCGAAGCACAGTCCCTTGCTGAAACCGCTTATCATGATGCCCGCCGGATGGGATACCGAAAAGGGCAGGCAGACGCAGCGCGGACACTGGGCGATCTGTACAAGCAGCAGAATCAGATGGACTCTGCCCGCCGCCACTATGGGGAAGCCCATCGGTTATATACGATGATTCAAGACCCGGCAGCCCAGGAACTCACTGAATACGCAAAAGTAAGTTAGTGCGTTTTTGTCTTTCGGAACGGGCTGGTCAATCGCTGGAAAATCACAGGGGAAACTGCTGTGTTGGCAGGTGGCGCAGGCAGTTCTAACCACAGGGCAGGATGCGTTTCTTCGCGCAGGGTATTTTCCAGCGCGGTGATAAATTCCTTTGCGGACGGATAAACACGGCTCAGCACCTGTGATGCCCGACGGTTAATTTCTGGATTCACTTCATGGGCCGCCACGATGGGCTGTGGAATCCCTGTCAGCAGATGATACATGATGTCCGCCAGTTTTTTCACATCCGCCAGCTTATCTTTTGACGCCGTATTGCCAAAACCTGTAACCTCAATTTGCCCTGTTTTAGTAAGCCTGATGTGAGCAGGACTCAGGTTGCCATGTGCTGTAGGAGCAGCATCCAGCACAGCAGCAACAGCCTTCCCAATCCGCAAGGCTTCAGGGATGGGCATAAAATCCCCCTGTTCAGCATAACGTGTTAGAAGTTGCGCCAGAGTTTCCGCCTGACTTTTATCGGTGGAAGGTGCGGACTCATTGAGAGTGAGAGGTAGACCCAGCGTAATTTCCCGTAAATCGCGTACAAATCGTTTAAACCCCCGCGCGTAGGAATCCAGGTAATCCTGTGTTAAACGGTCTGCCATATCTTTTCGTCCCACGGCTTTTAACGCGGAAACATGCGGCCGAAAATCGCGCAGCGAAAGATGAACCACCCCTTCCGCGTCCGTAATCACCCCCCAGCACAGGGTTTTTTTGTCATTGTCATCTTTAGCCGTTGTAAATCGCCTTAAGGTACTGCTCGGAACGACTGCCCCCACATTGGAAAAAACTTCGCGCCCCTTAATGAGGTCATTTAACACATCAAAGTAATTAGGAACTTTATCCAGCCAGCGTTGGAGCGACGGCGGCATATGCGCCAGCAGTTTAATCACTTCGGCGCTGGAGCTTTCCCCCTGAGCCGCCACATTTTTAACGCGATGCAAAATTTCCGCGATGGCGGCCAGTGCTGTGAAATAGTCGCGCTGAAATTCTTGGGTCTGTTCCTTACTGGCAGTCAGCCGGTCATGCAGTTCCAGAAAATTGAGGTGAGTGACAGGGACTTCAAAACTCACCGGACACACCCGGTCACGCGGCGAACGCAGCATGGCATTCACTGGAATCAGCAGGGTCGGGTTGGTGTATTTGTCGCTTGCCAGCGCTTCTAAGGCCATCGTCGCCGCAGCGCTGGTATAGGCTTCCTGCTGCATGGCTTGAAGTTCTGCCACAATGCGCGGGTCTGGCATATAACGGACAGCATGAATCGCCCTGTAAAGCAGCAGCAAATCATTGACCGTAAGCAGCGCCAGGAAGTCGTTGCGTTTTTTCAGAATATGCCGCAGCACTCGCACGCTGCGAATACGAATCTGATGATTTTCAGCCGAGGCTTCCGGCGTGACCTGTGGCAGCCGCCGCAGCGCCGCCGTTTCATCGGCTTCAAATGGCAAGTGAACAAGTTTAGGCACAGTTAAAGAAGGCTGTGGCATCCCCATTTCACGCAGTTTCACGGCCATTGAAAGCGCCTGATTGGTCATGATTTCCGCAAAGGCCGCGCCCCACTCTCCATCAAAAAAAATATGCGACTGGTCAAAAACGAAGGAACGTCCGGTATCAAACACCGTTAGGGCGTGGTCGCCGCAGCCGCGTTCCGCCTGCCGAATTTCCGCTAGAGGTAAATCGGCGGCGCGTGCATCGAAGTTGAGCAGGATTGGCGCACGCCGCAGTTGGTTTAACCCCTCTTTTAAAACAGGATTGAGTGTCTCCCTGACCTGAAACAGCGCAGACCGTTTGATGCTGGCAAGGATCGTTAAGTGGGCAGGCAGCGTATCAGGTTGATGCGTCAAAATTGCCATGATCTGCGAACGGACTTCATGCATTTCCGGTGCGTGAATGCTTCCCGGCTTACATGCAGGAATAAGATAGTAGTATCCCTTGTAAATGACCCCAATATGGGCATCCTGAAGCCGGAGAGGAATCCGTTCCTCACCATATTTGCCTGTTTCCAGATACGCCAGAATCGACATTTGTTTTTTATAGGCAGGCAGGTCGGTTTCTTCGGCTTCACTGATTCGTTTTGCCCATTCCGTTCGCAGTTCGTAGGGCAAATTTTTAGTCGCCTCTTTTAAATAGAGGTCAAACAGTTCTTTACGATAGTCCGCGAAGGAGTGATAGGGTTTGGCAGTATGGCTGCGTCGGTAGGGACGCTGTAATTCCCATGCACGGTACAGCCCTTTGTACTTTTCAGCGAAGGAAGTTCCGGTAGTAACTTCATTCAGCAGATGAATGTAAACACGTTCCCGCCATTCATTTTCAAGATAAAGCTCATAATGATGCAGGCAGCGAATGGCCGCCATCACCCACGCCGTAAGACGGTCCGCATAGGGCAGGCTGATCTGGTGGTGAGTCAGCACAGTATCAAACCCGTGTGTTTCATTGGCATGACGGGCGGTATCTTCACGCAGGGCATAATCCACGTAAAACTGCCATACGCCTTCGGGGAAGGCATCTTCCGGGTTTTTGCCCGCCAGTTTGAGCAGATTTTGATAACCCCAGATGACCGCCGCTGGACCGGCAAAAAAGGTGCTGTAAATTGCCTTATCAAGCGCCAGTTCGACACCCTTAAACAGCATATTAATGTCACGGCGAACCAGTTTTTGTGAGGCATGGCGTCCGGGCAGCCGTGCCAGCCCATTTAAAATCATGGCGGGAACGTTTCCGGCAGGCAGCGCATGGGCTACCTGATTCGCCATCTGCTCCACTTCGGGCAGCGAAAGACGTGACAGCCCAAGAATATCTTTGGACTGTGCCAGAGTATTTAACTGCCGATGGGTACTGAGCAGGGTTTTTTCCAGGCGTGCCTGCGTCGACTCAACCATGAAATTTAACCGATACCAACCTTTTTCTATCCTATTATACCGTTTCTGTACCATCTTCAGTGATAAGAATAAACGACTTCTTATCGACTGTTCACATGCCATTCAGGTGAACTTTATCTCCGTCTAAAGTCTCTGCTTAGTTTTATGTTGAAAGTTTGTGAATTTATTTCCAAAATTTCTTTTTGTTTGTACGAACTGGGTTAAGATAAGGTTATGGTACAAATAGGGAAGTTATGGACGTGGATATTCAGGTGCTAATCAAGTATTTTATTGAAGCCCTTTATTCCACCGACCGCGAGATTCGGGAGACAACCATGCAGGTCCTTGCTCAAATTGGCAATCCGGCCATTCCCGCGCTGGTCATCAATCTGCAATCTGCAAACTGTGAAGTGCGACAGTGTGCGGCAGGGGTACTTGAAGAATTGGGCTGGCAGCCTCCCACTGAAATTGACTATGGTTACTTTGCGTATGCCTGCCAGCGCTGGGATTTGTTGGTCGATATTGGGCTGCCAGCGCTGTACGCGATTGCGGCAGCGTTACAGGATGAAAGTTTTTATATTCGCACCTCGGCGGCGCTTGCACTCGGTGAGATGGCACATCCTGATACGCTGCCTTTGTTAGAAATTGCCATTCAAGATGAAAACCCCTATGTCCGTAATGCGGCAGCCAGAGCCTTAGGCCGCCTGGGAGACATCGGAATGCACTATCTCCGCCACGCCCTGCACGATGAGGATAAGGGAGTGCGACAGGAAGCCGCCTCAGCACTTGTTAAAATTGGCGAAGCAGCCGTTCCCATCTTAATTAACGCGCTGCGTGAAGGCGATTGGTACTTACGCGGTGAAGTCGCTCAGGCGCTGGTGGATATTGGTCAGCAGGCCATCCCCGACCTGGTAGATTTATTGCAGGATACAGCGCTGTGTTATGACGCCGCCGATATTCTAACCGCCCTCAAGGTTGATCCACGTCAGTACGGTTTTCAATACTGTGTCTGATCGCTTAGTTAGTTCCCCTGAGCCGCTTCTTCAAGCTGGCTGCGGTCTGCACTAATGATGGTTGGCTCAAAATGCAGGATGCCACTGGCATCATCCGGCGGTTTGACGGGCAGCACCACGTAAAACACACTTCCCGGCATTTTTTTAACGTCGTATCCTTCGCTCTCGACCCAGATTCGCCCGCCGTGGCCGTCAATGACCCCTTTAGCGATCGTCAAGCCCAGCCCGGGGCCAGCGCCCATAAATTTTGTTTTCCCTGTACTGTGTAAACTGGGGTCGTGGGCGCGGAAGAATTTTTCAAAAATAATCTGGTGATTCTTGGCGTCAATGCCTACGCCTTCATCACTAATGGCGACCACAATTTCATCCCGTTTGGTTTCCGGGTTGTTTTGCAGGGAGCCATTAATCTCAATCCGCCCACCGTCCGGCGTAAATTTGACCGCGTTTAACACGATATTTTGAAATGCCTGCACCAGCCGCTTGGTATCGGCTTCAATTTCCGGCAGGCCGCTTAAGCCCCGCGCACGAAGGGACTGTTTGCGTTTGAAAATATCATTGTGCAGGGGTTCAATGGCTAAACGGATGACGTTTTCGATGGTGGTTTTCTGGAAGCGTAAATCCATCGCGTTCACGTCCAACTGGCTTACATCAAGCATATTGCGGATAAGTTCCTCCATACGGTCAATGGCTTTCCGCAAATTGCCCACAATACCCTCTAGCTGGTCGTGGTCGAGCAGTTCCTGTTCATTAAGCGCCTGTACAATGTCCGTATACCCGCTAATCTGCGCCAGGGGTGTGCGGAGTTCATGGCTGGCAATCGTGATGAAGTCGGTTTTCACCGAATCTAACTGCTCAAGGCGCTGTTTGGTTGCCTGCAATTCGGTGGCGGTAGATTTGGCTTCGGTTTCCCGTCGGCGCAGGTCATCGACTAAACGGGCATTTCGCAGCGCCACAGCCGCCTGATTCGCCATCGTTTGCAGCAATTCAATATCACGCGGCGTAAAAGTATCATCGTTGGTTTTGTTGCCCGCGCACAGAATCCCAATCGCCTGCCCCTGAGCGACAATGGGCGTATAAATTGCCATTCGCATTTGTTTAAAAAATTCACGTTCAGAGGGTGGCGCATTACGATAGCTCTGGTCGAAATCAATTTCAAACTGGGAAAGCGGCTTTCGTTCAATAAACAGCCGATGATAAATCGGGCTGCGGCGGGTGAGTGTGCCTTCAATCAGAGGCATGTCCCCAAGCGCAACCTCACTGGGTTTTAAAATGTAGGTTGCGGTGGGGTCACTTTCTCCGGCGGTTTTGTCTGCCTGGGGCAGCCACAGCAGCCCACTGCGCTGTACCCGCAGCACTTCGCTGAGTTCATTCAGCGTCACCTTAATCAGTTCATTGAGTTCCGCAATACCTGTAATGGCTTCCGCGTAGTGATGCAGCCGCGATGCCTGGTCGCCTTCAACCTGGCCGGAAAGCCGATTGATAATGGAACGAGCGCTGCCGCGTGCCAGCATATAACTCACGGCGGCAATAAAGGCCAGCGCGATAAAAAATCCCCATTTTTCAGCCGCCGCCTCGATGTCCGTATTGTCTGCAATCACCAGAGGGATAAGGATGGCAGCAACAGTCAGAATCATAAAAATGCCTGTTGAAATTGCCAGCCACATATTCCGGCGTACATCCAGCACCCGCAGACTGATAGCTGCATACACCAGCCCTGCGAGACCTGCTGCCTGCAAAATCAAACCGGGTTCAATCAGGCCGCTGGAAAGGGTGGCCGCCAGCACCGCCCCCATGAGTGCCAGCGACAGCATAATTGCCCAGAAAATCGCACGGTTGGCTACTTCGGCCAGAGAAGCGCGGTAGAAGCTGTAAAAGGTCATCAAAATCGGAAAACCCGCAAATACGATGAATCCGCCTACTGCCAGCACACCAGGGACATAGAGAGGGTCAAAGGTACTGGCTAACCAATCTGGCTCACCCAACAGCCCCTTTTTATCAGTTAAAGCCGTGCCTGCCAGCACCCCAATCCAGACCAGCCCCAGCAGCAGCCACAGGGTTTCGCCTTTACGCTGTAGATAAACAAAGGTCAGGCCGCCAATCAGTACCATCGTCAGGCCAAGCCCGATAATTTCCAGCCCGCCGCGTGTGATTTCCCCAATAATAGGCTCACTATTTTCCAGCAGAAACGAGAGTCCGGTCAGCGCGGCCACCAGCATGACTCCCACCAGCCAGTATTTAAGTTTCTGGTCAACCTGGGTATCAATGCGAACCAAACTTATCCACAGCAGGATTATATAAATAATACTGCTTATAAGGGCGATAGTTGAAGTCAATGTAAGTTCCAACGGTACATCCTCATTTAATGATGTAGTACGTACCTTTTTTACTGCCTATTTTAAGGAGAATATTCTTGTCTACCAGGTCGGATAGGTCAAGACGCAGGGTTTCCGGGCTAACATCACTGCACAGATGCCGAAATTCCCGATTGGTGATGCTGCCGCGTTCCCGCACATAAGCAATCGCTCGTGCCTGCCGAATGTTTACATTCGGGGGAATATCTAAAAAAGTCTCCCGGCTGCGGGCGTTCATCAGCTTCACGGTGAAACTATAGGGTTTAGCGTCAAATGCGGGCGGCTGATGACCGGCGCTGTGCATCGCTTCAATCATTTTATCAATGCCAAGCCCTAATTCTTCAATGTATCCCCACTGAAACAGTCCGGCCACAATGCGCGGATTGCGGCTGAAATGCTCCTGCACGATGTTATCTACCGTGATAAAACCGGGCAGCCCGCCGGGGCTAATCACTTCCAGACGGTCAGAGTACATCCGTACTTCAATCCGTCGGCCTTTTAAACGGTAATCCCGATGGGCAACCGCGTTAATCAGCGCTTCCCGCACGGCAAACTGGGGATATTCATAGGTTTCGGTGCGTTCCAGCCCAACCACCACCGCGCTGACCGCCATTTCGCTCCACGTCAGATTCCACATATTTTCAACAATTCGCGCCAGGGGGCCGGTCATTTCCTCACGGCGGGCATATCCAGCGAGTCCATCTTCCCCTCGTGGTTCTGTGCCAATAAATTTAACAAAAATCACCCCTGCCTGTGGAAGCCAATGCTGCGGATATTTAGAAAATAAAAGGATTCCGGCTACGGTTGGTTCATACCGTTCGTTACACGCGCCAATTTCTACCAGCAGGTCGTCGGTGCTACCTGACCAGGGCTGGCGGGTGCGGGCGTTGCGTTTTTTGATAAATTCTTCCACCACGTCCGGGTCAAAATCATCCAGACTCGCACCGGGGACAACTTCAATTTCAAAATCTCCGGTGGCTTTATCATTGGCAAGCCTGCGGATTTCCTGCCCGCCCAGGGGACGGTTATCCTGCCCACTGCGAACCAGCACCCGCCCGTCAGTGGTTGCGTGAAGTTCAATGCTGCGCGGCACACGAATAGCGACGATGAATTGCTCGTCCAGTTCAATCTGTTCCCATGACCCCACGACCACAGGCGGATTGCACAATTCTTCCGCCTTATGCAGGGCATCTTCGACATCATCCCCGTAAGTCTGTCCGGTGATCTCGCCGCCTGGTGCGATTCCAACCACCAGTACTCCGCCATCTGTGTTGGCAAATGCCACCAGGGTATCCGCTATTTTTTGAGGCTCAAGTTCGGGCAGGAAGTGCAGACCAGGACCGGGGCCTTCCTTAATGCGGTTGATGTCGAACATAGCAGGCAGCTAGTTTTCAAAAATATTTTCAATACGCTGAAGTAAGTCCAGAGGGCCAAAAGGTTTATTTAAAACAGCGCGTGCGCCCAGCGAAAGGGCTTCTTTGCGGGTTTTTTCATCTGCTTGCGCCGATAGCACAATAACCTCAATATGATAGGTTTCAGGGTCGTTTTTGATATGTTCCAATACTTCCAGCCCACTCATGCCGGGCATCGCCAGGTCAAGTAAAACCAGGTCTGGCAAATCTCCGGTTTCCAGATGATGGAGTGCTTCCGGGCCATTGGAGGCATTGACCACAATATAAAAAACATTTCCCAGCGTTGCATTAATGAGATTACGAATATCAGGATTATCATCTACAACCAGAACACGTTTTTTTTCCATAACTTAGTTCATCCCCGGCGGTAGCCACAAGGTAATGAGTGCGCCTTTTTCAGTCCCATTTTCTGCGGTTAGCTTACCACTATGGACTCCAG
>CAZKZS010000147.1:6281-11432 GCA_964557285.1 uncultured Anaerolineae bacterium | reverse complement strand
GAATATTAACCCGACCAACAGCCGAAATCGACGTGCGCTTTTTTATCTGAGTCTTGGCCTGCCGTTGACGATTTTTGCCTGTATTTCGCTGGCGTTTATTGTCCTGCTGACTCAACTCCCTGTTTTAGGCAATTTTAATACCCTGGGCATCATCTGTCTGGCGATTTTTGCGGTGGTGGCAGTGATTGTCGGCCCGATTTTTGTGTATCGGGGGCTGACTCTGGAAAAAGATAATCAGCTTGCCTATGAAGTCGGCGAAGTATTAGGACAGTTTTTGGGGGGTGATCCCCGCTATAAATTTATTCGGAATGTCAGCCGCCGCAATTTAGGCTATATTGATGCGGTGCTGGTGGGGCCGCCGGGAGCGCTGGTGTTTCGGATTGTGAATCATACGGGCTTGTGGCGCAACGAACGGGCGGAATGGAAAACGCTGAATCCTCGCAACAATAAATTGAATCCGTCACGCACCAACCCGACCCGCGAATGTGCGCGGGATGTGTATGCACTGCGAAAGTACCTGGCAAAACGCAAACTGGATAAAGTACCTGTGTTTGGCGTGGTTGTGTTTCATGATGGCAGTAACGTGACCCTTCAGGCGGCTGGCCCCGTGATTCCTGTCACCAAAACCCATCGACTTTACGAGGTTTTGAGTCGGGATTATTTACAGAAAGAACGTATCAACACTTCCGCGATTGATTCAACGGTTGATGCGATTATTGATGGCTAGGCGGATGACCAAAAAAGAAATCAAGCGCAGTGAATCCATTTCTGACTCCGAACTGAAACGAACGGAGTCCATTGAAGACTTCCTCAAAATTGTGTATCAGCTTCAGCAGCGAGAAGAACGAGTGCGTACCAGCAGCATCGCGGAAGCCCTCAAAATTAGCGCCCCTTCTGCCCACGATTTTATTATGCGCTGCCAGGAAGCCAATCTCATAGATTACGTGTCTCATCGGGGGGTGCGGCTGACAGCAGCAGGCGAACGGATTGCGCTGGAAGTGCTGCGGCATCATCGTCTGTTAGAATTGTATCTTGTGGAAGCGCTGGGCTATTCATGGGATGAAGTCCATGATGAAGCTGACCGGCTGGAACATCATATTTCGGAAACATTAGAAGAACGCATTGCCGCTATTTTAGGGCATCCTACCATTGACCCACACGGCGACCCTATTCCCACGCTGGACGGGCAGCTTCCCCGGCGCGGCCTGCTCAAACTGGCGGAACTTCCGTTAAATCAGGCGGCCGTGGTCAGCCGCCTGCTCGACCAGACACCGGAAAATTTGCGGTATCTGGAAGGTAAAGGACTGGTGTTGGGGGCGTCCGTGACCATTCTCGAACGAGAACCCTATGACGGGCTGACTCATTTAAATGTGGAGGGCGTGCGTCAGGTCATTGGTGAATCAACGGCACGTTTTGTACTGGTCAAAATCCCCGACTCATCGTCCTGAACATTTAATCGTTTTTCCGCTACACTAGAATGAGAAGGGATTCTGGATGAGCCAGCCTCCATGAAAGAAGTTTCACCAATTGCTTATCAGGTGCTGCTTTCTGCGCTGATGAGTCGGGGGAGTTCCCCCCTTGAATGGATTGGCACGCTGCCATTGTCATTTACAGGACTGCAACTTGCCCCGTCTGCGATTGACTGGGATGATTTTGCTGTCCTTTGTGAGCGTTTTGCTGTTCTCTACGGTACTTCTAATATTCCTCATCTGGAAACCTGGCTGGATACACCCCGCCCTTTTTTTCGTTTTACCTCCAGCCCGCAGTATTTTTATCAGCAAATTGTCCATCACACGGGGCCGGCGCTGGCATCCAATCTTATTTTTAAACAGGAATTTTTGGAATCGCACCGTCTGAAACTGACCATCGAGATTCCCAGACCTTACCGTCCTTCCGAAGCGTTTTTTAGCCTGTTTGGGGAGGCGCTGCGCCGCGTTCCCCGGCTGCTGCAACAGCCCGATGCGCTCATTGAGATGACACCTGGGGTGCGCTGTACTACCTATCTGATTACCCTGCCTTACACGCAGACTATCCGGGATAGGCTGAAACTGGCCTATCGGCTGCTGTTTTATCCCCGGTCAGTTAATGAACAGGAGGAGCGCCGCCAGAAACACTTAGCAGCCCTGGCTCATGAATTGCAACTGGCACAGGAAGAACTTCAAAGACAGGACTCTTTTCATACCCTGGTAGAAGCATGGGGCAGGCAGCTTGCCGCTTGCACGCAGGTAGATGATCTGAGTGATGTCCTTATCCACCTGCTGCATCAAAAAGTCGGCTGCCAGGGAGTCGCCCTGTGGATACAAAAAGGCAGCCAGGCTAGACTCGTGCTGCGGCACGGCCATCTGAGTGGCAAGCCGACCCGAATTTTGCCTTTGCAGGTGGGAGAAATGCTGGAAGGGCGGCTGGATGTCTGGTGTGAGGAAAAAACAGACCTTGCCCCTTTTGTGCCGAGTCTGGCGCTGGCCCTTCATGCGATTCGGCTGAGAGCAGAAACGGAGTCTCATCAAGGCCGCATTACGCGGGAACAGGCAGAACACGAACACCTGCGGGAAGAAATGCGCCTTGCCGATGAACGCTGGCATTTGCTGGTGGAAGATGCACCCGCTATCCTCTCTATTTTAGATCGGCAGGGTGTGATTCTCTACATGAATCGGACGTATGGTGGGCTGCCTACCGAACGGGTCATTGGCACTTCCATTTTTGATTACTCCCCGCTTGAATTTCATGAAGATATTATCCGTGCCATGCGTCGGGCGGAAAAAAATGGCGACTGGGTGCGTTACGAGCATGTTTCCACCAATGAACGGGGGGTGCTGGCCTGGTTTGAAAGCCGCCTGCGTCCAGTGATGCAGAATGGGAAAGCGGTCAACTTTACGCTGATTAGCACCGACATTACCGAACGGCGCAACCGCGAGCGTGAAATTCAAAAGCGGGCGCTGGAAATGCAGACTTTTGCCGAAGTCAGTTCGGAAATCATCCAGACCCTTGACCCCGACGACCTGATGCAGCGTGTGTGCGAACTCACTCAAAAACGGTTTGACCTGTATCACGTCCAGATTTATCTCCTGGATGAGTCCGGCAAAACGTTAACGGTAGCAGCAGGAACAGGCGCAGCCGGGCAAAATCTGGTCAGGAATAAATGGTCTTTCACTTTTAACACCCCCAAACAGGGATTGGTAGTGCAGGCCGCCCGCCAACGAAGCCCCATCGTCAGTAACGACGTGAGTAAGGATGCACGGTTTTTTTACAATATGTATCTGCCACGTACCCGTTCTGAACTGGCGCTGCCGATGGTCGTTGGCGATCGTTTAGTCGGGGTGATGGATATTCAGTCGGACAAATCCAACCGTTTCACTGAGGTGGATGTGCGGGTGATGAATACGCTGGCGGCACAGGTGGCGGTAGCGCTGAATAATGCTCAGTTATTTGTAAAACTGGTGCGCCAGCGCGAGATTGCTGATACGCTGCGTGACATCAGTACGGTGTTAAACAGCACGCTCGATTTACCCGTGTTGTTGCAGCAGATTCTTGACCAGGTAAGGCGGGTTTTGCCCTACGATGCGGCCAATGTACGGCTGGATGATGGGACGGGACGTTTTTATCCGGTGGCCTGGGTCGGGTACGAGCGTTTTGGCAGCCCCAGCATTGACCACGCTCCGATGATTACGGCAGAGGACTCGCGGCTGCTGCGGGTGATGATGTCCGAAAAACGCTCAATTGTCATTTCAGATGTCACTCAGGATTCCCAATGGGCAGAAGGCTATGACTGGATACAGTCCATTTTAGGAACGCCAATTATTGTTGATGAGCGTTTGATAGGTCTGCTGACATTAGACCATGCTCAGGCGGGTTTTTACACAAATCAACATCTCCTGCTGCTGGAATCACTGCGAACCCAGGTATCCATTGCCGTCACCAATGCCCGCCTGTTTGATGCTGAACGGCGGCGGCGGCAGGAAATTGAATCGGTTCAGCGCAGCAGTTTAAGCCTGACTTCCCTGTTAGACCTGCCTCAGGTCTTAGATGCCATTGTTTATGCTGTAGTTGACCTGACCAATGCCGATGATGTGCATATTTTCCTGTATGATGGGGAGCAGCTTCAATTTGGGGCCGGGCTGCATATGGGTGAACCGCTTCAGCAGGCGTTTATCGACCCGCGCCCGAATGGAATCACTTATCATGTTGCCCGCACAGGTGAGCCGTTCATCGTCAGCGACATGAACCAGCACCCGCTTTATCAGGGACAATCCTTTGAATATATGAGCGCTATCACAGGGCTGCCGCTTAAAATTGGCGAACGGGTGGTTGGCGTGATGAATATTGTTTACACCGACCCCCATCATTTTGAGGACGCGACCCTGCAAGCCCTTCAACTGCTGGTCAATCAGGCCAGTATTGCCATCGAAAATGCCCATTTGTACGAAGAAGTGCGGCGCGAACGCGAAATTGCCGATACCCTACGTGATATTGGTCTGGCGGTGAATAGCACACTGGATTTAAACGATGTGCTGCAGCGGATTCTGGAACAGGTCGAGCGTGTCCTGCCGTATGATGTTGCCAGTATCCGCCTGAAAGATGAAAGCGGCACGTTCCGGGTGGTCAAATCGGTGCGGCAGGGCAACCTGGCTCTCAACGATACGGTCGATTCTCTGCAACTGCCTTATTTCCTGCTGAAACCCATTGCTATCTCTGATGTGCAAACCGACCTGCGTGCGGTGGCGCTGGCAAAACATCCCTGGATTCGCTCCTGGTTGGGAGCGCCCATTGTGGTACGGGATGAAGTTATTGGCGAGTTTACGCTGGTCCATCTGCAAGCCGGTTTTTATGGCATAGAGCATGAGCCTGTCATTGGAGCGCTGGCGACCCAGGTTTCTATCGCGGTAGGGAATGCCCAATCCTTTGAAGCGGAACGCCGTCGCCTGCGGGAACTGGAAGCGGTTCAAAAAAGCAGCCTGAGCCTGACCGCTTCGTTACAGCTTCCTCAGGTGCTGGATGCAATTATCGAGTCGATAGCCAATCTAATGCACCCGGAAAGTGTCAATATTTTTCTCTATGAAGGCAATCGGCTTGAATTTGGTGCGGCCATGCTGGGAACAACCCGCCTGAACAATCCACTGTTAGAACCGCGTCAGGATGGGGTGACGTATCAGG
>CAZKZS010000147.1:0-6271 GCA_964557285.1 uncultured Anaerolineae bacterium | reverse complement strand
TTGCACGCACCGGAAAAATAATGAAAGTGAATAATATTCAAAATCATCCCCTGTATGCAGATGCACCGGATCAATGGGCAGAAGCCTTTAATGCGATTATCAGCCTGCCCCTTAAAATTGGGGAGCGTGTGGTGGGGGTCATGAACATGACCTATCAGCAGTCGCATGAATTCAGCGATACCGAACTTCAAACCCTTCAACTGCTGGCAAGCCACGCCAGCATCGCTATTGAAAATGCCCGCCTGTACCAGACCATCAGCGATTATGCGGAACAATTGGCTGACCGGGTGCGCGAACGAACCTATGAGTTAGAACACGAACGCGCCCAGTTGCAGGCCATTCTGGACTCGATGGGGGAAGGGCTGATTTACGACGAAGATTTAGACATTAAATACTACAATCGGGCGCTGCTGGATATTACTGGATACGCTGCTTCCCTATGGAAAACCCAGTACGATTTTTGGACTCAGTTAGTGCCAGATGAAAAAAAGCGAACCCAACTCATGCATTCGCTTTATACGACCATCAACCAGCATGTCCCCTGGAAAAGCGAAGTTACCATGCTGCATCAGGACGGCACGCCGTTTGAGGCGCGCATTACCTGTCATCCGGTGGAGGATGCAAGAGGGGATGTCACGGGTGCGGTCATGCTCATTCAGGACATCAGCGCGGATAAAGAATTGCAGGCCCAGAAAGACCGTTTTATTTCTCATGCGTCCCATGAATTACGAACCCCGCTTGCCAATCTAAAAACCCGTTTGTATCTGTTTAAACGTAATCCCGACAAACGCGATTATCACATGCAAATTATGGAAAATGTTGTCGATCAGATGTCTGAACTGGTGGAAGATTTGCTGGATATGTCTCGGTTCGAGCGCGGCGTGATAGAAATGAATCAGGACTGGTATGTGCTGCAAGATTTACTGAATATAGTGTATGAGGTGCAGACGCCCGAAGCGGAGAAAAAACAAATCACCTTTACAAAGCGATTGCCCGATGAACCTGTCCGCGCCAGGGTGGATTTTAAGCGGCTGCGGCAGGTGATCACGAATCTGGTGGTGAATGCGGTTAATTATACCCCGTCCGGCGGCACGATAACCCTGCGGCTGCTGGAGGACAGCGATTTTGTGGAAATTCAGGTACAGGATACCGGTGTTGGCATCCCGCCGGAACTGCATAAACAGGTATTTCAGCCCTTTTTCCGTGCGACCCAGGGGGCAGAAGGCGGCACAGGGCTGGGGCTGGCAATTTCTTACCAGATTGTCAAACAGCACCGGGGTGACATCCTGCTGGACAGCGCCCCCGGCCGGGGCAGCACTTTTAAAGTCCGTCTGCCCGTTCACCCCGTAGAGTGACATACTCCCCACGCCTAAAGGTGGGGGCATCTAACTTCAAGTGAAACGGCGCGACTTACAGCTTCTCAGTTAGTATACGCCGATACCCAAAGCCCATCGCCAACGCAACTGCGCCTTATCTCCCCAAACCTGAAGGCTGGGGTTTTACGGCGCTTTTTCGATAAAAGTTAATCCATATCAAAAATATCTTTGACGGCAATCTGTAGGCCGGGGAGAAGCTCACCCCCTTCTAAGGTGTCCTCAAGGGTTAAAATATCCTGTTGTTCGGAAGTATAAACTTCGACGATACGTTTTTCAGGAAATACCAGCCACACCTGTTTTGTGCCGTTTTGCAGATAATAATCCGCTTTATCGCGCATTTGCTTATAGGTATCATCCGGTGATTTTACCTCAATCGCAAGGTCGGGCATTTGGGGTACGCTGCCCTTTGTGACAACAGGTTCAGACGTATCCGCTACAAAAGAAATATCGGGCAGGCGCGCGTTGTGTAGGTCATCAGGAATTTGATACCGGGCTTCAATCGCTAATCTACCCAGTTTGCGCGGCTTAATAAAGTTCCATAATAGAGCATGGATGTTCCCTGCAATCATTCCGTGTTCCTGTGTCACCATTTTTTCAACAATCTCCCCCTCAATAAGTTCCAGCAGGCGATCCTGGTTTTCCGGCTGGCTGAGAATCTGCTCAAAGGCTTCTACCGTGTAGAGTTGGGTGGGTGTGGTCATTTTTTTCTCCTGACGGGTACTATCCTCATTATACTTATTCTTTGGCATGGGCTTCTAGCAGCCACACATTTTTATCTCCGGCCTGCACAAAAGCTATCGTCTGGCCGTCTGGTGCAACCGCCCAATCCCCGTTGGCAATCGTAAAGGGCATCACATTCGCGTCAGTCAGATACCGATTGTCGCGGGTAGAAATGTGATAATAGGCTAGCGTCTGCTGAGAGGTGGTCGGGTCGTAGGGAATATAAAATACACTGTTGGCATCACGCCACTGCCACGCCCCAAAAAAGGGCAATTTTTCTGCCTGAGCGCCGGATTGCGTTTCAATGGTGTAAATGCCGTCCGCTTCCATCGTGTTCTGAAATACCAGATAAAACATCAGCCGCCCGCCGCCCGGTGCAACATCAATCCCCCGCAGCCAGCTCCAGGTACCCAGTTCATAGGAGGAGTCGTCGCGGGTATCAAAGATAGTAAGGGTCGTGGTGGGCTGGTCGGCAATGGGTGAAACAATAAGAATCCGCGCGGCATCCAGCCAGACCGCCCACCCTCCCGACTGCCGCCAGATCATACGAGCATTGCTGCCGTCGATGGCGCTGACCCAGGTTTCAACCGTCTGGGCGGCTTCGCCAGGCAGGTAACTTCCCTTCCAGATTTCCCATAAAAGCTGCGTGTTATCCGTGTTGATGCCGGGCAGCGCCCCCTGAGTCGCTACCGCCCATTCTGCCATATCTGCCAGCCGCCGAATCGTGACCTGCCCATTGACCCGTGTCACCTGAAACGTTCCATCCGGTGACAGCAGCATTGGGGGCGCTTCTTCGATAATGACGGGCGGCGTGCTGGCATCAACGGTGTACTCAAACACGCTCGCCCGTTGATTTTCCAGCCCATCCACCACGTAAAATTTATTCGCATCGGTCGGATGCCACCAGGGATGGGCGCAGCACCCGCCAAACCCAATTTGCCGCGCCTGCCAGATGATATTTTCTGGCAGTTCCCCTAAATCTCGTGCAGGCGGTGGGTTCACAGGCGGACGCACATCAAGCGGGTACGGCCAGACTTCGTTGTAATTGTTCAGAATCCGCCCGCCAAACTGCACAATCGGCTGGTCATCAATGCTAAGCCAGCGCCGTGCATTATCCATATCCTGCTGGAACATGGGCTGCGAAAACGGCCCAATATTGACCAAACTGTGCCAGGGAGCATCAATATAATCCATCGGATTGTAGGCCGTGCGGTAATCCAGCGAACGGACTTCCAGATGCAGGTGTGGGCGTGATGTACAAACGCCGTCAGGGTCGCCGGAAAGGGCAATCACTTCACCCTGCTGAACGGGCTGTCCGGTAATGAGATTGGGGCGTTCCAGCAGATGCCCATACAGCACCGACAGCCCCAAATCTCGATGAATCAAAATCAGGTTGTGCGGTGCTGAGCCAAAATTTCGGGCGTCCGCCGCCAGCACTTCGCCGTCGGCCATGGCAACCAGAGGCGTTCCGCACGGCATGGAAATATCCAGCCCAAAATGTAATCCCTGTCCGGCCGAATACCACGCCTGCCCAAAGTTATATGCTCCTGTCGTGTTGCCGTAGGGCTGCCCCACCAGCCATGTGGATGGACTCGGCGGGGTAGCAACGGGCAAAATAAACGGTTTGCCTTCCTGCGGCTGCGGGTATCTAGTCAGGCTCGTCAGAGAAAAGAGATTGGTGAGCAGGATTATCCACAGTCCAAATCTACGCATCATGTTCCCCAGTTTTTATTTTTTGAATTTAGCGACAGCCCGTCTTTTTAGTCTCCTACCGCCAGTTCTGCGGGTAGACCAACGGGCAAGGTTTCTTCAACATCGGGCAAATCCGATTCAATGTTTCGCACCGAGGCAAAAAGATAACCACTCGCGCCGACCAGCGTACCAAAAAACCAGGTGAAAATGAACATCAAGCCCATGCCAGCGCCCGGCCCTGTGCCAACCAGCCAGCCAAACGTATCCGCCAGTGAGCCACCCGGCATCATAGCAGGTTCAAGAACACGGTCAGCCAGGGGACCGGCCATCAGATAGGCGATGGGCATCATACTTTCCTGCATCATGTTCTGCACGGAAAAGATACGCCCCTGAATATCCATCGGCACTTTCATTTGCCAGATTGCCCGATTCGCGCCAACAATAAATGGGATGAAAAAGTCGGCGGAGAGTCCGGCAAAAATCCATACCGGAAGGCCGCGCCCCACTGCGAACGAAAAATCGCCCAGAAAAAATGAAATTGCCAGCCCGCCCAGCACCATATGGATTTTACGTCGTGTACCGCCCCACACACTGAGCATCACGCCGCCGATGACGCCGCCAATGCCCATAGCCGCCTGCACCCCTGCCAACGCCATCTCATCCCCGCCGCTTCGTGCCAGAATCATCGCAGGCAGAATGGCAAAATAGGTCAGAGTCGCCAGAAAATGGATCCCCATAAAAATGAGCAGCAGACCACGCAGCCCCGGACGCTGGAAAATATAGCGGAATCCAAATTGAAGCTGCTGCCAGACGCTTCCCCGCGCGTGTTTCCCTTCATCTGAGGCAGGCGGATTAGGAATCCTTACAAAAAGCAGCACCCCTACCGCAAAACAAAAGGACAGCACATCCACCAGCATCACCCCGTCAAGGTCGATAAAATTGAGCAAAAATCCGCCTAAAAAGGGGGCTACCACCTTTGACGAATTGAGGGCTAGCGAACGCAGCCCACTGGTGCGCGTATAATGTTGTTTCTCTACAAGAACGCTGGTCGCAACGGTGTACGCCGGAAACTGGAAAGAATCGAACAGCCCTGTCAGGATTTGTGCCACGTATAAATGCCAGATGTGCAGACTGCCCGTTGAATAGAGTGCCAGCAGAGTGAGGGTCATCACCCCTGACCCCAAATCGCTAAAAATGAGTATGCGGCGTTTGTCCCAACGGTCTACCCAGATGCCCGCTATAGGACTGCACACCACAAACGACCCAAACGAGAAAAATCCAAGTAACGCGAGGGTGGTTGCATCTCCTGTTTGCTGATATGCCCAGATAAGAATGGCAAAACGAGTCATGGCCGTTCCCATGAGCGATACCAGCTGCCCAACCCATATGATGAGGAATGTTTTCATCGCTTCTCCTGAAGATAAAATAAAAAAAACGACTGTGAGGTGCGCTCACAGCCGTTTGGATACCCGAAGGAATATTAGTGAATATATTACAGGACGGCAGACGCACCAGTTCCAGGAGCAGAAACAACCGCCATCTGCATCGAAGTCACTAGAACTGTCGCGTAAAGAAGAATCATGTCCTGTAGTGCTTATATAGGATATTCAAAGTATATGCAAAGATTCAGGAAAAGCAACTCCGTCTTTGGGCGGAGTAAGATTTCCGCCCTGCTCCCCATGAGGAAACCATGAACTCCCTGTTTAATCAAAGTACATATCGAGGAGGACACCCCCATGGCAAAAACAGGCGATAGAATGGTGGCGGAAGCCACAGGCGAAACCTTTGTTTTTCTTCAGACAGCCGCCGACACAGATGGAAAACTGCTGCAAATTCAGATGATGGTCGCACCGGACGGCGGGGCAAAAGGCGCTCCTCCTCATCTTCACCCCATCCAGAAAGAACATTTCCACATCCAGAAGGGCGAAGTAGTGATGTGGGTCAATGGCAAAGAACAGGTGTATCGGGCAGGGGAATCAGTGACGATTGCCCCGGGTGTGCCGCATACCTGGCGCAACGAAACAGATGAAGAAGTGCAGTTTATCGTGGAACTTGAACCCGCGCTGGAATGGGAACATCTATTTGAAACGCTTTCTACCCTGTCCCGTGAGGGGAAACTAATGAAAAACGGGCAGGTTCACCCGCTAACGATGGCACTGGCGCTGCATGTCTACAAGAATCATATGTATGTGGCGGGGATTCCGGTATTTGTCCAGAAGGTGTTGTTTGCGCTGCTCGCGCCGATTGCCCGTCTGTTGGGACACAAACCCTACCATCCCTATTTTGAGGAAACTCCCGAAGTCCAGGCAGTAGTACAGCACGCTTAGTCGCACGGGGCGGTGAAAAACCTGCCCCGTTTTTTTAAGGAGTGTCTAATTTTGTGTACGTGAGCTTTTTTGCCCCTCACCCCCGACCCCTCTCCCAGGGCGGGCTGAGGGGGCGACACTAGCAAATAAGCGGAGGGTGGTGAGCCAGAAAAGCGA
>CAZKZS010000146.1:0-11461 GCA_964557285.1 uncultured Anaerolineae bacterium | reverse complement strand
GTCCAACATTCAAAAAATGAGCAGGGATTTTGATTCGGGCATGATAGGTGTCGGGAGCAAGGATATAATCGTTGAGAGGTAGGGTATCAATGTGGGTCGTGCAAAAAACGGTCGTGCCATTGGCTGCGATGACATCAACGGCAATCTGCGCCGCTTTTAAAAGCCGATACGTTTCACACACAACCCAGATATAAAAAGGCTGGTTGATGCCGATAAGCGGCACAAAGTCACCGTCTTCATTACAGATGCCAACTTCTTTAATCATCGCTGCTTCCGTACCGATATTTGGCCGGACCAACCCCGACTCTGATGCCCCCAGCGAAAGGTAATGGGTAATGAGGGGTTTGATGTCTCCCTGCATCACAATTTCCCCATTTTTTAATAAAATGCCGGTTTCACACAGCCGACTGATTGCCCCCATATTGTGACTGACGAGCAAAACCGTCCGTCCCTGCTGGCTGACTTCGCTCATTTTGCCCAGACATTTTTGCTGGAAAGCATAATCTCCCACCGCCAGCACTTCATCCACCAGTAAAATTTCTGACTCAAGATGGGCAGCTACTGCAAAAGCCAGCCGAACCCCCATTCCGGTGGAAAAATGTTTGATCGGGGTATCAATAAACCTTTCGATTTCGGAAAAGGCGACGATTTCATCAAATTTGCGGTCTATTTCCCGTTTTCGCATTCCCAGAATCGCGCCGTTTAAATAGACATTTTCCCGTCCGGTGAGTTCGGGGTGAAATCCTGTCCCCACTTCCAGAAGCGACCCGACCCGTCCGTAAAGGGTAATGCGGCCTTCTGTAGGTGCAGTAATGCGCGAGAGGATTTTTAAAAGGGTACTTTTGCCCGCCCCATTATGGCCGATAATCGCGGCCACTTCCCCATGTTTAATTTCAAAGGAAACATCCTTCAGCGCCCAGAGGGTCGGCTTACCGGAAGTTGCACGGCGGAAAGGAGCAGAAACAACATTCGTTAGGGTTTCACGCAGAGAGGTGTTCATCGCACGTCTAGCCCCAATCGTGTATTTTTTCCCGACTCCTTCCGCCCGAATCGCTATCTCACCCATGTCGGCGTTGAATCAGCTTTTTGTAGTAGGCCAGCATATCCTTATCCTGTTGATCGCCCCAGAGCATTGGTTCGCGGCTGATTTCTAACCCGATATGATGCTCACGCCCGTAGCGCTGTGTCAGGCCGACTTCCGTCCCATAAAAAATGATAGGTGGGTTGGGCAGACCCATCTGTACCGCCGCCACCTGTTTGAGGGCTTCTTTATTCCCTTTGGCGATATACAAAAACCTATCCATATCATGATTATCAATAAAACTGGGCAGGATAAAATTTTCAGGGAAGTAGGTCTGATGCCGTTCCAGAAAACGCTCAAAATCGGCTTCTGTCCACGTCCTGTAGGCATAGGTTTTCCGCAGCGCTTCTCCCAGATGAAAATCAAGGCAGCCATCCAGCCGACCCACGTACTGTAAAAAGGTCTGCGGTGCATCCACAATTTCGCCAAAACAAAATACATCGGCTTTTTCGGATTTGCAGGCCGTCCAGAAATCGCTCCAGAAACCGGGGCCGGGGCCGTTCGCGTAATCCAGACGGTAGCCATCAATATCAAAATCGCGCAGCCAGGTACGGGCATGGTTAATCATCCAGGTGCGGGCATCCGGGGAAGCAAAATTGAGTTCGGGCATAGTCGCTGAGCCAAAAAATCCCCGATAGGTGTTGCCCTCAAAGTAAAACCAATCTCGACAGGGACTGTGTGGATTTTGATAAGCTTCCTGAAAAATCGGATGTTCATTAGAAAGATGATTGCAGACCATATCCAGCAGCACCCGGATTCCGCGAGCATGGGCAGCCTCAACCACGGCGTGCAGGGCATCGTCCCCGCCCAAACGCGGCTCGACATGGGAATAATCGGTCACATCGTAACCGTGATGAGAGGGGCTGACCCAGGTGGGGCTAAGCCAGATGCAGTTTGCGCCCAGTTCCGCGATATAATCCATCTGGTCACGCACGCCCCACAGCGTTCCACCGTAAAAATCCATCAGGGTTTTAGCATTATTCCACTCCCTGCCATGCCCGGGGTAAAACCGATCCACAAACACCTGATAAATCACGGCCTTTCGCGCCCATTCCGGCGGGCTAAAAGTATCCACATGATATTGAAAGATGACACCTTCCGCCGGATTGCCCTTCATCGTATCAGGAAGGGGTTCATTGCGGAAAAATGCCACTGCTGCCTGTTCTGCCGTTGCTTTAACATCCGGCCAGTCGGCAAAAATTTCTTGCTCTGACCAGGCGCTGATTTTATAACGCACGGTTGTGCCTTCTGGCTGCGGAGGGAAAACCCCTTCCCAACGGCTGACATAGCCCCAGTTCAGTACATCCCATTCCACCGCCACCTGTTTTAAATGCAGCACCTGTCCATGTTGCGCGATCCCTTTTGAACCCATCGGCGCGCTGCCATCGGTGGTGTAGTAACAGGTGACATGGGAGGCTGAAGTGTCTGTGCCAAGCTGCACACTCAACGTTACTGGCTGGTCGGGCAGGGGGTCACGCGGGGTCAATTGATAGGCGTGTTGTACCCCCTTGCGGCTAATCCGGTGATGCACCAGTTTTAAATCATCGGTTGCGTAAGTTCCAAAAATAAAATCCATACTCTATCCTGAACTAAAACAAGGGGTTTTCACCCCCTGTCAGACAACTAGGGCAGGAGCGCGGTCTTAAGCGCAGCGTGACCCGCCCTCTATCTATCTGTATTATCCCTTAACCGCGCCTTCCGTTAGACCACCCACCAGGAAACGCTGGAAGGTCAAAATGATGATCACAGTTGGAATTGCGCCAAGAATCGCGCCCGCCGAAAACACCCCCCATTCCTGATTAAAATTATCCCGAATGAACCGCGCCAGCCCCACCGAAAGCGTCTGGATTTCTTTATCTTTTAACAGCGTTAGGGCGATGATTACATCTCCATACACGCCAATGAAGGTCAAAATCCCGACGACGGCCAGCACCGGACGTACCAGTGGGAAAATAATCCGCCAGAAAATTAGCCAGTCGGATGCGCCATCAATACGGGCGGATTCATCCAAATCACGCGGGATGGAGTCAAAAAAGCCTTTCATCAGCCAGGTGTTAATGCCTAATGCGCCGCCCAGGTACACCAGCAGCGCCCCACCGTAAGAATTCAGGCCAAGTTCGGGGATATGCGTGCCAACTTCCTGAATCAGCAGGAAGGTTGCTACGATGGTCAGCGAGTTCGGGAATACCTGAATTAGAAAAATGGTGAGCATCAACCCGCGCCGCCCCGTAAAGCGGAAGCGGGAGAAGGAATAAGCGGCCAGCGCCCCGATAATCACAGACAAAATGGAGGCCAGCGTTGACAGCACAATCGAATTGACCATCCACCGGTCAAAAGGCCGGACATCGTTGGTCAGCAGTTCATTGTAATTTTCAAAACCTGCCTGCCGGGGAATCAAGCGCTGCGTATTGAGCGTTCCGGTTTCATTCATGGAAGCGGAAAAAATCCATACCAACGGGAAAAAGGCAAACGCCAGCGCCAGCGCCACAATAAACATGCGGCCAATATAGCCTGTCCATTTTCTGCGTTTGGCCGGATTGGATAGGAGGTTGGTTGCCACACTAAACATTTTCGGAAATCTCCTCCCAGGTTCTTGTGAAGCGGAAGTTAAAAACAGTTATCGTCGCCACCAGAAGGAAAATGACAATGCTGATGGTCGATGCAAAAGCGTAATCCGCGCCGCGTCCGCTTCCAAAAGCCAGAGCGTAAGTATAGGTAATCAAAATATCCGTATGTCCAGCGACACCGCCGCCTGGAATAGGAGGCCCGCCCTCAAAATAGTATTCGATGATGGTGAAGTTATTAAAATTGAAGGCAAAGGAGGCAATCAGCAGCGGCCCAACCGCCACCAGCAGCAGGGGCAGAGTCAGGGTGCGGAATTTCTGCCAGGCGTTCGCGCCGTCGACTTCTGCCGCGCTGTAAATATCACGGGGGATGGATTGCAGCGCCCCGCTACAAATCAGCATCATATAGGGGAAACCCAGCCAGAGTTGAATCAGCAAGATTCCAGCTTTTGCCCACATCGGGTCAGAGAACCAGTCCGGCCCCCAGCCAAACAGACTGTCAAAGCCTTTATTGACAACGCCCAGTTGTTCGTTCAGCAAACCGCGCCACACCAGCACCGTCACAAAAGCGGGTAACGTGTACGGTACGAGTAACATCGTGCGGAACACCGCCCTCCCCGGCATAAAATCGGCATTCAGCACCACCGCCAGGAACAGCCCCAGCGCAAAGGTCAGGGCGACGCTCAAAAAGGCATAAGCGACCGTCCAGAGGAACACGCGCAGGAAAGGCTCACGAATGGCTTTACTTTCAATCAGGCGCTGGAAGTTATCCAGACCCGTAACCACGTAAAAACCCGTAATCGGGGCAGGGGCAGGGTTGCCTTCCGCGTCGAAGTAGCTGCCCTCTTTGGGCGTATAAACAGTGTCCGTCGATTTATCTAAAATACTGTTGTCATCACGAATTTCAAAACGTTTGACGAATTTTGCCGCAATATCCTGGGGGCGCTGCGGGTAAAACTGGAAAAGGTCATCTCCTGCGCCAAATTTAATTTCAGATAGGGTAGGTAGATACACCCCGATAGCCTGACCGCGTTTTACCCGTTCGTAACCGGGCAGTCCTTCCGGTACACCATCTTCATCCAGCGCAAACTCGCCCAAGTCCACATCAGAGGCCAGCGTGAGTTTTCCCTGTTCGGCCAGCATTGGCTCACCTTCCACCCCTTCGGTTGGAATCAGCCACAACGCAAATTTTTCAGGGGTAGAGGTGGTTTTAAACGCTGTCCAACTGTAGGTGGCCGCATCTTCAGGGAGATACAGTTCGGGGTCAAGGCGGTCTCGAAGCTGCGAAGTGGTCAGCAGGTTGCCATCCCGATAGTTGGTGAACGCGGCATAAATCGTAAAGACGGTAGGGTAGACGATCATTAACAGCATCAGCGTAAGGCCGGGCGCAAACCAGCGATACGCATACAGTTTATCGGATAGGAAAAAGGCATTGATGCCCAGGGTAATCACAGCCACAAAAAAGACCAGCAGCCAGGCCTGATTATCAATCAGGTTAATGAGAAACCAGACCGCAAACGCATCAATAAAGCCCAGGGCAATAATCCGAAATAAAATCCCAGAGAGCGACCCTGTAAAAATATCCCGGACTTTACCTGTTGAAAGCGTAGGTTGAATTTTTTGGGTTTCTGTCGCCATAAATTTTAATCATCGCGGGGAGGCCGCATCTCCTTTCAAGAAGCATTATCGGAGCGAATAAAATGGGCTGGCCTGAGCCAGCCCATTGGCAATCTATTGTTCGCCTGCGATGGCGGCGCGAATTTCTTCAGCAGCCGATGTAAAGGCTTCTTCAGGGGTCAGTTCACCCAGCATGGCGTTGGTCACGGCATCACCCCAGAAACTCCACACAGCAGACATTTCGGGGATGGCAGGCATCGGCAGACCGGTTGCACTGGCTTCAGCAAAAGCCGCTGCGTAGGGGTCTTCTACACCTTCCATGACGGAAAGCAGCGCCGAAGGACGGCCACCACGTTCGTAAAGAAGCTGCTGCACTTCTTCGGAGGCCGCAAATTCGGTCAAAAAGACCTGCGCCAGAGGCAGGTTTTCACTGAAAGCGCTGACCATAAAGCCCTGAGCGCCAATGAACGGAGCGCCAGCTTCGCCGCCTTCTTCACCCGCCGGAATGGGGGCAATGGCAAAAGGTGTGCCAGCATCGGTAAATGCCTGTACATTCCACGGGCCGGTAATATACATGGCAGCTTTGCCATCCTGGAACAGAGTCTGCGCGGTGTTGCCGTCCAAACCCTGCGGAATCAGGCCATCATTGACCATATCAACCAGGAATTGCAGCCCCGCAATCGCGCCTTCGCTGTCAATCCCTACATCTTCGGGGTTGTAGTTGCCTTCTTCGTCACGGCCAAAAACGTAACCGCCGAAGGAGGTCATCAACGGGAAGAAGTGATAGGGATCACCCTGCTGCATCACAAAACCGTACTGTCCGGCTTCCGCGTCCGTCAGTTCTTCGGAAATCGCGCGGACTTCTGCCCAGGTCTTGGGAGGTTCGGGAACGAGTTCGGTGTTGTAGAACAGCGCCACATTTTCTACCGCATACGGCACGCCGTAAAGCTGGCCGTCATAGGTAAACGCCTGAAGCGCAACCGGAGAGAATTTTTCGGCATCTTCACCCAGGTCAACCGGAGCAACCAGACCATTGGCTACCAGTTCACCCAGCCAGTCATGAGCGCCGATAATCACATCCGGGCCTTCACCCGCCGGGCCAGCGATACGCAGTTGGTCACGAATGTCACCAAAAGCAAGCTGCTGGACTTCCAGCGTGACGCCATATTCTTCTTCAAAAGCGGGGCCAAGTTCTTCGATCACACTTGCGCGGGTTTCGTCCGCCCAGATCAGGAGGGTAACTTCATCCTGAGCAGTCACCAGGCTGCCAAAGCTGCTCAGCAGGAGGGCAAAAAGAACAAACAAAGTCAGACGACGTTTCATTTTCTAAACTCTCCAATACTTAATGGATTTTTCGGATGACAGCCGGAAAAGCTGTCAAACTTTGTAAAAATGTACCGCAAATTTTGATGCTTGCCCAACTCCTTTAATTGTTTTCACATGAACACCAACTCCTGCCCACAAGCCAAAATTGATACTCGCTCTATACAGCTGTCTGTACGAAGTGGGAAAAAAGAAAAGTGAGGAGTTTTCGCCCATATTTTTTCGGAAACGAATATTTTTCTACAATTATAGTTCCTCAAAAGGGGCTGTCAATGATTTTCCTAAACCGATTTAATGATTTGTGCTAAATGACATCGGCAAAAGTGATTTCCATCTTTTTGAAGTATAATAATCCGGTTGTGAGCAACCCCAAAGCCACCAGCGACGAAACCATAAAAATGGGCTGCGGGGCTGTGTCTGTCCCCAGCAATGACCAGCGCATCCCCTCAACAACTCCCGCCATCGGGTTGAGTCCGTATAGAGTACGCCAGGGGTCATCCAGAAGGCTGCCCGGATAAACAATAGGAGTCATAAACAGCCACAACTGTGTTAAAAATGGGACGGTGTACCGGACATCTCGAAACCGCGCATTAAGCGCCGCCAGCCACAGACCGACCCCTAATGTTGTAACGGCCGCCAGCAGCACAAACAAAGGCAAAAAGAGGATATTCCACCCCGGAACAATCCCATAAGCCAGCATCAGCATCAACAGCACCACAAAAGCCAGCAAAAAATCCACCACGCCGGAAAGAATCGCGGACAGGGGAATAATCAATCGGGGAAAATAGGCGCGGGTAATCAGGATAGAATTGAGTACCAGACTTTCGGAGGACTGCCGCAGCCCGTTACTAAAAAACGTCCAGGGAACAAGCGCCGCATACGTAAAAACAGGGTAGGGAATACCATCCGAAGGGATTTTTGCCAGCCTCCCGAAAAAAATACTGAACACCAGCATGGCCGCCGTCGGCTGAATCACCGCCCATGCAACCCCTAAAAGGGTTTGTTTATAACGCACTTTAATATCACGCAGGGTTAAAAAATACAGCAGTTCACGGTATTCCCACAGTTCCTGAAGGTTAAAGCCCCTGCCTGCTGGTTTAATTTCTATCATTGCACGATTTCACCCAATATCACATCTTCTCTGGAAGCATACCCCGCTTGCGCGATAGCCTGCATCAATGCCGACCCGAAAAAACCACGAAAACGCGGTTGAGTCGTGCGTGGCAAAAACCAGGCACTGAGCAAAGCGGTGATGATACAGCTCACAGCAGTCAGAATCCCCAGCGTCACAGCCATATCCGCGATAAGCGCGTCATAGGGCAGCAATCCTGTCCAGCGCAGCAGATTCCACCAGTCATGTGAGCTTTTATCCATGCCAAACAACAAATCCAGTTCGCGGGCGCGGGCATCCCGGATATACACAGACAAATTGATAAAACTGTGTCCTGCAATTAGTCCCATTAGCAGCGCCATACCGATTCGTTTTCGCCTCAGCAGGACATATCCGCCGAGTCCTGCCCAAAATAAAATTTGCCAGACCGACCCGCCCGCCACCGTGATAAACTGCCCAAAAGGAAGGCAAATCACATGACCGATTTCGTGCGGGGCAATCGTAAGATACCAGACCCACGCGGCGGTACTGCCATTTTGTGGATGTAATACATGGTCGGCCAGAGGAATCAGCATCAGCAGCCAGAAAATACTTTCCAGCGTCGCCAGTGCCGGATTCGGATGAACCCGCCGCGCATAAGTAAAAGCGGGAATAACGTCACGCAGGCCGCGCTGTAAATCGTGCAGCAGGACGTTCACCGTCTGATAACGTGCTTCTGCGGCAATTCCTAATCCGATGATTCCTACCACCGCACATGCACCTATCACCAGCAGCAGCCCGATCATTGTTCATCCGACGCCATTTTTTGCACCCGCCCCACCTGACCATCCTGCAAACGGACTTTGATTCCGTGTGGGTGATAGGGCGATTTCGTGAGGATACTTTGCACGATTCCCCGTGTGAGTTTTCCTGTGCGCTGATCCTGTTTCAGAACAATGTAGACATCCATGCCGGGGTGAATATCTTTGCGGCTGCGATTATCCATGAGAAACGCTCCTTTTTCCCAGAATAATAACACAGGCTGTCAGGCAGACGCGGGTAGACGCACTACCCCAAACAGTGTTACCCTAAAATGGTTTTGAATAATGATGGTGGATAGCTCTCTATGCACACTCCTGGATTCTGGGAAAAAAGACGTGTTACCGTCACAGGTGGGGCGGGATTTGTAGGTTCGTTTGTGGTCAGGGCGCTGGAAAAAGCAGGGGCGAAGGCAGTTTTTGTGCCGCGTAAACAGGATTACGACCTGCGCTACCGCGAAGCGGTGCTGGATTTGCTGAACGATTCTCAACCGGACATTCTCATCCATCTGGCGGCAACGGTAGGCGGCATTGGTGATAACCGCGTCCGTCCTGCCGAATATTTCTATGATAACCTGATGATGGGTGTTCAGCTTATGCACGAATCATGGCGGTTCGGGCTGGAAAAACTGGTCAATCTGGGAACGGTGTGTGCTTACCCGAAATTTACCCCTGTTCCTTTTAAGGAGGAGAATTTGTGGAACGGCTACCCCGAAGAAACCAATGCTCCCTACGGGCTAGCCAAAAAAATGCTGCTGGTACAGGGAGAAGCCTATCGACAGCAGTACGGATTCACCTCTATTTATCTGCTGCCCACAAATTTGTACGGTCCCGGTGATAACTTCGACCTGCAAACCTCCCATGTAATCCCTGCCACGATTCGGAAATTTCATGAGGCCAAGCTGCGCGGAGATACCCAGATGGTCGCCTGGGGTACGGGGTCGGCCACGCGGGAATTTTTGTATGTGGAGGATGCAGCCCAGGGGATTTTGCTGGCAGCCGAACATTATCACGATTCCGAACCGGTTAACCTGGGGTCGGGGAACGAAATCAGCATCAAAAATCTGGTGCATCTGATTGCTAACCTATTGAATTTTGAAGGCGAAATTATCTGGGACAGCAGCAAGCCAGACGGACAGCCGCGCCGGATGCTGGATACCAGCCGTGCCGAGCAGCGATTTGGCTTCCATGCCCAAACTTCCTTTGAGGAAGGGCTGCGAAAAACCATCGACTGGTACTTAGAAAATGCTGCTAACATCGAACCAAAAGGAGTCGGCCATGAATCTTGAAAGCACGATTGACTGGTTTGTGCTGCCTGTTCTGATTTTGGCGGTTGTCATCGTGTTTATCCGGCTGGTCAAAGGGCCGGAACTGCCCGACCGGGTAGTGTCGCTGGATTTAATGACCAACATCGGGATTGGCATTATTGCTACCTACGCCATGGCAACAGGAGAACGTGTTTTAATTGATGTAGCGATCATTCTGGCGCTGATTTCCTTTCTGGGGACGGTTGCCTTTGCTTATTATATCGAACGCCGTGCCAGCTAATTTTAATGCCCGCACCTATGACTCTGAATTTACCTATTCCCCAATTGCCCGATGGCTGCGGGAAAGAGTCTGGCAGCGGCTGGATGCCCTGTTTGCGCCCGGAAAACGGGTGCTGGAGATAGGCTGCGGCACAGGGGAGGACGCGCTGCATCTGGCACAGCGCGGCGTGGAAGTGGTCGCTACTGATGCCAGCCCTGATATGCTCACAGTAGCGGAACAGAAATTACATGCGGCTGGCCTGCGGGCAGTGTTCCAGCCCTTTGATTTAAATGCCCCCTCTACCTGGCAGGTTGACGGCCTTTTTGACGGGGTATACAGCAATTTTGGCCCCCTGAACTGCACTTCCAACTGGAAACTCCTGGCCGATTTTCTGGCCGAAAAAACCACCTCACAAGCCTTTTTAGCGTTTGGGGTCATGGGACGGTTCTGCCTATGGGAAACCATCTGGCACGGCTTTCATCTGGATTGGCGCACCGCCTCACGACGCTGGTCAGGGGAACATACCGCCGTTCTGAAAGATACCCTTCCCTTTCCCGTGTTTTATCCGTCCCCACAAGTCTTAAGCCAGGCATTTGCACCGGTTTTTGTGCCTGTGCGGAAATTGGGTTTAGGCGTATTTTTACCGCCATCAGATAGTTTTCCGGTCATTGAAAAGCGGCCAACGCTGATGAAATTGCTTATGACTCTGGAAACTCACTTCGCGCCGTCCGCCTTCGCAGACCATTACTGGTTGGAGCTTTCAAAAATATGAAACTAACGATTGTTGGGCTTGGCCCCGGCCATGAAGATGATGTGACTCGCCGCGCATGGCGGCTTTTACATGAGTCTAAACCGCTTTATCTTCGTACCACGCGGCATCCGGTAGTAGAAGTTATCCAGCGCCCCTATGAAAGTTTTGATATGCTGTACGACTCCGCCGACAATTTTGAAAAGCTGTATGAAACCATTGCAGAACGTGTTTTAGAAGCCGCCCGCGAACATGGGGATATTATTTATGCGGTGCCGGGGCATCCTCTGGTAGGGGAGCAGACGGTAACATTGCTGCTGCAAAAAGTGGGACAGGCGGCTGTTGAAATCGTAGACGGTCTCAGTTTTATTGAACCGTCTATCCGCCTTTTGGGAATAGATGCAATGGCGGGACTGCAAATTCATGACGCGGCGGAAATCGCACAACTGCATCACCCGCCTCTGAACCCTGACCTGCCTGTGCTACTGGGGCAGGTGTACAGCCGGACGGTGGCTTCGGATGTCAAATTAACGCTCATGAATCAGTATCCCGATGAGCATCCAGTGGTGCTGCTGCATGGGGCGGGGCTGCCCACCATGATTCAGGAACATCTTGCCCTGTACGAAATTGACCGCAGCCCGCATATTGCCCATTTGACGACGCTGTATGTTCCGCCCCTGCCGCGTGCCAGCA
>CAZKZS010000145.1:0-11467 GCA_964557285.1 uncultured Anaerolineae bacterium | reverse complement strand
AGTATGGTCGTAACAATCGCGCAGGTAAAATCGCAGTTCTTCTTCCGCAAAGGCGAGGCTGTCATGTAAAAGGATATGCAGCACATCTCGCATCGGCCAGATAGAGCGCCGTAAAAGCAGCAAATCACGTTTGATAGAATGGATTTGATTAACGGCATCTCGCATCGGTTTCACGATGATGTCATCTTCTAAGTCTTCCAGTTTTTCTCCGTAGCGCTCCAACAGGGGGAAATAGGCATCTACAATGGCATCTAACATGGCATATACCAGATAGGGCGGGCCGTGTTTATCCAGATCGTCCAGCCCGCGTCGGATCCGGTCACGGACGGGCTGCAAACAATCCCCGCCCGGCTGTTCCTGAAACGTCAGTACAAAATCTTCCCCCATAAAAATACTGATTTGTTCCGTATCCAGCGTTTCGCCTGGCACGACCATGCGTGCCACAATAAAATGATGCCGCCCGTAAATATCCACTTTGGCACGTTCGCGCAGTTGAATCGCGTCTTCCAGCGCCAGAGGGTGCGCCCCGAACAGCTTTCCAACTTCAGTTGCAAGTTGCGCGTCCATTGGGCCGTCCACATTAACCCATGTGACAGGCCAGTAGTGGAGATATTTTTTCACCTGTTCTGGTTGGGTAATACCCTCTTCTTTAAATCCGGCTTCCCCGTAAGCAATCACCTGCATTTTGGATGACATGGTTTTGATTTCTTCCACTCCATGTTCTAAGAATAAAGTCAATCTAAATAAAAAACCAGCAGTGTGTACTGCTGGTAGTGAGTGGATGTCAGTGGGCCCAGCAGGATTCGAACCTGCAACCAGCCGGTTATGCGTCCCACTACAGCTTTCGCTGCCTCTGGTGAGTTTGTGGGCTGGACTTTCTCTTCATCCCGGTAGGGATGCCTGCCGTTAAGTCTCTACACCTTCCCGCCACAGGGCAGGCTTGGCTCGGGATTACCAGTGAAGGCTTCCCCGAATTTGACAGGTAAACACCAGAGGATTACTCCTCTGGCCGCCCTGAACTTGAGCCGGATGCTCTGACCGTTGAGCTATGGGCCCGTCTCATAAAGTTAGTATAGTCTGAGTATGGCATAGCAGCAAGGGGAATTTGCTGTTACACTGCTGCCCTCAGGAGACAAAAGATGCGGAAAACGATTGTTTTACTGGATGTGGACGGCGTACTGATTCGCGCCCGGGGCTACCGTGCCAGCGTCCAGGCGACCCTCAATTATCTGTTTCAACGCCTGAATCAGCCGCATTTGAGTCCTCCCGATGAAGAAGATATGCAGACCTTTGAGGCAGAAAATATCATTTTTGAGTGGGATTCAGTGGCGCTTTGCACGGCTGCCCTTCTCAATCAGACGCCGCAGTTGCTCCAAAATACCCTTCAGGAAACTATTCAGGCCATTGCTGCCGCCCCTATCCATCTGCAACAGCCTGATTATCAAAGCCTTGCCCGCAGGGCCCCCAAACCGCCGAGTCCTGACATCAAACCCAGCCGTGCGGCGCTGAGAACATTTTTCCCTGAGCATCCCGTTTTTGTGGAACTTTTGGGCAATGCTCATCATCCCGATGCTTTGATGACCCAAATTTTTCAGCAATTTGTGCTGGGACATGAACAGTATGCTCGCACCTATCACCGTGCGCCTCTCTTAGAAACTGACTCGCTGCTGGAAGCTCTCGATATTCCTCTGCTGACGCCGGAAAGTGCCGAACGGCTGGCCGCCGCCGACCATGTGCAGCATGTCATTTATACAGCGCGTCCGGGGCTACCCCCGTCATTTGTCCAGGATTGGGTTGGATATTCGCCGGAAGCAGAAATCGCCCAAAAACTGCTGCAACTGCACAACATCCCCGTGATTGGTTATGGGCGGGTGCAGTGGCTGGCACAGCAAACAGGCGTGCATCCTGCCAGCTATGTGAAACCTTCGCCTGTGCAGGCACTGGCTGCCATCTACAGCGCGGTGCTGTATGAGTCAGACAATTGGGAAGAAAATGCTTTGCGGCTGGCCGCTTCGGACGGGCATTTACCGGAAGCGATTATGGCTCAGCCCCTGCATGTCATTGTCTGTGAAGATTCGACCGGAGGGATTCGCGGGGTTCAGCAGGCGGTTCAGCATCTGCAAAAATATCATGATGTTACTTTTACAGCAGTTGGTGTGGCCGATGGCGCAGTCAAACGCGAAGCCCTGCAAGCAGTTGCGGATTACGTGGCCGAAGATGTCAATGAGGGACTGGCCTGGGCGCTGGGATGGTAATGACCCTCAGATCACCTGTGCCGTTCTGTTAATACCTGTTCTACCTGTTCCCAGGTTAAACCGCGTGCCACCAGCAAAACCGTACTGTGATAAATTAAATCGGCCAGTTCCCCAAGCAGTTCATCATCCGGCTGTGCCAGCGCTGCTACCGCCACTTCAACTCCTTCTTCCCCCACCTTTTGCGCGATTCGCGGCATCCCCGCGTCCAATAATTTATTGGTATAAGAATTGGGCTTCGGGTTGGCTTTTCGCTCCTGCACAATCGCCTGCAAGCGAGTCATCATTTCTCCGGCCATAGCACCTCCAAAGGACGGAAAAAACACGAATTTTCTCCGGTGTGGCAGGCCGGCCCTGCCGGATTCACCCGAATCAGAAGCACGTCCGCGTCACAGTCAACTCGAATTTCAATCACTTTCTGGATATGGCTGCTGGTTGCGCCCTTGTGCCATAATTCCTGTCTGCTGCGACTCCAGAACACGGTTTCTCCGATTTCCAGCGTCCTTTGCAGCGATTCGCGGTTCATCCAGGCCATCATCAACACCTCTCCCGTTTGAAAATGCTGCACAATAGCGGGAATCAATCCCTGTTCATCAAACTTCAGTTGATTGGCGACCCCACTCACAGCAAATTTTCTCCTGTAATCGGACGGACAGGCACGCCTTCGGCTGCGAGATAGGTTTTCACTTCCTGAATACTCAACTGGCGGTAATGGAATAGGCTGGCGGCCAGCGCTGCATCTGCATTGGCGGTGGTGAGTGCTTCTTTAAAATGTGCCAGTTTGCCCGCCCCACCGGACGCAATTACCGGAATTTTTACGGCGGCGGTAATCGCCTGTGTGAGTTCAATATCGTACCCCGCCTGTGTGCCATCCCTATCCATACTGGTTAGCAGGATTTCCCCTGCACCTCTGGCCTCCGCTTCTTTTGCCCACGCTACGGCTTCATGGCCTGTTGGAATCCGTCCTCCCGCAATATGCACCATCCATTTGCCGTTGACGCGGCGCGGGTCAATGGCAACCACCATACACTGGCTGCCAAAAATTCGCGCCCCTTCGGTAATCAGTTCCGGGTTTTTAATAGCCGCGCTGTTGATGCTGATTTTATCCGCGCCTGCCCGTAATACCTGCCGAATATCCTCCACCGTGCGAATCCCGCCGCCCACACAGAAGGGGATAAAAATGTTATCCGCTACCCGCCGCACCACATCCAGCAGAATATCTCGTTCCTCATGTGTGGCAGTAATATCCAGCAGCGTGAGTTCGTCCGCGCCTTCGCGGTCATAGACGATCGCCTGCTCTACTGGGTCGCCCGCGTCGCGCAGATTCACAAAATTGACGCCTTTCACTACACGCCCGTGTTGAATATCCAGGCAGGGAATAATCCGTTTGGCTAGCATAATTTCAACACCATGTATTCTTCATCAAAATACTGTTCCCCGATTTTTAACGCACGGGGTTCAAGCCCAAAAACCGTAAATCCAAGCGAAAGATAAAGTTGGCGGGCGGCGGCATTGGTGGAAACAACAGTCAAATTCACCTGTTCCAGCCCTTCCACATTTTCGACTCGCTCCAATGCCGCTTCCATCAGACGCCTGCCGATACCCTGCCCGCGTCCTTCCGGCGCAACATACATGCCCCAGATATTACCTTTGTGCCGCATTTTAAGATGGATTTCGCGGTAAAACCCGACCATGCCTATCAGGGTATTTTCCTGCCATGCCCCCAGCGTAAAATTTTCTGGCGTACTGCGTTCTTTTAAACGCTGCCGCAGGTCATCCAACGGGCGGTCTTTTTCTTCCTCATACGATGAGGCGAACGCTTCCGGGTGTTCACGCAGCCCTTGCAGGCGCAATGTCACATAGGCTTCAACATCATGTTCCGTTATCAGGCGGATATTCATAATCTCATCTCACAGAAATTTTTAAGCAGACGCAAACCGACCTGCTGGCTTTTTTCGGGGTGAAACTGGACGCCAAAAACAGTTTCCCGCCCAATAATAGAGGGATACGGATATTCGTAGTCTGTCGTGGCTATCACATACCCCTCCGGCAGATGCGCGGCGTGATAGCTGTGAACAAAATAGGCATAACTGTTTTCTGTCGGAATCCCGCGCATAAGGGGATGTGTGCCGTCATGGGTGAGTTGATTCCAGCCCGTATGCGGGACTTTGCCTTCAATTTCAAAACGTACACACCGCCCCGGAATCAGCCCTAAGCCTTCGGAAACGCCATCTTCATCGCTGCTGTCCAGCAAAAACTGCATCCCCAGGCAAATTCCCAGAATCGGAATCCTTTTTTTGGCAGCCTCACGGATGAAATCCACAAATCCCTGTTCGCGCAAGCGCTCCATCCCCGGCCTGAACGCTCCTACCCCGGGTAAGATGAGCTTTTCCGCGCTGGCGATTTCCGCCGGACTCGCTGCAAGTTTCATGTCCACGTTCAGGTACTTTAGCGCGTTGGCGACACTGCGAATATTACTTGCCCCGTAATCAATCACCCCTATCATGGCCTTCTTTCCTTTTATGTTTCCGTCAGTGTGCCTTTGGTACTGGAAATACCAGCACGTCGGCCGTCAAGTTGGGTTGCCATATCCAACGCCCGCCCCAACGCCTTAAACAATGCTTCCGCCATGTGATGGTCGTCGCGGCCATAAAGTACCTGCGCGTGCAAATTCATTTTGGCGTGAACCGCTAAACTTTCAAAAACATGCTGTACCATCGTGGTGGGCATTGTGCCAAGCATCGGAGCGACAAATGGGGCATTAAAAACCGTGTAAGGCCGTCCACTTAAATCAATAACCACCCGCGCCAGTGCTTCATCCATTGGGACATACGCATATCCCATGCGGGCGATGCCAGAACGTGCTGCCAATGCCTTATCAATCGCCTGCCCCAAAACAATCGCCACATCTTCAACCGTGTGGTGGGCGTCGATGTGTAAATCTCCTTCAGCGTCAATGCCCAAATCCATCAGGCCATGGACAGCCACATGATGCAGCATATGGTCATAAAAACCCACGCCTGTGCTAATTTGGGCCTGCCCTGTACCATCTAGATTCAGGCGAATAGTAATTCTGGTTTCGTTGGTTTTACGTTCCACCTGTGCGATTCTCATGCCAGTTCCCTTAAAGCAGCGATAAGCTGGTCGGTTTGTTCCGGTGTGCCGATGCTGATGCGAATGTGATTTTCCAGCCCTGTTTTAGCAAAGTAGCGTACCAGAATCCCACGCTGAGCCAATTTTGCTTTCAGGTCAGCCGCCGGCTGCTTCAGGACTTCCACCAGAATAAAATTGGCCTGGCTACCCGGCAGGGCTTTCAGCGCCTCAAATTCCGCCAGTTCTGCATACAGTCGTTCGCGTTCAGCAATCATTTTTTGCACATTGTCGTTCAAACGCGGCAAATCCTCCAGGCTGGCAGACGCCGCCGCTTCTGCGGCCACATTGATATTGTACGGCTGTTTGATTGCCATCATGTAGCCCGCCACTTCCGGCGCGGCGACTCCGTATCCCACGCGCAGCCCTGCTAACCCTGCCCACTTGCTGAAAGTTCGCAGCACCACCAGATTAGGATGCAGCGCGACCAGGCGGGCGCTGTTGGCCGCCCCAAATTCCGCTTCCAGATTCGGACGGGCAAACGCGACATAAGCCTCATCCAGCAGCACGATAGTGTTCAGATTCAGCAGGCGTTCCAGCACGCCGGAGTCAAGATATAACCCATCAGGATTATTGGGCGCACACAGCATGACCATTTTGGCCTGATGCTGAAGCACGGCGGCTTCAATCGCGTCTACATCCAGCCGAAAATTAGCGTCCCGTTCGATGATAACTTCTTTGACCCCGTAAATCTGCCCCAGAAAGGTATACATACCAAAGGTCGGGGGGCAGTTAATCATTACATCGCCAGGGGAAAAAAACAGCTTAAACAGCACTTCAATCAACTCGTCTGCCCCCGCGCCAGTGACAATCATTTCAGAGGGGACGCCCAGCTTTTCCGCCAGTTTTTGACGGAGTTCGGTGCTGCCGGGGTCGGGATAAATCGGAACTTCGGTATTACCCAGGGCAGCCAGCGCCTGATAAGCCAGGGGGGAAGGCCCGTAAGGGTTTTCATTGGCGTCCAGTTTGACGATTTTTTCAATCGGGACGCCCAGTTCCGCGCTGAGGACGGGAAACGGCTTAATCGGAATATACGGGGTCATGCGGACGATTTCAGGGCGCATCAGGGCTTCAAGGGAAAGGGTGGTCATTGTTTCTCCTCCGCGAGTCGGGATTCGGCGGCGGCAGCATGGGCCGTTAGCTGTTCGGCACGGGCAAGTACCGCCGCCTGTCGACTGAGTTCGGCGCTGTCTTTTAACCCGACCAGACTCACAATTTTGACAAAATCCAGCACGTTCAGGGGTGAACCGAATCGGGCGCTGCCTCCGGTGGGCATACTGTGGCTTGGCCCAGCCACATAATCGCCAAGCACCTCATAACTTTGTTCCCCCAAAAATACGCCGCCCGCGTGCTGGACATGCCCAACCCATGAATAGGCATCTTCCAATAGCAGACACAAATGTTCCGGCGCGTAGGTATTGGCAAGAGAAAATGCCTGCGATAAATCATCCACAAGGACAATGCCACTTCGATGCGTGAGCGATTCTTTCAGGATGTCAATCCGTTCCAGATGTTGCATCCGTTCGGCAACGGCGGCCTGTACTTTTTCTGCAAAAGCACGGCTTGGAGTGAGCAGAATCGCGCTGGCAAGGACATCATGTTCGGCCTGTGCCAGCAAATCGGCGGCGGCAAGCTGCGCGTTGGAACGGTCATCGGCAATAACCAGCGTTTCAGTTGGACCCAGCAAGCCATCAATACCCACTGTGCCATAGACCATCCTTTTCGCAATGGTCACAAATAAATTACCGGGGCCGACAATTTTATCCACTTTTGGAACGGTTTCCGTACCGTAGGCCATGGCCGCCACTGCCTGAGCGCCGCCCAGTGTATACAGTTGATTCACGCCTATGGTTGCCGCCGCCTGCAAAATGACCTCATTCGCGGAAGGCGTGCAAACGATGATTTCTTTGACCCCCGCTACCTGTGCTGGAATCGCGGTCATGAGCAGAGTCGAAGGCAGGGGGGCGGTCCCGCCCGGCACATAGACCCCCACCCGTTCAATCGGACGCACCAGTTGGCCTAAAATGCCTTCCGGCTGGCTGTTTATCCATGAGATGGCTGGCTGCTGCTGGTGAAATTTGCGGATACGGGCGGCGGCAAATTCCAGGGCGGCACAAACTTCCGGTGTGACACGATTTTTCGCGCTGGCGATTTGTGATTCCGGTACGCGGAAATCGGACAGGTCAAGCCCATCAATTTTTTTTGTCCATTCCCGCAGCGCGGCATCTCCACGCTGGCGCACATCTTTTAGCACCTGCCGCACAGCTTCTTCAGGGGAAAGGCGTTCTCCGAACCGCCGTTTGATACCCGCCAGCACACTTTCTGTCACTTCAAATTCATCGGGCGGATGGCGTTTTAAAATAGTGGCCTGGGCGGTAAAGACATCGTAAATGGGTATCATAGGGGACTCTTTTCTCCAGTGATAAAAGCATCCAAACGCTGGCAGCGTTCGGGATATTCATCAAAAATGTAGGTGATGGGGGTGACAACCACGCCACTCGCGCCGATGCTGCGTAACTGGCTGATGGCATCATATAATTTTGAACCGTTTACGACGATGCTGACCGAAAACCAGTGTCCGGCATCACTTGGCTGGTGTGAATAAATGGGGGCGATGGTGGGGCCGGTCAGCCCGCCCAACCCCGGCTGAGACAGCACCCGCGTCGCTACCGCTTCCGGCGTTTCCCCGCGCATATTGGCGAACACCAGATAACGACCAATCGCCTGTAAATGGCCTTCAAAACGTTCCAGCAGACGGCGGGCAACAGCCTGTACATGCGGTTTCTGGCGAAGCGAGTCGGGGTTGGCGACCAGACACGCCTCTGACTGCAAAATAATGCCATCATCCAGCGTTCTTAGCTGGTTGTCGCGCAGAGTCGTTCCCGTAGCCGTTAAATCGCAGATAAAATCTGCGCTGCCGATGGCAGGCATGGCTTCCAGTGCGCCGCTTGCCAGCACCACCTTAATCGGATCAACCCCGTGACGGGTTAAAAATTGGGTGGTCAGGTTCGGGAATTTGGTTGCCACACGCAGCCCGCCGCGTTCCTGAGCATAGTCGGATAAATCGCGGGTTGTATCTACCTGCCAGTTCATCGGCACGGCCAGCACCAGCGAACAGCCGCCGTAGCCTAAGGCTTCATGCAGCACCATGATATTGGCGTCCTTTTCCAGGGCATGTTCTTCCAGTGTATCGATTCCCGTGATTCCTAAGTCCATATCCCCTTTGCTCACGGTATAGGGAATATCCGCCGAACGCTGGAAGATAATTTGCACTTCCGGCATGGCAGGAATCGTAGCGGCGTACTGGCGGGGGTTGGTTTTGTTGACGTTCAGCCCGCACGCCTGCAAAAACAGCAGGGTGCTGTCCCCCAACTGACCTTTGCTTGGCAGGGCCAACCGTACTGTTCCGTTGCTGTTCATCTTCTCTCCTCAAACAAAAACACCCTCCGGCTGCTGACCGAAGGGTGTTGATTTTCGCAAGCTAAATTTAAGCAAGCACCATCATCGGCAGAACCGTGCCTTAAACCCAATCTGATGATGGTGAGCGTGAACCCGTATCATGAACAGGAGTATAACCAGTCTCCCAGGCAGTGACAAGCGTAAAAATTGGCAAAAACGCCTAAATAATGCGCTGCCCGAATAAGCTGGCAACCAAATCAACGGCTTTTTCGGCGGTGGTGTTACGCTCATCCAGAATCGGATTCACTTCCACCACGTCCACCGAATGTACCTTGCCACTTTCAGCCAGAATTTCCATCAGTAAGTGCGCTTCCCGATAGGTCAGTCCGCCGGAAACAGGAGTTCCCACCCCCGGCGCAATTCCGGGGTCAAGGGAGTCCATATCCAGGCTGACATGAATATGATTCAGATGGGAAAAGCGGCCTAAAATGATCCGCGCCAGACTTGCAATCCCATGTTCATCAATTTGACTCATGGTATAAGCAGTCACACCACTTTTTGACAGCCGCTTTTTTTCCTCTATATCCAGTTCACGCAGGCCGATAATGGCAACCTGGGCGGGCTGAATTTTCGGGCCTGGATAGCCAATATCGGTGAGTTCCGGCGGGCCGTCCCCCAGCAGCACCGCCAGGCTCATGCCATGAATATTGCCGGAAGGGGAGGTATGAGGAGTATTCATATCGCCATGTGCGTCTACCCAGAGTAGGCCAATCGGCTCATCTTTAGCAACTGCCGCCACTGTCCCAATACTGATGCTATGGTCGCCGCCCAGAAAAATGACTTTTTCGTTGGCCTGCAAACAGGACAGGGTATGGTTATAAATCCACTGGCAGGTTGCCGCCACCTGCGGTAGATAGTGGGCTTTGCCAGTGGTTTCATCGCCATGAAAGGGGTGTTCCATTTCTTCCACCTGCGGCACATTAACATTCCCACCGTCATGAGGAACGTATCCTAAGCGCAGCAGACGTTTTTGCAGCCCTGCATACCGGATGGCGCTTGGCCCCATGTCCACGCCGCGCCGCTTCTGCCCCAAATCCATCGGGACGCCGAAGATACGAACCTCCCCTGCCATTATCCCTCCTGTGTCCATCGGTCAAATTGGAGCTGCCCGTAACTGGAAACTCCCGTCAATTGAGGATTTTGAGCCGTCCAATACTGCTCAAAAATCAGCGGAATCACCGGAAAGCTGCCCTGGGCGCCAAAAAATTCATTTTCAATCTGGTTGTAGGCGGCAAAACGAAGGCTGTTATCCAGACTTGTGCCTGCCTGATTCATAAACTCATCCAGACGGTCACACACCCGCCCCGCCCGCAAGTAGCCATACTCGCAGTGAAGGGCATCGGCAATCCACGCCTGTGCATCGGGATAATCGGCGCTCCACGAAATAATCCACAGGGGATAACGTACCCCCCCTTCCGCCACATCAACGGTGTTATGAGCGCTGGTCAGCACATCCCGGCGCGGAATGGGGGTGATGAGGAAAACTTCCTGTGGGCAGCCAAGATTCGTCTGCCACTGTGCCACGATATTTTGTGCGAGTAGAAAATCTTCTTCCGTTACAGCGATAGGAAGCTGTCCGAATCCGGTGCAGGCTGGATAACCTGCCTGTGTCAGAAGCTGTTGGGCGGTGGTGGGGTCAAAACTTGCCCCCGGAGAGGACGGCCCAGCCATGGCCGAACGGGGCGTGAAGTGGGAAGTTCCCCGCGCGGCAGCACCATAAACCGTCTGTGCCAGCGAATCGCGGTCAAGCCCTAACGCCAGCGCCCGCCGCACCAGTGGATTATCCAGTGGGCTGACCACCAGCGCCCCCTCTGCATTTACGATATTATAGGAAAATCCAAGCAGAGTCAGCGTTAATCCCTCTCTGGATTGCAGCAGTTCGGGTTTTTGGTTTTGCAGGGTCCCGACCAGCAGGGGGTCAAGGCGGGCAAAATCAATCGTCCCATTCACCAGTTCCGACGTAATCACATCCAGCCCAACATCAAAACGCACTTCTACCGTTTCAAGGTTGCCCTCAAAATCATCCGGCCAGAAGGGATTGCGTTCCAATTTCATCAGGACGTTCGGCTGCCATTCGGTAATCACCCACGCGGCAGAAGTGACGATGTTATCCGGTCTAAACCAGAGTCCCGCGCTGTCATCCACAAATTCGGCAGGCAGGGGACGAAATTCCGGCAGGCTGGTCATCGTCAGGAAAAAAGATGCCGGAAATACAAGGTCAAATTCGACGGTGGTTTCATCCACTGCCCGCACGCCAATCACCTGATTGGGGTCGAGTTTTTCCAGCGACGTAGGATTGGCAAAGGTGCGGCAGCCCTCAATCATATAAATATTCGCTGCTACTGGAGAGGGGCGGTTCGGGTCGCACGCCCGTTGAATCGCAAAAACCACATCCGCCGCCCCCACAGGCCGCACCGCTTCCGGTTCACCCGCGTTGACTCTCACCCACTGAATATCTTCTCGCAGTTGAAATGTCCAGGTCAACCCGTCCTCGCTGACCGACCAGCTTTCCGCCAGCCAGGGGTCAATTTGTCCGGTGCGGGAATTAAAACGGGTTAGACCGACAAACAAATTTTCGACTAAATCCCGCGATTCCATATCAAAAC
>CAZKZS010000144.1:0-11486 GCA_964557285.1 uncultured Anaerolineae bacterium | reverse complement strand
CTGGCAATCAAGGCAAATTTTCTACTTTCCCTTACAATCTCATAGGAAATTTTTCACAGGGGTAGAGCATGACGTTACTCATTCGGCTGATTCAACGGCATATCCGGCGGCGCAGTTTTCAAAGTATCCTGTTTGTCCTGGGGGTGGCGCTGGGGGTGGCGGTAGGGGTGGCAATCGACCTGGCAAATGCGTCCGCGAGCCGGGCATTTCATCTCAGCCGCGAAAGCCTGACCGGAAAAACAACCCATCAAATTATCGGCGGGCCGGGCGGACTGCCCGAATCGCTCTATCCTCAGGTGCGGGATGACCTGGGCATTACCGCCAGCGCTCCCGTTGTGGAATCGTATGTGCGGGCAAAAACATTAGGCGACCAGCCGCTTCGCATGTTGGGGGTCGATTTTTCCGCCGAAAACCCGTTTCGTGATTATCTGGAAGTTTCACGCGGCAGCAGCCAGCAGACCGCTTTTATTGCCATGTTCACGGCGCGAAATCCGGTGGTGCTGAGTGAAAATATGGCAAAACGGTTTGGTGTGACGGTGGGAGACCGCATCATTTTGAGTATCAACGCGCAGGAACATCAGGCAACCGTGGTCGGGCTGCTTCAGCCGAATGATACCTTTACCCAGCAGGTACTGGATGACCTGATTCTAACGACGCTTCCTACGGCTCAAAATCTGCTGGATATGCCAGCCACGCTTAGCCGCATTGATTTAATTTTGCCGGAAGGCTACGATCTGGAAACGATTCGAGCGATTCTGCCTGCCGGAGCAGTCCTGACTACCCCTATTGATGAAAGCAGCGCTCTTTCGCAAATGACCGATGCCTTTGAACTCAATTTACAGGCATTAAGTTTGCTGGCGCTGGTGGTCGGGGTATTCCTGATTTACAACACGGTATCGTTCAGTGTGGTGCAGCGCCGTCCGGTCATCGGGATTTTGCGTTCGCTGGGAACGACCCGCCGCCAGATTTTTATCATGGTGGTGGGGGAAGCGTTTTTACTGGGAACAGTTGGCACGATTCTGGGGTTAGGCTTAGGGGTCGTCATGGGGCGCGGCACGGTCAGCGCCATTAGCCAGACGATTAGCGATTTGTATTTTCGGGTGAATGTGCAGGAAGTCTCCCTTGCGCCAACGGTATTAATAAAAGGGCTGCTGATTGGCATTTCCGCCAGTGTTTTTGCTGCGGTGATACCTGCGCTGGATGCCGTCAGTACCGCGCCGGCGGGGGCGGTACGTCGTTCGGAAGCCGAACAGCGCACCCAAAAAGCCCTACCCTATATTACCCTATTCGGTGTGGTGCTGATTCTGATTGGCTTTATCCTGCTGCGCGTGTCGGATAAGAGTGTATTCTGGAGTTTTGCCGCGCTTTTTTCGGTGATTGTGGGGTGTGCGCTGTTTACCCCGCTTGCCCTCATCGTTACCATGCACCTCATTCGGCCTCTGGCAGGGCAGGTGTTTGGCGTGGTAGGACTTATGGCGCCGCGTGCGGTGCTGCGCTCCCTCAGCCGCACCTCGATTGCTGTTGCCGCCCTGACTCTGGCCGTGAGTACGATTGTTGGCGTTGGGGTGATGATCGGCAGTTTCCGGCAAACGGTGGAAGATTGGCTTGAAAATACCATTGGCGCGGATATTTTTATCTCGCCCCCGTCACTAACTGCCAATCGCATTGTGGCGAATGTTGAACCGGCGCTCATCGAAAAACTGGAAGCGGTGGAAGGGGTTCAAACCGTGACCTATGTCCGTTCCGTCGAAGTCAACGCGCCCGATTATCCCGATTTGCCGCCCGTGCGTCTTGCTGCCATCAGCGAGGATATTGCTCAGGGACAGCGCCGTTTTATCTGGAAGAACACCCCTGATTATCGGGCGGCCTTGAAGGAGGGTTTTGTGGCCGTGACTGAACCCTTTGCCTTTCATCGTGGCATCACGCCGGAAAATAACACGATTACGTTGCTCACGGACCAGGGCGCACGGGAATTTACCGTGATAGGGGTTTATTACGATTATGGTTCTGACCAGGGAACGCTGCTCATGGATATAGCGGTATACCGTTCCTATTTTGATGACCCCTATATTACCTCCCTGGCGCTGTATGTGGAAGCAGGCGCAAGTATCCCACAGATCATGAATCAACTGCGAACCGAAACCCTGGTCGGGATGGATTTGGAAGTGCAGAGCAACCGCGAACTGCGTCAGGGCGCATTAGAAATTTTTGACCGCACCTTTTCGATTACGGCGGCGCTGCAAGTGCTGGCCGTGATTGTCGCGTTTATCGGGATTCTCAGCGCGCTAATGGCCTTGCAGTTGGAGCATCAGCGCGAATATGGCATCATGCGGGCGAACGGCATGACTCCGGGGCAGATTCGTAAATTTACCCTGGTACAGACCGGACTCATGGGGCTGACTTCCGGCCTGCTGTCGATTCCGCTGGGCATGGTGCTGGCCTTGATTCTGATTTACGTGATTAATGTGCGCTCGTTTGGCTGGTCAATGGAGATAGCACCTGTGCCGCAGGAATTTGCCCAGGCGATGGCCGTGGCTCTTTTTGCTTCTGTCGCTGCCGGACTTTACCCCGCGTGGCATCTGAGTAAAATTATCACTGCCAGCGCCATTCGCGGGGAATAATTAGTCGCACAATTCAAAATGCTGGACGTAGGGCGGCTGCGTAAAATACGGGCCAACCACCTCGCGCCATTGGGTGAAATTCTCGCTTTCGCGGAAGTTGACGGTATGCGATTCCAGCGTTTCCCACTGAATCAGCAGCAGGTAGCGGATCGGTTCTTCGATGCTGCGGCGCAGTTCGTACCGGATAAATCCAGCCGTCGGCTGCACAAAGGCGGTGATGCCTTTTTTGACGGCAGCCTCAAAATCAGCGTTTTGACCTTCGAGAATATGAATTTCTGCGACTTCTAAGATCATGCCCATGCTGCCTTTTTGATAGCGGCTAAAAGAGTCTCATGAATGGCACGGCTGGCCGCGATTTGCCCACGATTGCGGGTCAGGTTTTCGCCCTGGTCAAAATCCAGCGGCTGACCGGAAAAATCGGATACCATGCCGCCCGCTTCCTGAACCAGAATTGCGCCTGCCGCATGATCCCATACCCGTTCGCGGTAGTCGGCCTGCGGGGTAATGCGAAAATAACAGGTGACTCGTCCGGCAGCCACCAGCCCATATTTGGCCTGACTGTCCAGGCGGGTAATGTGTTTATATGGCACATCCACATTTTCTATGATGTGAGTCATCAGACTTTCGTCGTTATGGGCGCTTTCGTAGCTGGTCGCTACATGCAGTTCGTCCGTTTTTTCAGACACATGAATCGGTACGGCTTCCCCGCCGTAAAGGGGTTCACGGACTGCGCCCTGACCGCGCATCGCGTAAAACAAAATGCCTTCCCCACCCAGTTCGCCGGGATGTTCTACATCCAGATTGGGGCAGGCCAGCACCCCTAAAGCGATTCCCTCTGCATCCTTCAGCGCAATCGCAATCGCGTAGGCGCGTTTGCCCAGAAACCCCTTTGTGCCGTCAATGGGGTCAACAATCCAGACACGACCGGAACTTCCATCCGTGTTATCCAGCAGATTTTTGACCTCTGAATCGGTCAGGGACGTATGAAGTGCCTGCCCAACAAATGCTGCTACCTGCTGGCGCTGCGTGTCGTTCAGCACACGGGAAAAGTCGCTGCCGTGTTCTTCGCCCATAATCTGGTCATGGGGAAAGGCAGCTTTTAAAGTGGCGTTGATGATGGCTTGAGAAGCGTAGTCGGCAATGGTAACGGGTTCGCGTCCGGCTTTGGCGGCGGCCTGCACCAGCGTATCATACACGGTCATACACACGGCGGCAGCACGGCGGGCGGCGGTTTGGGCGGTGGTGAGTTCGGGTGAATACATGGTGATTCTTTCTTCCGTGGAACGTCCGCATTGTGCAACGGGGGTTGCAGCGCGTCAATAGACAACCGACCCGAACATCTGTTATATTTACTTGAAATTCAGGTGGTGTGTGTGAATCTAACTGACATTTCTCCCCAGGTGTTATGGGTCGCGTTATGCCTTGTGCCACGTATCGGCGGGCGAACGCTTAGCACCCTGCTGGAAGCCTACGGCTCGCCCCGTGCGATTTTGGAAGCATCATATGAATCGCTGGAAAATGTGCCGCGTATTGGCCCCAAAACGATTGAAGCGATTGGTCAGATTGATATAGAAGAAGTGGAACGCCAGATAGAAAGCTGGCAGACAGAAGGAATCACGCTGCTGACCTGGCAGGATGACCTTTACCCCGCGCCGCTTCTGACCCTGCCAGACCGTCCGCCGCTATTGTTTGCACGCGGCCAACTGGCTTTAAACTGGGAACGGGTCATTGCGATTGTGGGAACACGCGAACCCAGCGTGGAATCGGTGACTCTGGCGGAAACCATGGGATACGAACTGGCACGGCGCGGCTGGCTGGTGGCAAGCGGATTGGCGCGGGGCATTGATGCAGCCGCCCACCGGGGGGCAATACGGGCAGGCAGCAGCGTCGCCTTTTTGGGCGGCGGGGTGAGCAATGTTCAGCCCAGCAGCAATCGCGGGCTGGCAAGGCGGCTGATGGAACAGGGTGCGATTTATGCTGAAGTGACCCCCGAAACGATTCCTTCCCCCGCCAGTCTAATGGCAAGGAATCGGCTGATTAGCGGGGCGGCACGGGCGACGGTGGTTATTCAGGCGGAAGCGCAGTGCGGCAGCATGGAAGCGGCCCGGAGGGCATGGCGTCAGCATCGTACCGTTTTTACGGTGGACGCGGAGTATCCAGGCAATCGGGAGTTGCTGCGTATGGAAGCCCTGTCGCTTCCACCCAAACCTATCAACTGGGATGCTTTTGCTGACCAGCTTGAAAATCTGCCCGAGATTCCCAAACAACTCAGCTTTTTTGATTAATTTCTATCGTGTTTTGGTGCAACCATTCGGCAATGTGTGGAACATCATGCTGACCCTGTGCCACTGCAAGAATAAATTCAAGGGCATCTTCTGGCTGCCAGATAATCTGAAATCCATTGATCTGTAGAAAATCTATAACGGCGGTTGTTGCTGTACGCTTGTTTCCATCAACAAAAGCATGGTTGCGGCACAAGGAATGTAATAAAGCAGCGGCTTTTTCTAAAAGGGTAGGATAAGCATCTTCGCCAAAAGCGCTTGCCTGGGGACGCGCAACAGCCGATTCAAGCAACACTCTGCTGAGTAAACGAGATTTCTCCCCCAAGCACTTCGGCGTTGATGCCAATGATTTGTTCAACAGTAAGATATTTAGTCAACGTTTTGCCAGTTCATCCATAAGCCACTGGTGTTCGTGAAGGATGCGCCGGATTCGCTGGCGGAAAGCCTCATCATCCGTTTGTGGCGAAGGGCGCTTGATTTCAATGGTGACTTCAACTTCGCCTTCCGAAATCCCAGGGGGTAACTCGACTTCCAGTTTGCCCTCACGCGTAATATGCCCGTGTAATTTAAGAATGTCCGTCATGGTTTACTCCTGAAAACTAAGAGGGGGTGTTCACGGGCAAAAGCACATGAAAGGCCGCGCCGGGGTGGTTGGCCGTATCGAATCCGGTGCTTTCTGCCCAGATAATCCCATTATGCGCCTCCACGATTCCGCGTGCAATCGCCAGCCCCAATCCCGGCCCACCGCCCATGTACGCCGTTTTGCTGGACGAATGCAGACTCACATCCCCGCCCTGATAAAACTTCTGGAAAATATGCTGCATGGCCTCCGGTTTGATGCCCACTCCGTTATCTTTCACAATAATTTCGATGCCGTGTCCGATACGTGAATCATGGGTTTCGCGGGTCGTCACGGTAATCTGGCCGCCGTCCGGTGTGTATTTAATCGCGTTGGAAATGAGCTGGAAAAACAGCTTATTCATTAAAACCGGATCGGCATAGATAAAGGGGAGGCTGATGGCTTCGTGATTCTGTTCCACCTTAATTTTACGTTCTTTGAGCGCTTCGGAAAAACTACTCAGCGCATCGTTGGCGATGAGCTTGGGCAGGACGGGTACTTTGGAAACTTTTAAAATCTGGCTGTCGATTTTGCTCACATCCAGCATCGCGTTGACCACATCCCACATTCGGGAAACCCCAGCCTGCATGCCCTTCACGACTTCCTGCATGTTTTCATCACTTTGCAGGGATAGGGCAATCACTTTGCCGTACCCCCGAATCACCGTTAAAGGGGTGCGGAGTTCATGCGCGGCTACTTCGATAAAATCCAGCTTGGCGCTGTCCAGTTTTTGCAGCGCTTCATAGGTTTTACGCAGTTCTTCAAACTGCATCCGGTCATTTTCGCGCAGGCGGTCAATCGTGGTGCGAACCATCGCCAGCGCCATGCTGGGACTCGCGCTCAGCAGCTTTAAAAAGTCGCTGCGGTTCATTTCCAGCACCGTCGTCTGCTGGGTTGTGCGGACGGTAGCGCCGCGTGGGGCATCGCTGATTAAGCCCATTTCGCCAAAAAAATTACCTGCGTTGCTCACCCGCATATGACGGTTTTCTTTGGTAAATTCCATCCATTTGAGGATTTCCACCTGCCCTTCCAGAATGTAATAAAACGTGTCCTCTCGTTCTCCTTCGCGGCACAGCACCACGCCAGCGGGGTAGGTGGCTTCCCGCACATGCGACAGCATTTCTTTTGCCAGATCGTCGGTCAAACCAGGAAAAGTATTTTTGAGGAGGTCGACACGTTCCATAAGACACCTAAAATGACATTTCCACTGATTTTATAAAGGGAAGGGAAGGCAGCGCAAGCAGGACTCTGCATTTGTTCATCTAGCCCAACTGGATTTGGCAAAACGCTGTAGAATCGAAACAAATGCTTGACGCTTCTGCCCAATTCCCCTACTATCTGAGGCATGTTAACGCTTGCAGAACTGCACAAAAAAGTCCTTCCTCTGGCAACGCAGATTGTCGCGGGGGCAGGCGGCATGGATCGACGTGTCGGCTGGGTGGTGCATCTTTACCCGCAGCTTCATGTTGACCCCGACGACCTGGTGCTGTCCAATGAGCAAATTAGCGTTGAGCAGATGAACGCGCTGATTCAAATTGGGGCGGCGGGGCTGGTGGTGGATTATATCCCGCCAATGGTGGTCACAGCCCAGGCGGAACTGGCGGAATTTCCGATTCTGCTTGTGCCGGAAAACTTCCGTATGCGCGATATTGAACGGGATATTATCCGTGCTGTCACCCTGTATGAAAATGACCAGTCGGAGTCCATCGAGCGTAATCATGAAGCGCTGCTGCGCCTGCTAGTGGATAACAAAGGCGTGGAAGAAATCATCAACGCCATTTCACGGCTGACAGGTAAAGCGGCGGTGCTGCAAGACAAACGTCTGCGCCTGCTGGCCTCCACTGTGCCGCCGGACTTGATGGAAAGCTGGGCCGCCATTGAGGAACGCATTTTGCATTTTTCCGCCCTGCCCGAAATTTTACGTGACCGTCACCGCCTGCTGGAACAGCCTTCCTCTATGATGCAAAATCTCGAGGAATACAATGTCTGCCGTTTGATTGCGCCTGTGGTGTCAGGTGGGGTAGGGCGCGGCTTTGTGTCGCTGGTGGGCTACAAAAATGATTTTAATTCCTCCGACAGCGCCATTATCGAGTACGGCAGTCTGATGTGTGCGCTGGAAATGCTCAAGGCGAAGGCAGTCAGTGAAACCGAAAAGCGCTTTCGGGGCGACTTTTTAGACAATATCATTGCCGGAGAATGGCGCGAGGACGAAATTCAGGATCAGATTGTGCGGCTGCGCCACGACCTGACCGAACCGCATGTGATTCTGGTGGCACGCTGGCGGGGAGATGTGCATCCGTCGATTCGGCGTCTGGAAACGCTGGCAAACGGCATCATCAAAGCCCATCACTTAAGTGCGCTGGTGCGGCCTTATGGCGAAGAAGTGCGAATTTTTTACCGCACCGAAAATGATAACCCGTCCCGTGATGCCCGCCGTCTGGGGGATATGGTCATGCAAGAAGGCAGGCGTGAATATCCCAATTCTTCCATTGCCATTGGCATCGGACCGATTGCTAAAACGCTGCGTGAATGGCGCTCCTCTTATCTGGATGCGGCGGCGGCGGCTGATTTTGCCCGTCTGACCAATTCACCGCACCCGCTGGATGCACGTGAAATTGGGGTCTATCGTTTTTTGTCCGCGCCCGGCAACCGCGAAGCGCTCCGCACGCTGCGAGATGATATTCTGGGGGAACTTATTTCCTATGACCATCGGCAGGGGGGGGATTTGCTGCTCACGCTGGAAGGCTTTTTTAATGCAAATGGACATCTCTCGCAAACCGCCGATGCCTTGCATATTCACCGAAATACGTTACAATACCGTCTTAACCGAATCAGTGAACTGACCGGCCTGGATATGACCCAGCCAGATACGCGGCTGGCGATTCATCTGGCTGTTAAAGCCAAAAGGCTGCTGGATGGTGAACTCGAAACCTGACCCCTCTTTTTAACCCAATTTTAATATTTCCCCTGTCTGTAAGAGCCACATTAGACAAAATGCCATATTAAATCACAAGAATCCTCTTGCATCCTGCATAACAGATTTGTGTCAGATTCCCTTAAAATTTGTCAGAAATGACAAAGGGGAGATGGCGAAATGAGATTTCCGAGTATCCGCACCGACACAACCCCACAGGCGCCCTACGGCCCGGAACATGACTCGTGTGCCATCATCATTAACGTCCGCAAAGGGGGACAGGGAACTTATGGAACGCTCAAACGGGCGATGGGTTCACTTGTCCTCATGGGACACCGCACCGGATTCGTGGATGGTGAAGGCGATGGGGCGGGGGTACAAACTGATATTCCCCGTCAACTCTGGGCAAAAATCCTGAGCCAGTCCGGGCTGCGGTCATCAATGGCAACCGACCCCCGTTTCTGGGTAGGACACTGTTTTATCCCCTATGACTCTGACCTGATTGAAATTAGTGACGCTGTGAGTGACGTTTTTAATCGGGCAGGCTTAAATTTGTTAATTCAGCAGCCGGGGATGGTGCATGTGCAGGCGCTGGGAAAACGCGCTCAACATGAAGCCCCGACTTTCTGGCAGATTGCCGGATGTGCTTCCGAACTGCGGGACAGCTTTGAAGTCGAAAAACGACTTTATCAGGCAGGGGTCGAACTGGAACGGCTGTATCCGATTCACTTTGCGTCCCTGAGTAGTCATACTGTTGTGTACAAAGTACGCGGTTCGGTAGAAGTTCTATCGCGTTTTTACCCCGATTTACAGGATCGTTCCTTTGATACCACAATGGCGCTTTGCCATGCACGCTATTCCACCAATACGGCCTCCAGCTTTGAGCGTGTGCAGCCGTTCGCCCTTCTTGGACATAATGGGGAATTTAATACCATCAGTAGATTCAGGCAGGAAGCCGCCCAGATTGGCGCTCCCCTGTGGGAAGGCAATTCCGACTCACAGGATATTGACCGCACCCTGCATACCCTGTGTGTGGAGTATGGGCTGGATTTAATTGAAGCGATAGAACTGGTGCTGCCGCCCGTTCCGTATGAAGTGCAGCATTTTAAACCTGCCCTGCGGGGGGTATATACCAAAATGCGTCAGTCCTTCGGCCCCTACGCTCAGGGGCCGTCGGCGGTCATTGCCCGCTACGGGGATTTGGTCGTGTGCAGCGTGGATGCGCTGGGGCTGCGCCCGTTATGGTTTGTCGAAACCGAAAAAGAATACATTTTCAGTTCAGAACGCGGTGCCATCCGGTTTGATAATATCGTTAGCGAACCCCGCGCCCTTGCCCCCGGCGAAAAAATGGCCGTGCGGCTGCATCGGGGACGCTCGATTGAAATTTATGACCATGCGGCCATCCGAAAACATATTATGAACTGGGCGTTTCAGCGAGAAGCGCCTGCGCTGGCCGAACGTTACTGGATGGGGCTGGATACTGCTCAGTCGGACGTGGTACTGGCAGGAGTCGGCGGTGGGGGTGTGGCAGCCTTTGATACCGTAGAAATGCTGCCTGTTCCATTAGAAGCCGAACCGGAAGCGGTTGACCTGAGTCTGCCCTGGCTGGAAGCGGGCATTGCCCGCCCTCTGGATACGGCAGTTTACGCGGCCTCTGGCTGGAATCGGGAACACATTCAGGAAATTGAATCGCTGGTTGAGGACGGCAAAGATCTGGTAGGGTCACTGGGGCATGACGGGCCCCTGGCCGTGTTAAGCAGAAATCGGGTTAATCTGGCGGATTTTTTTAAGGAAACCGTCGCTGTTGTCACCAATCCGGCCATTGACCGCGAACGGGAAGCCGAAGTGTTTTCCACGCAGTCGCTGGTTGGGGTGCGGCCCGAAGTGGGGCATCCACGCAGTTTAACTGATGTGCTGGTCACACTTGATTCTCCCCTGCTGACGGGCGGCCATCCGATGCTTGGTGGGGTAGAAGTGGCTCGCAAAGCTGCCCAAAAAATCGGCTCAATGTGCATTGAGGATGTGCTGGCGCGGTTTAACGGCCTGACTGCCGTGCTGACCATCGGGGTGCTGCCGGATGAAACCGTTGAATCGGCCTTGAATCGGCTGGCACAGGAAGCGGTTGAAGCGGTACGCAGTGGGGCGCAGTGTATTTTGCTGGACGATGGTCAAACGGTGCAGGAAGCGCTTAGCTGGCTTGACCCGCTTCTCATCACCGCTTATATCGACTCCACGCTGCGGGAAATTCCGCATAAACCCAATCTGCGGCGGCGGGTCGGGCTGGTCGTGCGGACGGCAGCCGTTCGGAATTTGCATGATTTAGCTGTGTTATACGGCTTTGGCGCGGATGCCATTAATCCGTATGGGATGCTAGCGATTGCCATCGGCGGCAAGCAGCCTTCCAAAGCCCTGACTCAGCCCGACGAGCAGGTGAAAGTCCAGTCGAAAGTGCTGGATTTGCTGAACAAAGGGCTGGAAAAGGTCATTTCAACCATCGGCTGCCACGAATTACGCGGGTATGGCCGCCTGAATAGCTCGATTGGGTTAGCACCAGGCATTGCAAGGCTGCTCAAAACCCCCAACTATTTTGGCAGTGAGGAGGTGGGGCTGACCTGGCAGCGCCTGAACGCGGAATCCGAAGAACGTGGGCGCGAACTGACCGGACAGGTGAAAGTGCAGCTTGCCAAGGTGGATCGTTTTTATCCCAAGTTCTGGAAAAAAGCGGAAGCAGTGGCACACGGTGAGATGACGCTGGACGAATTTATTGAAGAATACCGCCAGCTTAAAGAAGAAGTCCCTGTTGCGCTGCGCCATACCCTTGAAATTAAACATCTGACGGATGAGATTCAGCCAGATGAAGTAGATATCAGCATTGGCGACCATGATTATCCGTTCCTCATCAGCGCCATGTCGTTTGGGTCGCAGGGGGAACTGGCTTATAAAGCCTATGCCGAAGCCTCGAAACGCCTCAATATGCTGTGCGTGAATGGTGAAGGCGGCGAACTGCCCGAAATGCTGCATCAGTATACCCGCTATCGCGGTCAGCAGAT
>CAZKZS010000143.1:0-11642 GCA_964557285.1 uncultured Anaerolineae bacterium | reverse complement strand
TCATATTCTTTTTGCGCGACAAATGCCTGCCCAATGGCGTGATGAGTCAGCGCAATTTCCAGCGGGGCAATATCTGTCGTGATTGCCAGCGCTTCATTCCAGGCGGCGCGGGCATCTTCAAACCGCATGGCCTGTGCCAGCGCCCGCCCATAGCTCCTTAAGGTGGCTGCCCTTTCTTTGGGAAATTCCGGTGTCAGATACACCAGCGCATCTTCATAGGTGCGTAAGCTGCGTTCCAGATAGCCGCCCGCATGTTCGGCTTCTCCCAGTTCACGGGTGATATTGCCCACCTCTAATGGGTCGCCAAAATCATTGGCGTCATCCCGCGCAAGTTCAAAAGCGATAATCGCCTCATCGTACTTTTCCATAGCCTGCTTGGTACGTGCCAGATGCAGCATAATTTCCCGATGGTCACGCGGGGAATGAATCTGATGTTTAGCCAGAATGTCCAGCCCATCCTGATAGGCGCGGGCGGCTTCTCGTAACTGCCCCTGCATCCGATTGCTGTGTCCCAGACTCACATAGACTTTGACCGTATTTAAGGGCAGCGCTTCGGGCAGCGATTTCAGCATTTTGAGCGCATTTTCATATACAGCAATGGCATCCCCATAACGATTCACGCCTGCCAGCGTGTGGGCAAGCGTTGTCAGGATACGCGCGGTATCGCCAGCAGAATTCTGATGGTCTAAAAATTTCAGGGCTTCATTAAAATTTTCAATTGCTCGTGCGGTGTCGCCAAGTCCTAAATAACTCTGCGCGACATGCTCAAAAATTAATCCCTGTTTGTGGCGAATCGGCTGCACATCCAGCGCGGTGAAAAAATGATTCAGGGCTGTATGATATTCTCCTAAATGGTGAAGGGCTGTACCGAGTCCCTCACAGACCGCCGCATAGCTATAGGGTTCATTTTGTACTGCGCCCATCAAAAGCGGTTTTAAGGTATCATGGGCGGCCTGCCACTGCTGCATGGCTACCAGTGCCACGCCATAATCGCGCCGTGCCGACCATGCCGCCGAATGGCCTGCAAAATGCATTTCGGCCAGCGTCATCGCTGCTTCCGCAATGGGTAGGGTTTCCTCAAGACGCTGATAAGTAAGTAAGCTACGGGTGGCTAAAGAAAGCGCCAGCACCGCCAGCGCAGGACGTGAGTCATCGGTGAGAGCATCGGCACGGCCTGCCAGCGTGGTCAGCCAGCGCGAATAACTGCGCTGCGCCTGGGGTTGCAGATTCAGGATCTGACATAGGCGGACATGCTGCGCCAGCATATACCCTAAAAACTGCAAGTCTGGCGGCGGATTTTTATCCAGAAAAGTGAGAATATTCTGGCACACTTCCAGCGCATCGTGATACCGTTCCCGTTCAAACAAAGTACGGTAAAGGGCGATCTGGGTCATCAAATACCCATGCGGCGACTCTTCGGCCTTCACATGGGTCAGGGCGCGGCGTAAATTGGCTATGGCACGGTCAAGCTCTCCCAGCGTGTGATAACATTCGGCCACATGAAACAGTGAAATGCCAATCCGTACTTCGTCGCGGTGTGGCATACTCTGCGCCTGCTCAGATTCGTGAATAAAAGCCGCCAGCGCTTCATCGTAGCGCCCCAATCGCCAACAGGCACGCCCCAGGGTGCGATAGGCATCGGCCAGCGTTTCCGGGTCGTCAGTTAGTTCCTGCACTGCCTGCATTGCGGTTTCTACCGCCGCCCGATTCGCCCCCCGACACAAATAGACGGCCGCCAGCAACGCCAGCGTGCGCCCGCGCTGACGGGAATCGGGATATTTTTCCAGATTTCGCAGGGCGCTGTTCAGCGTCTGTTCTGCCGCCTCATAATTTTCCTGCATCATCCGAATCGAAGCGATTGCCCGCCAAGTATGCGCTTTTTCCGGGTCGTCTACCGCGTAGGTTTGCAGCGCCATATCGTATCCCCGCAGCGCGGCGTCATATTCCCCCTGAAGATGATAAATCATAGCGCGGAGGTGATGGCTAAGAGGGGTATTGTCATCGGCAATGGCTTCCAGCGCTCCGGCATACTGCCCTGCCTGCAAATAACTTTCCGCTTTTGCATAGGGGGATAACACATCATCTGCTGCCAGCGCCCTGACCATTTCATCCAGTTTGCCCATTGCGCGGTAAATGCGGGCGCGTTCGGCGTTTGTTCCCCACGAGTCATCCAGCACCGCCAGCGCTTCCTTAAATCGATTCTGATGGCGGTAGACCATTGCCAGCCCTAGCCGTACCAGACTCATCGACTCGTAGGCATTTAACTCATAAACCAGTTTGGCGGCATCCTCAAGATATTTTGATGCCGTAACAGGGTCGCCATAGCTGTCCTCAATCTGCGCCAGCATGACCAGCGCTTCCGCCCGGTCATGTTCCGACCCCTGTTCCCGAATCGCGGCGATAGCGGTTTTTAAGAGTTCGCGCCCCTGCTCAACATCACCTTTCACCGCCAATTCATGTCCGTGACGTGCCATTTGAACCACACGGGCGCGTTCTCCGGTCAGGCGCGGCGGTGGGGCATCCTGTGGAACAAAGGCGGGCATATATGTCCGCAGATAATGGACCAGCGCCCGATTCAGCCGAACGGTAAGTTCATTTTTTTGATATTTGGCGGCAATCTGGTACAGATAACGCAGATGGTGTTCGGCGGCAAATAGGGCAGCTTCATCGTAAGTGTAACTTTCCGCGTAGCGCATTATCCATTCCCGCGCCCGTTCCCCCAGTCGGCTGCCGGGAGCGTTAGGGTCGCGCTGCGTGACTCGACGGTACACGGGCATAGCGGCAATGTATCGGTCGCCAAACCGTGCCGCGTGCCGGATAAGCCGCCGTTTTTTCAGGTAGGTTAGCCCACGTAACAATCCTACATCGGTCATATCCACGACACTTTGTAACGCTTCTGTATGTGTCCCTAAGGGTGAGAACACCCCAAAGGCCTCCAGAAGGCGCTGATATTCAACAGGCATGGTATCTATGCACAGGTGCAGCACCGCGTAGGCATCAGGATCGGAGGTGAGGGCATGAAGGCTGTTTAAAAGCTGGTCAGCGCTCAGTTCATCTTCGGTCAGCAGCACCGCCGCTATCACCACCGCCAGGGGGTGACAGTCCAGCAGCGTGACCAGGGCTTCCAAAGAAGGCCGCAGTTCACGCGGAATAGCATTTTTTTGCGGGTCATGGAGATGCGCCGTTTGTGCCAGCAGATTCACCGCGTCATTCCGCGACCAGTGCCGCAGCGTGACCACCTGAGGCGGGTCTTGCGGCGGGGTTAAATTGCCATATTCATCCTCCTGAGGGATTTCCGGCGGGGTTTCCATTCCTACCAGCACAAACGGCGAAAGTTTTAGGATGGCTTCCGCCAAAAAATGCTCAGGATACAAATTATCTACTATGAGCAGCGTAGAATCGTCCAACTCCCGCGAAAGCAGGTGCAATTGTTGGAGAGGATCGGCTTCTCCCAAAATGTGGGAACGTTCCAGGATAATAGCCGCCGCCTGTCCCACTCTGGCCGCATCGTCAAACCACCAGACACGCCGAAAACGCTGGCGGGTACGCGGGTGATTGGCAATATGTGCCAGCAGCGAACTTTTGCCGATTCCCGCCTCCCCTTGAACCGTTATTGGCCCCTGACCTGCCAGCAAAGGGCGGATGACCCGTTCGACGGTATCTCCAGTTTCCAGAAAAAGATGGGTGTTCCGTGGAGGAGTCAGCCAGATTTGTACATATTGCGATACATCCCGCGCGGCTCTGGGATACCAGATGCCGGGCAGCAGGGGAATCGGGGGTTCTGGCACGGGCGGCGGATGTTTGACCTGAAATGGCGCGGCATCTAACAGTTTTTGATCCTGCTCAACGGTAAATTCCAGCAGAGACAGGGTATGCCGGAGAAATTCTTCCGCCTGAAAGCCCTCCAGACGGGGATTAAAAGGGGGTAATTCCTGAAGTCGCATAGTTAAAATTGTAGATTTAGCCCCCCGTCCGTGCAAGCGTGGGGCAGGGATTTGCATTTTTTAACGGGCTGGGTACAGTGTTAGTAAGCGATGGAAAGAGTGTCGTTGTGGCAACCGAAAAAGAAATTCTGGAACAGGCCAAAACCCTGATTATTAAAAAGCAGTACGATGAAGCGCGTCAGCTTCTTCTACCGATTAAAAGCAACCCCACTGCCCAAAAATGGCTGGAAAAACTGGACGAAATTGCTCCGGTTAAAACGCCCGAACCGCCGCCCGCTTTCCCTGAACCTGAACCTGTGTCGCGGTTTGCACCTCCACCCCCTGCTCCGGCGGTCGTTCCTGAGGAGACTCCCGTTTCTCCCATTCGCACGATTCAACCGCCGCCTACCCGTCCCATCCCTGCCGCAATGGAGGAAGAAGAGGACACAGAATTTGAACCGGTAGAGCAACTTCGTCCTAAACCCAGATTTGTAGGGCTTGAGGCAGAAGCACCAGAAGACCGCGTTCGTTTTGAAAGGGTCAAAGAGATTTTTTCTCAGGCGCAAATGATTTTACGGGAAATGCCGGGGAATAAACGTGCTGCTCGCTGGAGTCGGCGGCTGGATACTATTGACCGTCCTATCATCGGCGAACGTTTTTTTGAGGCTGAACCGGACGCTACCCCGCAGCAGCGTTTTACCCATTTCATCAACGAAAGTAAATCCGCCCAGACACGGAACGATCTGCGGAATTTTCTTTACAGTGATCTGTTCCGCTATGTGGTGGGAGGAGTGGCACTTTTTGCTGCCGTCATGATTCTGCTTGGCTTTTTCGTTTTTAGCTGGGTGGAAATCGACGCCGATGACCTGACTCCCATGCAAATCTGGCTGGGAACAAACAATACTTATCCTACGCTGGATTTAACCAAAAATAGCGATGGTGATGCCGGTTTCGGGGACATCCGTCTGATTGACCGCCTGCTGATTTTTATTTTGCCATTGGCGCTGGTACTTGGAGCATTAGGTTTTTTGTATCTTCAGAAAAAGCTGCCCATGCGAACGGCCCTTGTGGCGCTGGCGGCCACTGCTTTTTTGCTGCTGATTTTTGGCTTTTTCTGGCGTACCGTGAGTACAAGCACATGGAAAAGCGATCTTAAAGAACTCACTGGTTACAACGATATGAGCGACAGCCAGCGAGAGCGTTTTGATGACCAATTTGATGAACTGGTCGACAATGCCAAATCCAATTACAGCACCGGAGAACATGAATTTTACAGTTTTCTGGCCTTTGCGGTGGCGTTTGGCGGGCTGGTACTGCTTTTTGCCGATGAGCGCGGCCTGTTGGATGAGGATTATTTATAAGCACATAGGACGGGGCAGGTGCTGCCACCTGCCCTCAAACTGAAAAACACTTATCTCTTAGCGAGTCTAGCTGTGGTCTGTGTTATTATAGAGTGCAGCCGGAGTAGCATATGACCCACCTTTTGATCATCGAAGATAATGTTCGTGTGGCACAGGCCCTTCAATTGATGCTGGATTTTGCCATGTATACCGCCGATTTTGTGCGGGATGGGCAAACAGCGCTGGCAACCCTGCAAAAGAATCCGCTACCGGATGCTGTGGTCGCCAATATTCTTATGCCGGGCATGGATGGTTTTCATTTTTGCCGTTCGTTAAAACAAACACCTGAATTTGCCCGGATTCCTGTCATTTTGCTCAGCCCGCCGGACGCTGAACCGGGGGATGAAAGCCTGGCGAAGCGGGCAGGCGCGGCGGGTTTTCTCCGTAAGCCGCTGGAACGGGATGCTTTTTTAGGGGAGGTTGACCGGGTAATTTTGCTTGCCCCCGTACAGGCCAATCCCCTGGCAAAACCGCTGCCCCAGGAAGAAGCCATCTTTTTACGCGATTACAATGCCTGGCTCACCCGCATGATTGTGAAAACTGCACAACACGCGGAAACGATGCAAGAAACCGCCGATATGCAGCACGCCCATCTGGATGCAATTAATAAAGTCACGACGGCGTTGGGGCAGAGTCTGGATTTACATGACACAGGACGGGCGCTGGCACATAAAACCGCCGATTTAATGCGGGCGCAGGCAGTTGCCATTTATACCTACCAGGAAGAGATCAACTGCTTTGAACACCTTTACACAGTCGGGGTAGGGATTCCAACACCTGAAATAACCCATGAATATACGCTGGATGAACAGAGTCCCGTTGCCCTGTTAAAAAATGGCGACCAGCCCCTGTTATTTGATGACCCGACGGATTTGGAAGTTTTACAGCAGGCATTTCGCCTGAATCTGTTTCCGACCTCCGCAATTGCTTCGCCACTGATTGCACGGGGAAACTTAACAGGATTTTTGCTGGTGCTGCGAATCAGCCGCGATGATTTTTATACGCCACAGGATGCCCAGACCCTGTTTTCGCTGGCTGGTGCGGCGGGTTTAGCCCTTCGCAGCGCACAACTGTTCACTTCCCTTGACCGTGCTTACAGCGAATTGCAGGATTTAGACCGCCGTAAAAGTGAATTTGTGGCGATTACCAGCCACGAATTACGTACCCCAATTGCGATTATGCTGGGGTACGCGAGTTTACTGGCCGATGATGAACCCGATCCTTCGCGGAAATCGCAGCTAGAAGCCATCGAAAAACAGGCACACTTTCTGTCTGGCATGGTGGATGCGCTCATCAACCTGCATGAACTTCAGGGCAAGAGCCAGCCCATTATATTAAATTGCCAGCCCGTGCGGGTTGATAAACTGCTGGAAGATGCGATTGAAGCCGCCCGCAACGCTTATAAAAGTTCGCGTGAGATGAATGTTAGCCTGAAGAGCGACCCGATTGAGCTGATTGCCGATGAAGTGCGGCTGGTGCTGGCTTTTACTAATTTAGTAGATAACGCTTTTAAATTTAATAAAGACGGTGGGCATCTCACCATTACGGCAGTCGGCCTACCGGAAGGCGGGGCGGTCATCACCTTTGAGGATGATGGTATCGGGATTCCTGAAAGCGAATATGAGAAAATTTTTGAACCCTTTTACCAGCTTGAAGGAGCGCTCACCCGGCGTTACGGCGGCATGGGATTGGGATTAGCCATCGTAAAGGGCATGATTGAACTTCACGATGGCACAATTACCGTAAAAAGCAGGGTAGAATCTGGCACGCGGTTTATTGTGACTCTGCGCCAGCGTCCACCAGAGGATCGCTGTATGCAGTGATTAATGAGGCCGCCGCGCCACAATCACCACCCAATCACCGGAGGTATACCGCTTATACGGTTCGAGTCCGGTCTGGCGTAAGGCTGCCTCTACTTCATCGGCCTGGGTATCAATTAACCCACCAAACACCCCGATTCCGCCGGGGCGAATGACCTGTCCTAACCCCTGTTCACACATGGGAATGATAATTTTTGCCAGAATATTCACCAGCGCCAAATCAAAACGTCGGGCGGAATGAATCACGGTTTCCAAACTGCCCACCTGGGCATGAATTTTTCCCGCTACGCCGTTACGTTCGGCATTTTCCTGCGTGACTTTGATGGCAAGTTCATCAATATCCAGTGCCAGCGCCTTGTTCGCCCCCAGCAGAATCGCGGCAATACTCAAAATCCCCGATCCGCAGCCCAAATCCAGCACATCCAAATGGGGGCGTTCTCCTAGAATTTCTTCGGCAGCAATCAAACAGAGCTGCGTGCTGGGGTGTGTCCCTGTGCCAAAAGCCATGCCGGGGTCAAGCGCCAGCACCACATCATTTTCCTGAATATCATCCACTTCAACCCAACTGGGACGGATATAGACCCGCCTGCCGAGTCGAATCGGCTTGTAATGCACTTTCCACGCTTCCGCCCAGTTGGTTTCCTCAATCGTCTGGAAGGTCGGTTCAGCAATCGGGTAGGCCATGTTCATGTATCGCAGGGCATCCCGCAGGAAATTTTGTTTATCTGCTGCCTGTGCATCGGCAGGCATATAGGCTTTAATGACAAATTTTTCCGCCGGAGGAATGTTGTCTTCCCAGGCATCCATCGGCGGGCCAATACGCTCAATCGCAACGCCCTGATGCCCATATTCGGCCAGCACTTCGGCCACAGCTTCCGCCGATTCACCGTCCACTTCAACCGCAATTTCTATCCAACTCATGGCTGCCTCCCCTTGCATCTTATCATACAGCAGCGCTATCGCAGCAGGGTTTGTTCTCGCCCCGGCCCCACACTCACCAGGGAAATTGGAATTTCAAGCTGCTGCTCGATCCATTCAATATAACGTTGGGCTTCGACAGGTAAATCCTGCCAGCGTGTGACTTCCATGATGTCCGACTGCCAGCCCGCAAAAGTTTGATACACCGGAACGGCCCTACTAAAGTCATCCTGGTCAATCGGAAAATCTTCTACACGCTGCCCCTCAATATCGTAGGCAACCGCCACCTGAATTTCCTTAAAACGACCCAGCACATCCAGTTTCATGAGCGCCAGTTCCGTGATACCGTTCACTGCAACCGCATATTTCAGCGCGACCATATCCAGCCAGCCACAACGACGCGGGCGGCCTGTCGTCGTGCCAAAGTCATCCCAGGGATTGCTGCCGTCCCCGCGCATGACCGACCCAATTTCGTTATCCTGTTCGGTGGGGAAAGGCCCCGCCCCCACCCGTGTACAAAAGGCTTTAGCAACCCCAATCACGCGGTCTACCTGTTTGGGACCAAACCCAAGCCCGACCAGCGCTCCCCCTGCAGTCGGATTGGAACTGGTGACATACGGGTAATTCCCATGATCAACATCCAGCAGGGTCGCCTGACTGCCTTCGGCTCGCGCTTTTTTGCCTTCCCGCAGCGCATGATATAAGTATGCCCACCCATCGACCAGATACGGGGCAAGCCGTTGGGCTTCGCGCACATATTTTGCAGCACATTCACTGGCATTGAGGGTAGGCGCATGATAAATATTGTGCAAAATTTTATTGGCACTTTCGATAGCTTTATAAACCTGTTCGCCAAAAAAGTCCGGCTTACGCATAGCGGACGCCCGAATCCCATTTCGGGCAAATTTACTGGTGTAAGCCGGTCCGATACCACGTAAAGTCGTGCCGATTTTGCTGCTGCCGCGTGAGTCTTCATCGGCCTGTTCCAGCGCTTGATGGGCAGGGGTAATGACATGGGCATTGGTCGAAATTTTGAGTCTTTGCGGCGAGACATCCACCCCTTGAGCCGCCAGTTCCTGCATTTCTTTGAGCAGCCGTTCCGGTTGAATGACCATGCCGCCGCCCATCAGACTCACCACACCTTCACGTAAAATGCCGGAAGGAATAAAATGCAATTTATACGTTTTGCCTTCGATATTCAGGGTATGGCCTGCATTATCGCCACCATTATAGCGGGCAATAATCTGCACCTGTTCGGCAAGCCAATCCGTGACTTTGCCTTTACCCTCATCTCCCCACTGCGCCCCAACCAGAATCGTGACTGGCATCGTGTTTTCTCCTTGTTGATTTCATCATATCAGACAACATCCAGGCATCGTAATATTTTCGTTATATTTCATGAGGATACTGGAATAAAAATGAGGCTGGTAATGACAACAAGGTTAAAAATTTTATGGGGTGCGCTGACCGGAGCGCTGCTAACAGCTTCTCTGCTGGCGGTTTCTTATGCGGCTTCTATGGAAAAAACGTTTGGTTTTCCGTTCATCGCCTACGATGTGTTTGATTGGCTGTCTCGTAACATGCGGGGGGATGTTTTAACTTTTGGCCTTGATACGATGATTGATGTGGTTATCATGCTGAATGTAGGCGACACCGACGACACAACGAAACTGGCGGAGCGCTGGCTGGCCGTACTGACTATTTTGGGCGGCGGTGCGGTGCTTGGGGCGCTGTTTTTTGCCGCCGCCCACTGGTTAAAAGCCGAATTTCCTGTGCATGGTTTGGGCATGGGAACACTGGTCGGGCTGGTGCTGGCCGGATTAAGCAACTGGATTAATGTTTCGTCCACGGCTAATCCATTTATCAGTTTTATCTGGATAGTCGCCCTGTTTGCCCTATGGGGAACAGCCCTGGGATGGGTTTATAACCGCCTGACGCAAGAACCAGCCGCCGCAGGGGAAGGCCCAAGCCGACGGCAGTTTCTGGTACAGGTAGGCGGGGCAACCGCCGTGATTACGCTCATCGGGGCAGGGTTAGCGGAACTGCTCAAAGATGAAGTCCTGATTGAAGGGGGGGATATTCAAACACGCAGCGCCGATTCGCTGGATTTTGAGCCTGCTCCCGGGACCCGACCTGAGTATACGCCTCTGAAAGATCATTATGTGATTGATATTAATTCCGGACGGCCTCCAGCGCTTAATGCGGCGGAGTGGCGGCTAAAAATTGGCGGGCTGGTCGATAACACGATGGAACTTACCCTGGATGACCTTCGTACCCGTTATGCCCCTGTTCACCGGTTTGTCACCCTTTCCTGCATTTCTAACCGCGTGGGCGGCGATTTAATCAGTACCACGCGCTGGACAGGTGTTCCCCTGCACCTTCTCTTTGAGGAAGTTGGGTTAAACGAAAAGGCAACTCACCTGCTGGTCAAGTCAGCCGATAATTTTTTTGAATATGTGGCTATTGATTTGGTCAAATCCGACCCGCGTGTGATGCTGACCTATGAATGGGACGGCGTGCCTTTGCCAGAACGTCATGGGTTTCCTTTGCGAATCTATATTCCTGACCGCTACGGTATGAAACAGCCCAAATGGATTACTGAGATTGAGGCAGTCGAAAAATGGGATGAGGGCTACTGGGTGCGGCGCGGCTGGAGTCGGGAAGCGATTGTGCGGGCAACGTCTGTCGTGGATACCGTAGCCACCAACTCCACCTACGAGCAAAACGGGATGACGTTTGTTCCAGTGGGCGGGATTGCGTATGCGGGCGCTCGCAGCATTTCTAAAGTGGAAGTCCGTGTGGACAGGGGTGAATGGCAAGAAGCCAGCCGGCTTCAGCCGCTTTCACAAACCACCTGGGTACTCTGGCGCTATGACTGGCCGTTTGAAGCAGGTGAACATACGTTTGAGGTGCGCTGTGTGGATGGAGAAAACGAGCCACAAATTGAAGCAAAGGCCGGAGTTCGTCCTGATGGTGCAACCGGACTTCATTCCCGCACCGCCTCTCTCTAGGTATTTTTTAAGGTTTACTAAGGTGTTTTTCCGTTTTTCGTGAGGAATCTTCATCTTTTCCTCACTTAAAAAATGTTATACTGGAACTACCTCTCCTATTAATCAGGTGCTTAGCAAGATAAGATGAGGTAGTTTCATGACAACTCTTAGGGAAATTGACTCCGACGCACGCGACCTTTTTCTCGACCGCCAGCAGCATCAGATTCTGATTGATATTTACCAGAACAGTTCGCTGGCAGAAAAAGAAGCCCAACCGGAAACTGTTCTTTACGTTGCAGAAATTTATATTTTTCGGGGAGATTTTACGCGGGCGCGTGAAGCCCTGGATGTTGTCCAACAGGTCTATGAACAGATGTTGGATAACAATGGGCTAGCAAACGTGTTTATCTCCCGCGCCCGGATTGCTCGTTTTGAATCTCATCTCAGTAACGCGATCGAACTGCTGAACACCAGTCGCAGTATGACGACTGATTACGTGATTCGTGGAAATGCTGACTTTTTGCAGGGCGAAGTCCTGATGAGCAGCGACACCAGCGAAGCCATGGAATACTACATACGCGCCTGGGAGTC
>CAZKZS010000142.1:0-11649 GCA_964557285.1 uncultured Anaerolineae bacterium | reverse complement strand
GCGTATACTAACCGAGAAACTGTAAGCCGCGTCCCTCAAAAGACACGCCGTTTCGTTTGAAGTTAGATGCCCCCACCTTTAGGTGTGGGGAGTATGTCACAATGCCCAATGGGTTGTTACGGGGAGAAAAAGTAGTGCCAAAACCAAATATCATTGCGATTGATGGGCCGGCAGGCACAGGCAAAAGCACCATTTCCGAACGGCTGGCAGAAAAATATGGGTATGTGTTTGTGGATACGGGTGCGTTTTACCGTGCCATCACCTATGTCATTTTAAAAGCCAATGTCTCCTATGAAAATGCGGCGGCGGTCGCTGAGGTGGTGAATGACCTTGACCTGCGAATTGAACATGATGGGGTTTCCAAATATCGCATCCTTGCCAACGGGGAAGATGTAACCGACCATCTGCGAAGCAAAAGTGTAGAAGCCCTGGTTTCTCCCATTTCTAAAATGACCCTGGTACGCGAAGCGCTGCTGCCGCTTCAGCGTAAAGTCGCAGCGCAGGGAAACGTCATTCTGGCTGGACGAGATATAGGTACTGTAGTCCTACCAGACGCCGATTTAAAATTGTATATTGATGCGTCGCTGGCGGAACGGGCGCGGCGGCGGCACTTACAACTCATGAACGCGGGCAAAGAAGCCGACCTGAATACCGTTACTAGCGAAATGCTGCGGCGTGATAAAATCGACACTGAACGCAGTCTCGCGCCCCTGATGAAGGCAGAGGATGCCATTTATATTCTAACCGACAACAAAACCATTGATGAGGTCATGAACGAAATCGCTGCCATTATTGAGCGCTGGCCGGAAGCCTCATTGCTAACCTAGAAAAGTGGTACTATCGTGGCACGCATTTTTGAAATTGAACACTTTTATTTCGGAAACCTGATGGTGGATGGGCAGCCGGTGGGGTCACCGGGGATTCTTGCCAGCACCCCGGGAATCACCCTGCCCCAGGTACAGGAATGTCTGAAACTCGCCCGCACGACCCCGCCGCCCCCCGACCAGACTTCCAATGACATGCCGGGAACAATTGGCCTGTTCCGGGGGGAGGCCATCGAGTACATTTTTTTACGGTCCCAGCGCACGTTGGAAGGCTATCCTCAACTCCACTATCAACTTGTGCCGGGGATGGCGCTGCGCTGGCTGGGGGGCAACTACCGTTTCTGGGGAACCCAGACGACCATGCCCTCTTTTGATAAACAGCGCCGCGACCTTAAGCCCCTCCAACTGGTAGACCCGCAGCCGCTTGACGATGCCCTTCAGACTCAGCTTCTGTACGACCTGTATTTTTACTGCGGCGATAATATTAAAAATGTTGAAAATCTGCTGGCAGGATTGATTCACCGTCTGCCGATTGCCATCCTCAACGCACCGCCTTCGCTTGAAAAACGGATGCGTTTTATTCACGGGATATTGTGTCTTCTGCCTGCACCGGCCCGCGTTGGCGTCACCTGGGCAACTTCAGTTGAAAAAGCAGACGAGACTCGCGCCCAATTAAAATTTATGGCTGCTGCCAGTCCTCCGCAGGATCATCTGGTGTATGACTGGATGGCGGGGCAGTTTTTGGGGGAAGCGCCCAGAGACAAATACAGCAAATTTATTACCTCTCAACTTCGGCTGGATGCGTCGCTGGTGGTAGAAAATACCACCCGCATGGCAAGAACCGCCGTCTGGCGTGCCATGCGGAAAGAAAGCCTGGCACAGGCGCTGCATTTTGCCTCACGGCGGGCAGCTATTGATGCGGCCATCCTGAACAATCAACCAGCCGATAGAGAAACCGTCGCTGAGATTTTGCAGCAAGACCCGACTCTGCCAGAAGATTTAGCCCTGCGTTATGCTCGTCATCTGCTGGCCTTTACCCTGGTGCTGGATACCAATATTGAACATGCCGACGTGCTGCCGACCCTTGCTGCTGCCAATCGTCCCGTCGCAGAAGCCGTGTATCAGCAGATGCGCGATGCCATTGAAGAAAATGGCCGCGACCTCAAAGTGTTACAAATTGTGGAGCGCTGGCTGACCAACGTCCCACAGGCCACGAGTCTGCCCTGGCATCGTCTGGGATATATTGCCATTTTCAAACATCTGGACAGCCTGCTGAAAGAACGGGACGCCCAGCGTTTAAACGGCTTTTTGCAGCAGATTCAGGCATTACCCGGCGCGATGCAGTTAGAAAGTATCCTGCCTCTAATTATTGAGCGTTTACGAACCTCTGCCGTTTATGATCAGGAACTTGCCAGAGGGCTGCTCATCCTGGCCGCCCGTCATATGCCTCTAGCAGGCTTACAAAACCTGACCAGCGATCCGGCGTTCACTCAGTATTTGCCGCCTAAATTGCAGTACGCACTGACCTTTTTGCATCCACAGCCGCGCCCGAATCCGCCGGAACGTTTATTTGTGGCGGCAGTCAACGAAGTCGAACCCGAACACCGCATGATGTTCATGAGCCGCCTGATTGAGTGGGCGGTGTCAATGGGGCGGGCTGAACTGGTTGACCAGCGCACGCTTGAAGGAGTCATGCGGGCGGCACAGGCGGGATATGCCGAACATTTTGACCAGTTGATTCAGTATTTCACCCGCGCCTACACTGATGTCACACAACTGCGAACCCTATCACCAACCACGCTGGAAATGCTGCCCGCCCTGTACTTTACCACCGGACGGCATGAAGCCGGCATCAACCTGCTGCAAGTGTATCAAAATGAGCTTTTTGGGCTGAATCGGCTGCCCGCTTTTGCGGAAGTGGCCGGACGTATCTTTTTAAGCCTGAAACTCCCAATTGAAACCATGCAGGCTATTTTTGCGCTGGTGGAACAAAGTAAACTGCGCTCCGAACCCCGCGTCAAAATCTATGCAGCCATGCTAATTGCCAGCGATTGGAATCATGCCTACCGTGACCCAGCCCGCCGCCTGTCGACTCTGGTCAATCTGGAGAAAGAACTGGTCGAAACGGTGGGCGTGGAAACGATGGTTAAACTGCTGGAATATCACGCGGCCAACCGTGACGCGGTAGCGGCGCTGGAAAGCGGCCAGATTATGCTGGATATTGCCCTGAAAAATGGGGAAGAAGGCCGCCACCAGATGGTCAAAGTCTGGGAACAACTGAACTGGGATGCACAGGTCGCCTCGGCGGGCATGACCCTGATGCGGGCGTATATCCGCAGAGCCGATGAAACGATTGCCCATACCTTGCCCGCCTTTTTTGGCCGCCAACTGGGAGAAGCTATCGGTCAAAAATTACAGGCAACGTATCTTTTCCGACAGATTCTGGGCCAGGACACCGACCTGCTGAAATACACGGAAATGCTGGAAATAACCTCCCGCCTGCTGTATGACATGGGCTCGACTTACCATGAGAATAAGGATTTGCCGCCGCCGCACCGCCTCCGTGCCAATCTGGATGCTATGATCGGGCATTTAAATGACGAGGAACGCACCCGAATCGGGGCAAATATGGACTTTATCGCCCGCCACATTTTCCAACTGGGCAGCCAGCGACCTTTGAATCGCCGCACGCTGGAACGGCAGGAACAGGTACTGCTGAATCAGGCCGCGCCAGAAACGGGGCTGGAACTACTGATTTATCTGGGCGGGTATTTTTCCGGTAAGAAAAAAGCCACCGTTGACCTGACACGGGAGGAAATGGCTCACATTTTTGGGGTACGCGGCGCTCAGGAACTGCTGCGTGAAACGGACGTGATGGAAGGGCTGTTGAATCGGCTGCTGCAAGCCTTCCCACCCAGCAATCCGCCTAAACTGGAACTGGATGTGCTGAACGAAGAAATTGAAAACCTGTGGAAACAAATGTCGCTGTTTAATCAGCGTCAGGTGCGGCCTATTCTGGCGGAAGATACGCAGCATATCGCTGCCCTTATTCCTATGATGGCAAACAAAACCCGTAAAAATGTTTTTGATAAACCTCTGGAAACAGGGAAATACCAGCCGCAAAATGAGGTAGAAGCGCTGCGCTGGGTGAGTGGTTATTTCACCCGCACGCATAAACGCTGACTGTTCATTCTGCCCATACGCACCGGACGACAAACTAAGGTAAGATTATCTTCTACTATCCAATATGAAGTTCAAAGGTGCGGTTATGTCCCAACAACCCCGGTTTGCTGTTGAAGACCAATTTTTGATTCCTGTCTGTGATTATCCAGCGAACCAGACCGAAATTCCGCCTTCCCGCATGTTTCTCATCAAAAAAGGTTTAAAAGCCTATCTTGAGAAAGCAGGGGCTGATGCCAAAACATATGACGCTTCACAGGGGGACGGCGGCGAAAGCCTGGATGGAGTTCCCGCCGACATTTTGATGAAAGCGGCGGAAATGCAGGTCAGCCATGGCACAGGTTATGATCAGCCCTACGGTTACGATGGCTTTCGTGACGCGGTTGCCAACGCTTACTGGAAAATCAATCTGGCAACGGGCTGGGGGCCTCAGAATGTGGTGGCGGGCATTGGCGGGCGAGATATTTTGCTCAAAGCCTACGACGCTATGATTTATCTGGGAACGGGGCGTGTTGGGGATGTCCTTTTAACGTCGGCTGTCCCCTGGATTAGTTATAATTGGGGGCCGTATGCGATGGGCTTAAACGTGCTGCAAGCCCCCGGTGATGAAAATGCCGCCTGGCAGCATACCGAAGCAGGACTGGAAGAAGCGGTGCGTTTTGCCCAAAAATCCGGTCGGCGTATTGCAGGGATGCTGATGACTTCGCCGGATAACCCCACTGGCTATTCTTATACCCTGGAACGACAAATTGAACTGGCACACAAAGCGCTGGAACTGGGCATTTCATTTGTGCTGTTCGACTGGATTTATCACTGGATTAGCGAAGAAAAACCCTATGATATTAATCAGGTGCTGGAGTCTTTTTCGCCGGAAGAACGCAATCGCCTGATGTTCCTTGATGGGCTGACCAAATCCCTGGGGGCGTCTAATGTCCGCAGCGCCCATTTGATTGCCGCGCCGGAAGTATGCAAATTTATCATCAGCCGGGCGTCGCATGGGGTGTTCCCGAATTTTTACAGTCAGGCGGTGGCGGTAGCAGCCTATGAGATGGGATTTGAAAAGGCAGCCGCCAGCACCATCGAACCGACCAACGCCAGCCGTAAACTGCTGCGTCAGAAATTGCAGGAAAAGGGCTACCGTCACATCATGGGACAGGGTTACTATACCTTTATTGATTTAAAAGACTGGTGTGATGACAAAACCAGTTCGGTTGAATTGGGTGAAATTCTGGCACGCGATTATGGAATTGCAGTAGTACCAGGTCGCTTTTTCTCTGAAGCAGGGCGCAACTGGATACGGTTTTCCTATGCCCTGCCGCCGGAACGTACCGAAGCCGCCTTTAACCGCCTGCACGAAGCGCTGGCATCACTGGCTCAGCGCTAAGGCCAGCGCCGCCGGACACAAACAGGCCAGATAAAATCCGTGTAAGAGAACGGCATACAAAAACAGCCGCCGCCCAAATTGACGGGTAGCGGCATTTTTTCTAAAAGAATAATTGCCCCCGATCACCAATCCGACCAGTGGCAGCAGGGAAATTCCATATAAAATTAGGCGCACCCTGCTGCCCAAACCAATGGCATCCAGAGGCAAGTCATAAGCAGAACGCATTATTCAAGATAATCCCGCAGGGGGCGGCTGCGATTCGGCTGGCGGAGCTTTCGCAGCGCCTTCGCTTCAATCTGCCGGATACGTTCGCGTGTCACCCCATAATATTTGCCGACTTCTTCCAGGGTGTGTTCCTGCCCATCTTTTAGGCCAAAGCGCATTTCCAGCACTTCCCGTTCGCGGTCATTTAATACAAACAGCGCATCCCGGATTTGTTCCTTCAGAAGCTGACGGGTAGCAGCGTCCACCGGACCGACCATTTTATCGTCCTCGATAAAATCACCCAGCATACTGCTGTCTTCCTGCCCAACCGTCATTTCCAGCGACATCGGCTCTTGCGAAATCCGCAGAATCCGGCGGATTTTGTTGGCTTCGCGGCGCAACTTGCGGTATAGGCCGGGGTCAACAAATTCCAATTTTTCGCCTGCATCACGCAGCGCTTTGATTTTTTTAACTTCTTCGGGCGTCAGGAAATTCATTTCCAGCGCCAGATCTTCAGCAGTGGGTTCTGCACCTTTTTCCTGCGTTAAATCCCGTTGAATCCGCATCAGGCGGTTGATGGTTTCGACCATATGCACCGGAATCCGAATGGTGCGTGCCTGGTCCGCGATAGCCCGGCTGATGGCCTGCCGTATCCACCAGGTGGCATAGGTGCTAAATTTGAATCCTTTGGTATGGTCAAATTTTTCCACCGCCCGCAGCAGGCCGATGTTGCCTTCCTGAATTAAATCCAGAAAACTGATGCCGCGTCCCATGTACCGTTTTGCTACGCTAACCACCAGCCGTAAATTGGCGCGGGTCAGCGCTTCTTCCGCTTCCTGCCCCCGGTCCAGCAGCCCCGGCCTGCCAAATAATCCAGCCGTGCCATGAATTTCCTGTTCAATATCCGTTTCATAAGTCGGATGGTTTTCTATCCATTCCTGTAACGTTTCCGGTGATGGCAGGTCATTGTGTTTTCCATGAAATTTGAGGATTTGATTTTGCAGCGAAACCGGAAAGATATAAAGAATATGGTAGGTATTAAAAAATTCGTGCGCTACCGTACTCCAATCCTCATCTTTTCCCCACTGGCGCTGCAACAGGTAATCTCTAGCATAAGATACCCCGTCAATCCGCCAGGTTTCGCGCAGCGACTGGATTTCGCCGATAATTTTTCCCATATCGGGCAGGTCATTTCCCAGGCGCTGCGTAATCTCACGCACCTTCGTCCATGAGGTATAGGCATCTTCATACAGCGAGAGAAGGATGTCTTTGTCTTTCGGGGCGGTTTTATTTTTTCGCCACAGTTTTTCTTTTTTATCCAGATACAGCACTTTGGCCGCTATCTGGCTGGAAAGCCAGGTTTCCCGATCCTGATTCAGCAAATCAACCTGACCGATTTCCTTAAGGTACATGCGAACCGGATCATCTGAAATGCCGGCTGTGCCACGCAGAGGCAGCTCCTCCAGGTCATCGTCTACCTCTTCATCTTCAATTTCAAGGTCGTCCTCGTCGGGTTCGATGTCTAAATCGTCTATTTCATCCAAATCATCGACTTCAATATCGTCCTCATCAGAAAACACTATTTCAATTTGCTCGGCTTCCAGTTGCTCCATGAAGTGCTGCGCCTGTTCCCCTTCGGGGTCTTCAAAAATACTGAGTACCTCGGCCTCCTCCAGTTGTTTGTTGCGCCGCCCTTTGGTCAGCAGGGCTTCCATGTCGGTATTCAATTTTTCTTCCGATGTGGCTTTGCGTTTTACCATCGGGTTCATCCCTCTTTGCCATTTTTGTGAATATCGTTAATGGCCTGGTTCAAAATATACTTCGTTCGCAGGAGTTGGCTCATGCGCTGTGCGTAAATGGTGACGGCGGCGGATTCGTCCTCAGTTTCCTCCTGCAAAAAATAAATTTCCTTCATTTCCTGTTCAATACGGTCATGGCGCATCTGCAATAACCGTTCCCGGAAATCATCCCGTAGGGCGGAATGGCGGCGTTTTTGCTCCAACTGGACGGAATTCAGTTCCGTATTATAGAGTCGCTTTTTTTTGGCAAAAGTTTCCAATGGTTCGGACAGCACCTCGTTAATTGCGCCCTGCAAGCTATCATTCACATTTTCCAGCAGATAATCAAGCGGCTCTTTTTCATCTTGCAGGCAGGCGCGTTCTAATAAGCCAAATATGACCTGAAAATCTCCCTGAGAAAAATCATTTGGCTCAAGTTTTGGCACAATCGCGCCGCCCGTTTGTTCGCAGATTTGCCGCAGCAGCCGATTGGCTTCAAACAGGCGGTGCGGTTCGCGTACCAGCACCGATAAACAATACTGCTCTAATTTGCGCCCCTTCAACGACATCGGCAGGGCATCCACAACTGGCGCGTCGTTTAATTTTTTCTGAATCGGTTTTTTATCAGTTTTTTCGGTCTGCTGGGTGCGGTTGACCGCCCAGGCGACCATCGCACGCGGGTCGAGCTTAAGACGGTGGCTCAAAAGCTGTACATTATTCCGGCGGTGCAGGTTATTTTCGGTAGCGGTCAGCAGGGGCAAAAGTTCCCGTGCCAGCGCTTCCCGTTCGGCAACGGAGGCGTTGGGGCTGAGGGTGGCCGTGCCTACTTTGATGATATATTCCGCCAGGGGCAGCGCATTTTCTACTTGCGGCTGCCATTTTTCTGGCGACTGGCGAATAAAATCATCCGGGTCTTTGCCTTCAGGAATTTCCAGCACCCGAATATCCAGATTCAGCTTGCCCGCCTGCTGCATCATGCCCCGCGCATCCAGCACCATCACATTTTTGCTGCTGAGGGTTTCGCGGGCAACATCCAGCCCGCGCATGGTGGCTTTAAGCCCCGCCATATCCGCATCCAGCGCCAGCACCAGCCGATTCGCGTATTTGCTCAGGGTTTGCATGTGCGAGTCCGTCAGCGCTGTTCCCATCGTAGCGACCACGTTGGTGAAGCCGGCCTGATGTGCCTGAATCACATCCATGTACCCCTCAACTACCACAACAGTTTCCGTTTCGCGGATTGCCCGCCGTGCCATATCAAACGCAAACAGCGTATGGCTTTTATCAAACAGGGCGCTCTGCGGCGAATTTAAGTATTTGGGTTCATCTTCCGGGTTGATAGCCCGCGCCCCAAACCCAACTACCCGCCCGCGACTGTCCCGGATCGGGATGATAAAACGATGGCGGAAGCGGTCATACACCCGTCCCTGCTCATTACGGATGCACACCCCCGCCTCAATAATTTCTTCATCCGTAAAACCGATTAGCTTAAGATGGTCATGGGCGGCCTGCCACTGGTGCAGCGCATATCCCAACCCGAAATTTTTAGCCGTGTCGTCGGTAAGCCCGCGTTTTTTCAGGTAGTGATAGGCCGGACTGTCGGGCAAATGGTCGCTGAAAAATTCGGCGGTAATGGCTAGCAAATCATACAGCCGATTTTCGGCGGCCTCCTGTTTGGGGTTTTCGTGAGCTTTGAGTTCAACACCGGCCCGCTTCGCCAATTCCCGCAGCGCTTCGGGGAAATCCCAGCCTTCAGCCTTCATGACAAACGAAAAAATATCCCCGCCTTCGCCACACTGACCAAAACAGCGCCAGGTCTGGGTATCAGGGAACACAAAAAACGACGGCGTTTTTTCGCTATGGAACGGGCAGTTGGCTTTGTAGTTCCGCCCGGCTTTTTTAAGCGGAGCATAGCCTGACACGACCTCAATAATGTCAAGCCGCGCCTTAATATCATCTACCGCCGACATGGGGACAGCCCTGCAAGCCTACAATAGCTCGCATTATATAGAGATTCGGCTGCTCACGCAAATGGGCTAGACCATCGGGAGTGTCAAAAAGCATGTTCCCTCACCCCCGGCCCGCGTTCGCGTCCCACTGCTGCGCGAGGCGAGGGGAGCAAAAAGTCCCTCTCCCAGAACGGGAGAGGGATGCCGAAGGCAGGGTGAGGGGCAAAAAAGCTTATGCACACAAAATTTGCCACTCCCTAGTCCATCTTACTAAATTGTGAAAAAAACCGCTTTTAACTGCGGTTCACCCACAAATTCATGAAGCCGCTAAGTCCCTGGCGTTCTTCTTCGCGTTCGTAACCGCGTGTAACCACCATAATCAGATACTGGCCGGGTTCATCCAGAGGAACACCCTGCAAGGCCGCACTGTAGTTATACCCCGCGCTGTCATCATCCAGCGCAATCCGTTCACCTTCGGTGTTAAAAACATACAACACTGTGTCCAGCGTATCACTTTCGGCGAATAAGTCCACCGCCAGCGTATCCTGCACAGTCAGGGTCGAAAGGAAAACGGGAATACTGGCATCCAGCGTAATAGCCTCATATACATTGTCCGGTTCTAAAACCTGCAAATCGTCTACCGTGATGCCGTCCTGTGAGTCGATGGAACTCAGGCCGCTAAGGACAATCTGATAATCCCCTTCGGTTTCGCCCCACTCGTACAGGCTGCGAAAGGTGGTCGCCAGCACAAAATACGTTCCCGTGTAGGGCAGTTCCGCCTGAATGGTGGAATTCAGTTCATTATTGCTGTCGTCGTTCCAGCCAACGATGCTGCCATCCAGCCCCAACAGCACCAGCGCGGGGTCAATATCGCCGCTTAGGGCAATCATCTGAATCGTGACCACATCCCCCGCCGCGCCGTCAAATTCAAACAGGTGCATATCGTTGCCGGCTTCAATTGTGCCGCCCAGGGGGTTATCGTTAATCAGCGTGCCATACACTCCCAGGGCTGCCCGTTCCTGAGCCGATGTGATATTCAACGCCAGAAAGAGAACCATCAGGATAACTATCATTCGTTTCATGGTTGTTTTTTCCTTCTCTGGAACATCTGACGCCAGCTTTCGGCCAGCGGTGTTAATTCCGAAAATTGTTCTACCCATTCAAGATTATTTTTTTCATGCAGGGCGCGGTTCAGTCGCACAATCGAAGCCTGCGGATACGGACGCTCTATCAAGTGAATTTCATCCTGTGGGGCAACCTGCCCTTCCTGCAAGACCCGCAGATAAAATCCTGTTCGGCCTGTCTCGCTGACCCGTTTTTGAAAATTTGGCATCCCCAGTTTGTGATCCTGTTTCCAGCAGGGAATACGCGGTTGGGAAACCTGAAATTCTGCCGTGCCAATCTGCCAGATGTCCCCCACACAAACATCCATTTCGGTCAGCCCTACCAGCGTAAAATTTTCGCCAAACGCCCCCGGTTTTAGCTGCCAGTCGTAATAAATATTCCAGTATTCATGATGCTGCCAGGGATGACAGCATACAGCCTTATCCGCCCCGCCGTGATTCACCGTATCCCCTACGCCGTCGCCTTCCAGCCCCAGTCTTTTCACCGATACCGCGCCGATGACAGGTTCTTTAAAAATGCCCGTGTGCCAGGTTTTTTCACCGTTGCTCTGCATTTTGGGTAAAGCCACCTGAATTGATTTGAGTGTCCAGTTCATAGGTTTTTTTCTTATTTTACTCTATGTCATCGGCTTTACACGATTCGTTCAGGCAAGCGTCAGAAAGTTTATCTCTGGTTAAATTATCAAACAGCAGCAGATTTTGCACATCTCCTAAAGTTTAGGAGTATTTTAAAGAGACAAAGAGGAAGCCTACCATGGTTGATTTTAAGGAACTGGCGGACCCCGCCGAAGCCGACCCGACCAGCGTTGATTTTGCCGTCCTGCGTGCCGCCTATCAAACCTATGAGCATCGGACGATTAAACACATCACGCGGCAGAAACTCATACAAATGACCAATCATGTCACCGATTTCAAGGAAGTAGCAGCCATTTGCCGGAGCATCTTAGACACAAATCCGATGGACCTGGAAGCCCGCATGATGATTGCCGCCGCCTATGAACATATGGGTGATAAATCTACTGCCGAAAAACATCATCAGTTTGCTGAACGGATGATTGATGCGATTTTAGCCACTGGCACGGGAAAATCATTTGAAGGCGCGTGGAAACTGGTTTCCGAAAATGAGGCGTGGACCATCATGCGGATTTTTGGGATGCGAACCCAAAAACATCACCGTCATGTACGGGAAGCCCTCATTTTTGACGTGTA
>CAZKZS010000141.1:6845-11678 GCA_964557285.1 uncultured Anaerolineae bacterium | reverse complement strand
GGGAAACACATCATCCCCCCCACCGGACGTTAATGGCTGTAAGGCCGTTCCATCCGGTCGCACGCGGTAAATTTTACAAACCTCCGCACAGGAGGTAAAAACCAGCCACTGGCTATCCGGCGACCAATCCAGCGTGAGCATAGTCGGGTAATACGTATCGGCGTGGGTGACAGGATAAAGGCGGCCTGTTTCCGCAGCAATGACAAAAATCGAGCCGGAAATATCCCAGAACGCCGCCAGTTTACCATCAGGGGAAGGAATCAAATGGGCATTGTAATCGACGGGGGTGGTCAGGTAGGTGAACAAATTTTGCTGCATGACAAAAGTTGGTTCGTTAAGCGGGGTGCGATACAGGCGTGTGCAGTTGCCACCGCTATCCTGAACCCCAAACAGTAGCCACGTTCCCGCGATAGCCAGTTGGTCACAAAAAATAGTCCGTTCGGAAAGGGGAATCAAACGCTGGTTGTTCGTGCCGTCGGGATGCAGGCGATAAATTTCGTTGCGGTAGTCGGCATTAGGGTCATCCATATACACAATCCACAACTTTGACCACTGCACAGGCGTATTCCGCCAGTTGGTCAGGCTGGCAATCACCTGCTTATTTTTATTGCCCGGCTGCACGCGGTAAAGTTCATACGCCACCCGCCCGACCAACCGCACCGGCTCGATAAATAACTTCCATTGGGCATCCGGCGACCAGACCAGGGGTTTTTCCTGATATTCAAACGGGGTGATTTTGCCCGAAATCACATCCAGCCGGAAGTTTTGCCCGTAATCGTGATAGCAAAAAAAGTCTCCCGGCTCATAATTGGGGCCGTAGCTGGTGATGAGATGAAAACGGTCAGGCATCCATGCGATTCCGCAGTGACCATGACTATCGCTGGTGGGCGGGGCAGTAAAAGTAAGCTGGGTCAGCGCCCGACCATCGGGCAGCATCCGAAAAATTTCCGCGTTGCCATCCCGATTCGACAGAAAAGCCAGCAGGTAAAATGACTCATCTGTGCGCTGGAGAGTGAGCAGCCCACTGACCAGAATCAGCATGGCCCCAAACAGAACACTCAATCCACGTATCATGCTGCCTATGATAGCAAAAACGCTGCTCCGTGTTACACTGACTTAAAAAATGGGAGTGTCTAAAGGTGTATTCGCCACTCTCCAAAAAGAGGAGGAATTTATCATGCTGCTTGTTCCGCGTGCTGAACCTGTTCCGGTAGAAGTTAATGCCGATGGCGTGGCGCTTGTCGGGGAACGCGAGTTACCCTGGATACAGTTGTGAGTGCATTTAATAAGGGGGCAACGCCTGAAGAAATTGTTCAGCAGTACCCTTCGATGACTCTTGCTGATGTGTATGCAGTAATTGCCTATTATTTACGGTCAAAAGTAGAAGTCGATAGTTATGTTCAGGAAAGGGCGCAGCAGGCAGAAAGAGTGCGTCAGGAAAACGAAGCCCGTTTTAACCCCATCGGGATTCGTGAACGGCTTTTAGCACGACGCACTCAAAAGGAATAGACCCGTGCTAAAAATGCTTGTTGATGAAAATTTTAACAATGACATTTTGCGGGGAGTCCTGCGCCGCAATCCTGAGTTGGACAAGTCATCGAAGAGATACTTTTGATAGCTGAATGTAGCCTTGAGCAGGAATGGGAAGGACAGGTGAATCACCTGCCCTTGCGTTAATTTAAGTATTGGAAAGCAGCTTTTCCATATCCTCAATCGTATGCACAGGGGCAGCACACGTAAAATTCTGACACACGTAAATCGTCGGTCGGCCGCCGCGTTGCGTGCGGAAAGCCAGAAGCTGCGGGCGGGCATCAGCATCCTGATTCTCGGGCGCAAACGCGGTAATTACACGCGGGCGAAACGGCTTCTGTAAGGCATCCAGCACCGGACGGGAGTCGGATAGTTCCCCAATAATCGCCACTTCTACCGCCCGCCGCACCAGAAAATCCATCCCTATCAGCGCCATCCCAAAGGCAGAAGGATACTGTTCTACCGCATGAAGCACCTGCTTAAAAATGGTCAGGGCGGCGGTTTCATATTCCGGCTGGCCTGTATACGCACCCATTCGCACCAGATTATACGCCATGACGTTATTCGCCCCCGGCACGGCATTATCCATCAAACTACGCGGGCGGGCGACCAGCATTTCATGGTCGTCGCTGGTATCGTAAAAGCCGCCGCCGTCCTCCGATTGAAAATGGGCTAATACATGGTCGGTTAAACGCTGCGCTTCCGTGAACCAGCGCGGCTCAAACGTTGTCTGATACAGTTCCAGCAGCCCGTCAATCACACAGGCGTAATCTTCCAGATACCCGTTCAGTTTGCTCTCGCCGTTTTTGTGGCTTCGATACAGGCGGCCGTCCGGCATGGAAAGCTGCGACAGCAAAAATTCGGCGTTCCGGCGGGCGATCTCTGTATATTTTTCACGGGAATCGGGGAAAACCCGTGCCGCTTCCGCATACGCCGCCAGCATGAGGCCGTTCCAGGCAGCAAGCATTTTTTCGTCGCGTCCGGGTTTAATCCGTTTTTCGCGTTCAGCAAACAGCAAATCACGGGCGGTACGAATCGAGTCAGACAGGGCAGGATTTTCCTGTTTAACGTGTAAGATATTGTGGCCTTCAAAGTTGCCGTCCAGCGTAACATCCCAGTAATCCATCAGCGCGGCAATGCCATCATCGGGCAGGCTGTCCTGTAACACTTGCCGGAACTCCTCCGGTGTCCACAGGAAAAACTTGCCTTCTTCGCCCTCCGAATCGGCATCCTGGGTGCTGTAAAAGCCGCCAGAGGGGTCGAGCATTTCCCGTTCTACATAGGTTAAAATCTGCTGGCAAATCTCAGCAAAAAAGGGATTTTGCGTCACCTGATAGGCGTGCAGGTAAACACGGGCAAGCTGCGCGTTGTCATACAGCATTTTTTCAAAATGCGGCACCAGCCACTGCTCATCCACACTGTACCGATGAAAGCCGAAGCCTATCTGATCATAGATGCCGCCGCGTGCCATTTTTTCCAGCGTGAACGTGACCACTTTGAGGACAGCTTCGTTTTTTGTGTGGGCATAAAACCGCAGCAGGTAATCCAGATTCATCGGGTTGGGGAATTTGGGCTGCCCGGGGTGCAGCCCGCCATGAATCGAATCGGCACGGGAAATTAGACTGCGGGCGGCACGTTCCAGCAGCGCGGGCGTCAGAAGTTTTTCCGCGTCGGCTACCCCTGTAATCGGGTCGGATTGCAGAACTTCAATCATTTTGGCCGCACTTTGCTCAACCTGCTGGCGTTTGGTCTGATACGCATCCATGACCGCCTGTAAAACCATCTGAAAACTGGGCATCCCATAACGCGGCTCTTTAGGGTAATACGTTCCCGCGTGGAAGGGTTTGCCCTCTGGCGTTAAAAAGACGGTCATCGGCCAGCCGCCATGCCCCTGATTAAAAATCTGGGTCGCCTTCATATAAATATCGTCCAGGTCGGGGCGTTCTTCGCGGTCAACTTTAATATTGATGAAATATTGATTCATCATGGCGGCGGTGGCTTCATCCTCAAAGCTCTCGTGTGCCATGACATGACACCAGTGACACGCGCTGTAACCAATGCTTAACAGGATAGGTTTATCTTCCTGACGGGCTTTGGTCAGGGCTTCTTCCCCCCAGGGATACCAGTCTACCGGATTGTCGGCATGTTGCAGCAGATAAGGGCTGGTTTCGTGCTGTAGTCGGTTCATTGACCCTCCTTTTAACGAGCTTAACCCATCGGTTTTAACTCGACAATCAGCCCTTCGCTCCATTCATACTTGGCGTCCATTTTAGCGCTCACCGCCTGTATCAGTTCCGGTTCTGTCACGGGGCGGCCTGTACCTGTAAACTGCTGCTGCCCCACCCGAAACGTGATAGCGGGGTTCTGCTGAATATTTTTGACCCAATCCGCCGAATCACGTTTTTCGGAAACCAGATAGTAACAGCCCTCATGCTCCACAAACCAGATTTCAATTTCATGCGGTTTACCGGAATTACGTCCGATGGTCGTCAGGTAAAGAAACTGTTCTTCGCTCATAGATACCCTCACTTAACTTGATTGCCAGCCGCGCAAATCCTCACCCCTTACGAATAAATTGACAATTCTATCACCCCGTCCTAGAGTACAGACATCATCGATAAGGATATTTTCATATGATAGTACGCGATAACATTGGGATTGCGGTAGACGGCGGCGGGATTCGTGGCATGATGGTAGCGCGTGGATTGGTAGAATTGCAAAAGCAGCTTGGCGTTACACGTCTCATTGACGACCCGCGTGTGAAAGTGGTGGCCGGCACCAGCACCGGCTCGATTATTGCTGCCATGATTGCCTCCGGTTTCAGCGCCGAACAAATGGTAGACCTGTATAAAAATTTGGGACCGCGTGTGTTTTCCGCACCGGGGCGGCTGCGCCCCTTCGCCACGAACATCCCCCTCCTTAGCAAGCGGAAAGTTCCCTTCCGCCTGTTTCGGCTGATTGAAAAATCGCATTTTTTGAAATATGCCCTTTTCCCCGCCCGTTATTCTTTTTCGCCTCTGGAAGCCCTTATTCAGGAACGTATGGCCGAACGCGCCCGCAACGGAGATTTGCCGAATCCGAATCCCACCATGGAACAATTGGGGGAATTTTTACTCAAAAAAAAGCAGCGCGATTTAACGGTGGTGATCACTACTGCTGATGTGGTAGCGCGGCGCACCCTGTTTGTCAAAACCAGCCTTCCCGAAGAAGAAAGTTCCGAACCGGATAAACAGGCGGCCTACAGCAAGGCACGGCTGGCAAAAATGCCCCTCATTACCGCAATGATGGCCTCCTCCTGTATTC
>CAZKZS010000141.1:0-6835 GCA_964557285.1 uncultured Anaerolineae bacterium | reverse complement strand
TTGGGACCCGGTAGAAGAACTTGTGCCGGATATTGATGATAAACCGCAGCAGGGCTATCTGGTAGATGGTGGGGTCGGTAATTTTGGCAATCCGGCGGCGGTGGTCGCGTGGGAATTGTGTGACAATCACCGCCGCAAGGATTTGATTCCGCCGGAACGGGAAAACGCCCGCCATAACCCGTATGACCCGCAGAACGTCACCATTTTTTCCTTTGGTACGGGATACATGAGTGATGAGATGTATAAAAATCAGTACGGTACACCGCCCAAATGGTGGGCGCTGAACTGGTCAACACGGGCGATTGACCTGTTTATGAACGATGCCAACCGCCAGCAGTCACGCGGGATTGTGTCGCAGTATCGCGGGATTGACCTGCGGCGTTATCAGATTGAACTGCCTATGATGATTGAAGCGGACGATGTGGAAGCGCTGGATACACTGGAACGGCTGGGTGCGGACATGCTGGCAAAACACATTGTAGAAAACCGCCATGCGCTCAATCCTGATAAAAAACTGCGCTACGACCCGGAACGCATCTGGAACAGCGACATGGAACGGCTTGTGCATGGCTGATATACTCTTGCCAATTTAACACGGCCTGCCTTGCCGATTACTGATAACCAAAAGAGGAAACATGCAACGTACTGTCCCCCACACCGCCAGCGACCCTATTGCCCTGTTCATGCGAACGTATTATTCCCTGCTGCGAACCACCGGCTCAATGCAAATTCAATCGCTGGAAGAAAGTTACATGGCGATGGAATCGTCGCTGCACATTCATGCGCGGACGGAAGAAGGCGCAGATATTTCCGCGCTGGTGTATACCGGTCTGCGCCTACCCCCCTGCATCATGCAGGTGGATACGGTTTTGCTGGCACAAATTGAGGATGTTTTTGAGGAACATGGCTATCCAGTCACCACCTGGGAACGGGTAGAAGCTCCGGGGCGGCGGCGGCGCACCCACTGGAACGGAAATTCAAAACTGGCAGTGTTTATTTCCAGCCGTTCCGATATTGACGACCTGATTCCCATGCTCACAGCCTATCAAATCGAATGGAATAAGATTCACTTCCGGCTGCGGAATTCTCCCATCCGTTCATTTTTAGAAATTCATAACCACCTGTCGGATTTTTCGGTGGAGGAAAAACAGCAGTTAGCAGATGTGCTGGATGCAAAAGTGGAAGAAGTGAATCGGCTGGGAATCGCGCTGGCGGATAATTTTATTCCTACCCTGCGGGCAATGGCGGGAGGGCGGAAGCACTTTCGAGTCGAGCAGTTGGCCGCATCGCTGGCTGACTACCGCAAGGCAACAGCACGCTGGTGGTCGCATATCCGTGATACAGGTTTTCCTTACGGGTACGATCTGGAAAACCGTCCGGTGTATTTTGTATCCTCCAATATGCACTCGCTGGTCAATGTGCTGTCCGGTTTTGCCATCCGGGAACGGGAGCAAATTCTTGATTTTTTGCACGAAGCCGGACAGCATGAACTCCTGGCCGAATACCAGACGATTCAACTGGATGAAGGGCTTGCCAGCAACGAGCCGAATTTTTTGTACTACGCGCTGAAAAAATATGCTGCCGCCAAAGGAGAACGGGTCTTGCGGCGGCAGGCAGAAGCGGAGTCCGAAAGCGGAGTCCTGCGAATCCAATCCATACGCGGATTTGATGTCGGTGTGCAGCTCATTCACATCAACCAGTTACGACGCGATTATATTGACCCGCGTCTCTGCGGTCTGGATGATTTTGAAATGCTGCGGGAAAGTAATGCCGTCATCATGAATATCGACTATCCGCTTGGGGTGGCCGCTTATGACATCCTCAGCCATTTGTCCTCACGGGTGGGGCGGCTGGCAGGGGTATATATTATGGGCAAGGCCGCCACTTTAAACGGCAGCATCGGGGATGTGATGATTCCCAATGTAGTGCATGACGAACACTCGCAAAATACTTACCTGTTTTCCAACTGTTTTAGCGCTCAAGATGTTTCCCCATTTATGACACTGGGATCGGTATTGGATAACCAGAAAGCGGTGACAGTTTACGGAACTTTCCTTCAAAATCCCCGTTATATGGATGTCTTTTATGAGGAAGGCTACACGATTCTGGAAATGGAAGCGGGCGCGTATCTTTCTGCGGTGTATGAAACCGCCCGCCCACGCCGCCACCCCACGGATGAAATTGTCCGCCTGTATGAAGGTGCCTTAGATGTCGGCATTATTCACTACGCTTCTGATACCCCGTTCAGCAAAGGCGAAAATCTAGGGGCGCGGAGTCTGGGTTATAACGGGGTTGAACCCACCTACGCCACCACCATTTCCATCGCCCAACGGATTCTGGAACAGGAAGCCCGACGGATTCAACGTCTCAATCGGAAAAAGCAACCTGATATATAATTGAAGAAAAATTATCAAGGGCTTATTCCATGTTTAAGACACTTCAGGAAGTTGATATTTTTGAGTCTGCCAGTTTTAAAGCCACCTTCATCGGCAAAGTGGGAACAGGCATTGAGGTCAGGATTACGGGCGAACCGATTGAGGCGGAAGGCTGGATATGGCACAACGTTGAAGGTGGGGAATTATGGATACCGGAGCGCACGTTAGACGGCACACAGGTTTTGCTGGCATGGACGGGGATTGGCACACCGCCGCGTCCCGCCCGCACGATTGCCCTGAAAGATACGGCCGCACAGTCGACTCAAAAAACATCTGCTTCAGCTTCTGCCCCCCTTCCGACTTTGCCGCCCAACGTTGACCTCGATCCGGCGGATTATAACCGCGTTTACCGGGCGGCACTGGCGATCACCCGTGCCTTTGAAGGCGGCGGCTTTGACTCCCTGAACACCTTTGATAAGGGCGTGGTCAGCTACGGCATTATGCAATTTACCCTGGGGTCGGGGTCGCTGGGGCGGGTGCTGGAAAAATATCTCAGCGCTTCCTCCTCAGATACAGCGAATCAACTTCGGCAGGCGTATCAGGCGCGGGTACAGAGCAAAGAAGCGGCGCTGCGAAACGATACCCGTTTTCACAGCCTGCTGAAGGCGGCAGCACTGGAAGAAACCATGCAAAAAGCACAGTTTGAAATTGCCCAGAGAAATTACTGGGATGTGGTGCTGGAAAATTACGTTCAGCGACGGGGCAATTTGCGCCTGCCCCTGACCTACGCGCTGCTGTTTGATATGGGCATCAATTTCGGTGTGAATCATTCGTATGTGCGGCGGGCAGAAGAGATGCTTGGTGTACCTTCCAATTCCCGTCCCGGCGACAATGGCATCACGGAAAAGCAGCTTATCACTAAAGTGGCGGAACTGCGCCGCGAAGCCCACTATAAACAGGCGGAAAAAGAGAATCTGCCGGGTCTAAAACCACGCGGCGATTTCTGGGTGACGCTAATTGAGTCAGGTGACTGGGGGTTGCAGGGCGATGCCAACGGCTTTGTGTATCCGAAAAAGGGCGCAAAAGTTCAGGTACGGAATCCGTTTTAGGACAAAAATTTGAATCACTCCCTGAAGTGGGTTCTTCGCTGCTAGTATATGGTCTATCAACCGAAATTTTTCACTGATACCCATGTTGCTAAAGCTGTTGCGCTGCAACTGCGTAAAGAGGGAATTGATATTCAGCGGTGTGAAGAAGTGGGGTTAGCCGAAGCCTCTGACTCTGAACTGTTGGCTTTTGCTTCGGAACATGAACGTGTCATGCTTTCCTGTGATGACGATTTTCGGGATTTGGACTTTACCTGGCTTGCTGAAGGAAAAAGGCATCACGGAATAATTAATCTTGATCAGGAGAAACACTGCCAGCATATTGGTCAAATAGTTAAGATTGTGAGGGTGTTTTACGCGCTTGTCGATGCATTTCAGATTGTGCGGATAAGTATTACGAAGGTGAGGTGCTGGAATGAGCAAAATACTGCCTATCATCCACATTGAAGAAAAACCAGATTCTGGTAAACCCCGCATTATCGGGAAGGGGGTGACGGTGCAGTTTTTAGCACAGATGCTTGGGAAAAGCGAATGGCCTGTCGAACGGATTTGTGAGGAATTTGGTCTGACCCCCGCCGAAGTATACGCTGCCTGGTCATATTATTACGACCACCAGGAAGAAATTGAGACCCGAATCCAGTCTGAGCGTGAAGAGTCTGAAAAACTGCTTGCCGACCCTGAATATCAGGCTCAGATTGCCACTCTAAAAAAATCGGCTCACCGTCATCAATAAAAAAGAGCGTGCTAATCTCAGCACGCTCCCCAAGGCGTAAGGCACAAAAGTTAAACTGGGAGTTGTTCCAGTTTGAGTACACTTTCTAAATTTGGCTGCCCGATTTCTTGCAGTTCATACCGCACCCGCAGGGTCGGCTTCTGAATCTTAATCAGCCGTGCCAGGTCAATTGGCGTCGCAATCAGCACCAGTTCGGCGTCGGAAGCGTTAATCGTGGCTTCCAGATCGGCCTGCTGCTGATCTCCATACCCCATTGCGGGCAGAATTTGAGTCATATGCGGGTATTTTTCGTAAGTGGTCTGGATTGTTCCTCTGGCAAAAGGACGCGGGTCAATTAGTTCCGCCGCGCCGAACCGCCGTGCCGCCACCACGCCCGCCCCAAAAGTCATGCCGCCGTGTGTCAGAGTCGGACCATCTTCAACCACCAGCACCCGCTTGCCGCGAATCTGTTCCCCATCGTCAATCAGGAGAGGGGAAGCCGCTTCAATAATCGGCACATCCGGCCGCAGATTTAAAATGGTTTCACGCAGTTTTAGTACATCGTCGGGGTGGGCGCTGTCAATTTTGTTGATGACAATCGCATCGGCAAGGTACAGGTTGGTTTCACCCGGATGATAGCTGGTTTCATGACCTGCACGGTGCGGGTCTGTGACCAGAATGTTGATAGTCGGCTTAAAAAACGACATGTCATTGTTGCCACCATCCCACAGCACAACATCGGCTTCCTGTTCTGCCTGCCGCAAAATGGCTTCGTAATCCACACCCGCGTACACCACCACGCCGTTATCCAGATGCGGCTCGTATTCTTCCCGTTCTTCAATCGTTACTTTGTGGCGGGCTAGGTCATCATAGGTTTCAAAACGCTGCACCGCCTGTTCCACCAGATTGCCATAGGGCATGGGATGGCGCACAACGACCACTTTTAAACCCTGCTCGCGTAAAATTTGCGAAACGCGGCGGGTGGTCTGGCTTTTGCCGCAGCCCGTCCGCACCGCCGTCACCGCTACCACTGGCTTGCTGCTGATAAGCTGCGTGCGACGTGTGCCAATCAGCATATAATCTGCGCCGGCGGCCAGCACGCGGCTGGCTTTGTGCATGACCGTCTCGTGCGAGACATCTGAATAGGCAAACACCACCTGGTCAATACGTTCGGATTGAATAAGCGGGATTAAATCAGTTTCAGAATAAATGGGGACACCTTGAGGATAGAGGTCGCCTGCCAGTTCCGGCGGATATTTCCGCCCATCAATATCGGGAATCTGAGTGGCAGTAAAAGCCACTACCTCATAATCGGGATTGTCACGAAAGCAGGTATTAAAAACGTGGAAGTCACGTCCGGCTGCCCCCATAATCAGAACACGTATTTTATTCAATGAACCCTCCTTTACCTCATCAAGGGTGACATATTGCCGCCGAATGGCCTAGTGTTAGGCATCAGGTCGATAGCCTGATGTTTTGCACTATTTTTGTGCAGCTTTCACAAATTTAGAAGGCTGCTTTTTGTGCATCTAAAACGGCCGATTCAAACGTGCCGCGTGTATACATGGGAAGCAGTTCCAGCAAATCTCGCAGCGCGTTTTCTACATCGGCACGTCCGTTTTTATGCTGCGATTCAACGGTAATAATCACATTTTCTGTATTTTCCCGTGCGGCGCTGGTATCACTTTGCCGCCAGCACCACCGCCGCGCCACCACATGACCCGTTTCGTCGGAAAAGACGACTTCTCCGGCGGGTGGATTTTCAACCTCATCTGTGCCAAACGTGATGTAACGTTCTGTTCCCGTCGCAAAATGAACCGTCACCCTGCCCTGAATCTGGCGCGTATCCAGCACCGCGACGGGCAGGGCATAACGAATACTCACCAGATTACCAATATCGACCAGGGTATTGATGCTCGGAATATCGCCCTGTTTGGTCAAACGGCGCAGCAGCGCTTCCGCCGCGCTGCGGTACTGGGTTGGTTTGACACCAAACGCGCTGAAGGTACGCCGCCACGCTTCCAGACTTTCAAGCTCACTTAACGGGGTGCTGCCAATTTTTTCCAGCACTGCTTTTTGTTCATCGAAAAAACGCTGCTTGAGGGAGTCTGGCGTTAGGGGGTTGCTCAATCCCTGCCCCAGAATGACTCCACCTACCACATCGGGAAATTTCGCCAGAATATCAGGATAATATTGAAACATGATTAGCCTTTTTACCCAATTCAATTCCACGTCATGACGCTAAAATCTTAAACAAAGAAAGGAAAAAACGTATGGAAAGAATACCAGAATATTTTGCCGAACAGGTCACGGGAACGGTCTGGCGGCAGGAAGAAACTGCCGGATTAACCCTTGCGCCCCTGACTCCGCCCGAAGGGGCAGATATTGTGCTGGAAGGGGAGATTGTGCTGCGCTACGGAATCGCTATGCTGTATACCCCCCATGCCTTAGTACCTGGACTTTTTGAAACCGAACGCGGCGCGATGATGGTCGGGAGGGAAGCGTGGGATTACATCTGGCAAAAATTTCAACTTTATCCGCGTGCGGAGGTCATGGGTGTGCAGGATGATGGGCAGGAAGTCACTGTCCTGATGCGTGAGCTGGATTTTGGAGAGCCGCCGCAGGTCTTAGCGTATAAGGAT
>CAZKZS010000140.1:0-11790 GCA_964557285.1 uncultured Anaerolineae bacterium | reverse complement strand
TTCCAGATGAGATTTTTACTGGTATCCGACCAGTAACGCAGAGGAGAGCCATTGGCTGTTCCCCAGCGTAAGGTTAAGCCTTCGGACAGTTCCGGCAGGGTCATTTGCAAACTTTCAGGGAGTCGCTGCTGAAAGCCCGCACCGGAAGTTATCCACAACATATTTTTGGCATACGCTGGCACGTTCAGTTTTAAAGAAGCCATGTTTATCCTTCTTCAGTTGGGAATACAAACGGCGTCGGGGATGGGAAAGACTGCGGTGTCCAGGTAGGTGCTAAGGTGGGTGCCGGCCCTTCTGCGCCTAACCACTCCCGCCATTCATTTTCGATTTCCTCTACGGTCAGCCCCGTGACCATTTCCAGCGCTTCATTGCGGGTGACATCGGGACTTTGCAAAATGTCCACAACTTCGCGGTGGGCTTCCAGGCCGTAATTTTGCACCAGCCACTTAAAAAAGGTATATCCCACGTCGTAACCTAACCGTCCGATTCCATCCGGCCCTAACCCCTGTGGATTTGGTCCCGTGCCTTGCAGCAGCACCGGAAGCTCACCTTCCGACGCCAGAGTCCGCACCCGCCCTTCATAATCATACTGGCGTTCCAGTTCAAAAAAGGTCGCGTTGCCTTCATTCCACCATGTTCCAGTGGGGAATCCCGTTGGCGAAAACCATGACTGATACAAATGGGCAACTTCGTGCGGCACAGTGCCAAAAGAAATATCCCGCAGAGGGGAACTGCTGGAAGGCAGTTGTACAGTTGCGCCCCAGGCTAAATTGGTGGTGCCAATCACGTTTTGATTGACCATGCCTTCCTGCCATTCTTCCCACACGGCACGATCTCCAAACAAAATGGCACGCGGTTTAAACGGCAGCAGTCCGCCCCATGCCGCGCGGAAGGTTTCTCGCTGGGAACGCATGGCAGAAATGGTTTCATCCACCACACTTTGCGGCAGTGCATTGGCGTAAACGATGATGTCCTCACTTTCGCCATGCAGCCATTCGCGGGTGTTATCGGCATATTCTTCCATGAAGTGCGCCGTTGAATAGGTGTTGCCCTCCGAATCGGTGACTTCCCACCAGTATTCGACCGCAAGCCAGGGCGGGCGGTTGCCACTGGTATGCTCCCATTCGGCCACCAGTTCTCCCGTGTCCGTGTTGATAATGTCGGCGGGCTGTGTATTTTGGCGACCCGGGGCATGAGTCCAGACCACCCGCGCCTGCTCGATTGAACCCGCGCTGCTGCTGATGGTGATGGAAAAGGTCATGCCTTCGGGGTAGCGGCTTTCAAATACCGGATTGGTGGCTGTCCATTCCACACTCATATCTCCGGTTTGAACCGGTCCGGTAGTTTCGGGTTCAGCCGTTGCTTCCTGTGTGGTTTCAATTGGATAAGGCGTCTGAGTTGGATAAGGCGTCTGGGTTGGGTAAGGGGTTTGCGTTGGGTAAGGCGTAGGGTCTTGCGCCGCCACCTGCCAGACAGTCAGGGACATCAGGACGAAAAGCACAACCAAAAACAAGTGATGTTTTTTCATGCAGCGTGTCTCCAATTATTCAATAAAGCCGCTAAATGTTCATAGATAGCAGTGGGTTGAATATCGCTGGTTACTTCTGTACTGACGCCGGACAGCATCAGGGCGGTCTGGATACCCAATCGCCCCGCCCCCACAATATCGGTTTCCAGTCTGTCGCCAATCATCAGCGTTTCTTCGGGAGATGTCCCTAATTGTTGCAGGGCAATTTCAAACATGGGACTTTCCGGTTTGCCAATGATGATAGCAGATTTGCCACTGGCTGCTTCTATCGCCGCCAGGATGCTGCCCGCCCCGGGGATCAATCCATTCGGCACAGGTAGCGTTTTGTCGCTGTTGGTGGCAATGTAGACCGCGCCGTTACGGATATAATCGGCAGCCTGCCTCAGTTTTTGGTAATTAAACTGGCGGTCAATGCCAGAAACCACAAAATCGGGCTGCATTCCCCCGTTGACTAGCGTAAATCCATAGGTTTGCAGGGTGGTTTTTAAACCTACTTCTCCCACCACAAAAATTTTGGCCTGTGAGGTGTAATGATGAAAAAGATAGGCGGCGGTTGCATTGGCGGAAGTCACCACCTGACCGGATAACACTGGAATATTCAGGCTGCTCAGTTTTTCCACATAGTAGGCAGCAGCGCGGGAACTGTTATTTGTGGCGAACACATAGGGAATATGGCGTTCATGCAAATAGCGGAAAATTTCGGACGCGCCGGGCAGGGGCATGTCCCCCCGCCACAGCACGCCATCCATATCGGCAATGACACCGCGAATCCGGGCAAAGTTGAGCATTAGAAATTATGAACTTCGTCGAGTGAAATCCAGCCCGCCCGCAGCGCCATCAGCGCAGCATCGGTTTCGCTTTTAACCTTGAGCGAGTCAATGATGTGAATCAGCATGGCGGTGATTTCATCTTCCGGTATGCCCATACGATGAGCGATAGTGGGTTTATCCAGCCCTGCGGCTACACACAGCATAATATCGCGTTCGATAGCATCCAGAGGTTCTTTTTCAATTTGCCCCAGTCCGGCGACCACTTTTTCCGCTACGCCATGCCCAAGCACCATGTTTCCGGCGGCCACATCTTCTACCGCAAGCTGCAACTCTTTTTCCTCAATCGTTTTGAGGATGTAGCCGTTAGCACCTGCCCGCAGCGCCTTCATGATGTAAATGTTTTCATCCCGTCCCGTCAGGACAAGGATTTTTAAATCGGGGAAATCCTGACGCAGGCGCGGCAGAATGGTTAAGCCGCTGGTGCCGGGCATATTCAGGTCAAGCAGCAGCACACGCGGTTTGTGTTCCTGCACCATTTTGTGGGCTTCATCCCCGTTGGCCGCTTCGCCCACCACTTTGATGCCTTCGCAGCTATCCAGAAACAGCGCCAGCGAGGTTCGCAAAATCACATGGTCATCGGCCAGCACGACGGTAATCGTATCTGGCGGCGCTTCCTGCGATTTAGCTTCAGCCGCCGCCGCTGATTCCTGCGTCGAAACACTGACTCCGGTAAGTTCCGTAATAAATTCCCCTAACGCCTGTGCCATTTCTCCAGCCGTTTGATAGCGTTCCTGGGGTTTTTTCTCCATGGCCCGCAGGATAATTTTTTCCAGCGCTTCCGGTACGGGGGTAGACATGATCACACTGGGCGGGGTCGGCGGCTTTTTCACCTGCTGTAAGAGGATGCTGGTAATGTCATCGGCATCAAAGGGCAGTTCACCAACCAGCAGTTCATACAGCACCACGCCCGTTGTATAAATATCTGTACGGGGGTCAAGTTTAAACCCCTGTGCCTGTTCCGGTGATAAGTAGGCGGGTGTGCCAATAATTGTCCCCTGTGCTGTCAGCCGTTTGGTATCGCGCCCGATGGCTAAGCCAAAATCCATGATTTTCACTACGCCGTCATCGGTCACATAAATATTGGCGGGTTTGATGTCACGGTGAATCACATCATTAGCATGGGCATAATCCAGCGCCAGGCAAATCTGACGCCCAAAGCTGGCAACTACTTCAGGTTTGGAAGGAATATAGTGATAGAGAGGGCGTCCTTTAATCAGTTCAACCACAATATATTCATGTTCGCTGTCAATATTGACATCGTAGACGGACATAATGTTCGGGTGAGACAGCTTGGCAACCGCCAGCGCTTCCGCCCGAAAGCGTTTGCGGGTCGTGTCATGAACGTGCGGCAGCAGCACTTTGACCGCGACATGCCGTTGCAGGCGCTGATCTAAAGCCCGATAGACGGTGGCGGTAGACCCTTCGCCAATTAATTCTTCAATTTTGTAGCGGTTACTTAACACAACCCCAATCATCGGCCAGCCCTACATTTCCTGTTCTTTTGTAATAGCCCCGCTATGTTAACCAGTAAACCCGGGGAATCGTTGTTAGAAGAAAGTTTACTGCGAGAGTCGGGCGATAGCAACTTTGCTTTGCACAAATTTTCTTTCCATCCTTTTCCTCAGCCTGAATCCGCCCTTCGTCGGATGATTCGGGCAAGGGGAAAGCATATCTTATAACAAATACCCAAACACAAAGAGGAGTGAGTAGAACCATGCTGCCAATGACAGTTACCAGCACATCCCTTGATGAATTACAGGCACAATTGCAAGGTCAAATGTTTGTGCCGGCTGACGCAGAGTACGAAACCGCCAGAAAAGCATGGAACTTAACGGTTGACCAGCACCCTGCTGTGATTGTGGTGGCCGCCAGTGCTGCTGATGTCGCGGCAGCCGTGCGTTTTGCCCGCGAAGAAGAACTTGGGATAGCCGTGCAGTCCACCGGACACGGGGTAGTACGGGCTGCCGACGATGCGCTGCTGCTGATTACCTCCTACATGAATCAGGTTCATATTGATGCTGAAGCCCAAACCGCCTGGATTGAAGCGGGCGCGAAGTGGGGGCAGGTACTGGAAAAAGCGCAGCAGGTCGGGCTTACCCCTCTGCTGGGGTCGTCGCCAGAGGTCGGAGCAGTCGGTTATACGCTGGGCGGCGGTATGGGCTGGCTTGCTCGAAAATACGGTCTGGCGACCGACAGCGTGATTTACTTTGAGGTGGTGACGGCTGAAGGTCGGATTCGGCGCGTCAGTAATACCGAAAATAGCGATTTGTTCTGGGGGATGCGCGGCGGCGGTGGCAGTCTGGCAATTGTTACGGGCATGGAAGTGCAGCTTTATCCGGTCACAACCGTATACGGTGGCAATCTGATTTATCCGGCGGATATGGCGAAAGAAGTCATTACCTTCTACCGCGACTGGATCAAATCTGCCCCCGATGAACTTACGTCCTCCTTTGTGGTCATGAATGTGCCGCCTATTCCTGCCGCGCCCGAATTTTTACGCGGCAAGTCGGTGGTGATGATTCGCGGCTGTTACGTCGGACCGGTGGAAGAAGGTGAAGCGCTGGTACAAAAATGGCTGGATTGGAAAGCTCCAATGGTGAATCTGTTCAGACCGATGCCTTTTGCTGAAGTTGGAACGATTAGCAACGACCCGAAAGACCCTTCTGCGGCGATGAGCAGTGGTGCATGGCTGCGTGAACTCAGCGACGAAGCCATTGATACTATCGTGGCGTATGGGATTTCCCGCAACGGCTCATCCCCACTTGTGTTCGCTGAAGTACGTCATGCGGGCGGGGCTATTTCACGGGTTGATAAACATGCCAATGCGTATGGCAACCGCGACGCAGCACACATTATGCAACTGGTGGGGATGGTGCCTGTACCGGAAGCCCGTCAGCCTCTGCAAGAGTACATAGCTCAGTTTAAACAGGCGCTGCAACCCCATCTGACGGGCGGCGTATACATGAACTTCCTGGAAGGCGAAGAATCGCGGAAACGGGTTAAAGATGGCTACCGGGAAGAAAACTTCCGCCGTCTGACGGAACTCAAAGCCAAATACGATCCGGAAAACTTCCTGGGGTACAGCTTTAATATTCGGCCAAAACAGTAACCTATAGCATGGATGGGGACAGGGGATCATCAAAATCCCCTGTTTTTTTATTTAAAAATTTTGCGGGTGACGCGGAACTGAAGCGGCATACTGAACATCAATCGGGTCTGGGAATGGACTACCGGAATCGCTACGCAGATGAGCGTAACTAGAGTCAGGGCGGGCAGGCTGATGAGGGAATAAAAACGCTCTGAACGAGTCATCGGGCGCGGGCGCAGTGGGCGAGTCCGTACATCTACAGCCCAGAAAATGAAACTTAATGCAATCACCATCACAAATGAGATTTGCAGCAGCAAAAAAATCGGGGTGCGTGTCCACTCCCCGACGGAGTTCGGGTGTAACAGGGCGGGAAGCTGCATCCCCGCCGAAATAATAATCGACCCCGCCCCCGCCAGCAGATTGTCATGAGCGACCCGAAACAGCAGATTCAAACTTGTCCATCGGTCAACCTGCGGATTCACCTGCATTTGAGCGACGGTATAGCCAATTTCCTTCGCGCCCCACGCATGACGCAGGGTCTGGTTATAACGCTGGCGAATCGCATCCAGTAAATTTTTGCCGCCTGTAGCATTGGCGCTGAAAGGCAGAAAAATTGGCTGTAAATGCAGGTCGCCGTCGCGCTGGAAAAAGGCTTTGATATACATATGCCATTCGTCCGCAATTACATCCGGGTCCCAATAGCCCAAACTGTCCAGTAATTTGAGGCTCAGCGAGTAGGAGGACATCGGCAGGGCAGGCCACCAGGGAGCAGCCAGATATGCCAGTTCCCAGCAGGTGGAATAGCCGTGCAGCAGCCGCATAATCGGGTTAATATCCCACACATTGCTGTGATAGCGTATGGGCGCCTGCCAGAAGGTCGCATGACGATTTTCATCCGTCGCAAACAGGACGCCCAGGGCTTCCATATGCTGAGGATGCCACAGAGTATCCGCGTCCATCGTGGTAACAACGATGTGGTGAATGTCATACCCCAGTTCATCCACCAGCCGCCGTTTTGCCAGCCGTGCAGCCCAGGCTTCATTGGCCGATTTACACTGCATTTCCAGTTGAATCCCCCGGGGATGCACCGCCACAAAAAAATGCTGAAACCGATGTTCATATTCCCGTCGGAGAAGTTCGCCTTTTTCATTGGAATATTCTTCACCGGATTCCATCGCCAGCATAATCGTCATGCTGGTGCGGGCAGCCGATTGTTCGGCCAGCCTGTCCAGCGTGCGGCGCAGGGTTTCCATTTCTTCTTTGTAATTTGGAATAATGACCAGATGATGAACCGCTTCCAGAGGGATGCTGGCGGGGCTGTACCGGACTTTATATTCTTCCTGCCAGTCTTTTTGTTCCCATCGTTGGATATGACGCAGCCCTATGAAGACTGCTATGCCAGCGAAAAAAAAACGGGTGGTGGTATACACGCTAAGGAGTGCTGCCCCAAAAATCATGGCAAGGGGCGCTTTCACGGCGGCGACCAGTACCAGAATCAAACTTGCCCATGCCAGCGCCCCGGGAATCGCATTTAACCAGGGTTCGGAAAGCGACTCCGGATTATAGGCGCCCCAATACGACCAGCCCACACCCAATTGATAGCTGCGGCGGCGGCTTCCATTAAATTGATAGGGCAAAGGCAGTCTCCTTAACAGACAGATATTCAATTTTAAGGAAAGCCCCCCCAAATTACAACATGGGGCTGGTATTATTAAGAAGATGCTGCCGTTTTGAGATATGATACAATGCACATAGAAATTGACCTTGATTGCCGGGGACGAGCCATCAAGGGATAGAAATTTTATTAAGAGAATGGCTTGCTATGACAAAAGTTCTCCTCATTGAAGATGACCCTCGAATGCTCCGTATGCTGGAAATGGCGGTGCAGGATGAGGATTATGATGTGTTAACAGCTACCAATGGGCTGGAAGGGCTGCGGAAATTCCACAATACACAGCCGGACCTGGTGGTGCTGGATGTCAAACTGCCGATGATGGACGGGGTGACGGTATGCCAGCGTATCCGCGAACTGTCAAATGTGCCTATTTTGATGCTGTCTGCTACGGCCATAGCGGAAGAAGATATTGCCAAAGGGCTGGAAATGGGAGCAGATGAGTATGTTCGCAAGCCTATAGGCGCAGTTGAATTTCGCGCCCGCCTGAGAGCGCTGTTACGTCGCGCCGAAATCAGCAGCAGCGATAAAAATACCTCTCCGGCAGGTTATAGCGATGAATACCTCAATGTGGATGTAGAAGGGCGGCGGGTGTCAGTAGATGGCGTCGAACAGCGTTTAACCCCTACCGAATTTAAGCTGCTGGCAACCTTTATCCGGCATCGGGGGCAGGTTTTGACCTTCCAACAGCTTCTGGAACAGGTCTGGGGATATGAATACACTACGGAACATCACTATCCGCGTATTTATGTGAGTCATCTGCGCCGCAAAATTGAACCCGATGTTAAAAATCCGGTTTATATTCAAAATGAATACGGAATTGGCTATCGGTTTGTCGGCAGGTCAGTCTGATTCTTCGATGTAATGCGGGGTTTCATCCCTGTCGGGCGGTGCTAGATACAGCAGTTCACCTTCGGACATCACTTTCCCGTTTAACTGATTAAACATGATGGGATTCGCGTTGGGGTCAACAGCGTATCGCCAGCGCCGCCGCCCGACCTCCCGCAGCACCGAACGGCAGGTATCACAGCGCACGGTGCGCCGCACACGCGGAATCCCTAATGAGCGATACGGGCGCTCCTCAATATTTAAATGCCCTTCTCCACACACCGGACATCGGGTTGCAATAAATCCGGTAGCATACCGGTCCATAGCTGCCGCGTTTAACGCATAGGTCATCACATAGCTGCCAAACCCCACCACCGCCAGAATCCCCAGCAGAAATAATGGGCTTGTGCCTTCGGAATCGCTATTTTCGTTTATATCCGGCTGGTTGGTTACGCTGATAGGGACAGGGGTTTCTGTAGCTGTAGGCGTTACCGTCGGAGTCGGGGTGCTGGTTGCGGTGGGAGTAGGGGTAGCGGTTGGGGTTTCGGTGCTGGTTGGCGTAGCGGTCAGGGTAAAGGTTGCGGTAGCGGTTGGAGTGCTGGTTTCCGTAGGCGTATCGGATTCGGTAGGCGTGCTGGTGAGGGTCGCCGTATAAGTAATAGTCGCGGTTGTGGTGTTCGATGGAGTAAAAGTCACCGTTGGCGTCGTGCTAGGGGTTCGTGTGGCCGTCGGAGTTGAAGTTGGCGTGTCGGAAGGGGTCGGCGTGCGGGTCGCTGTCGCTGTGGCGGTAGCAGTGGCCGTTGGCGTTGCGCTGGGTGTATTGGTCGCGGTGGGGGTACTGGTGGCCGTTGGGGTATGAGTCGGCGTGTCGGTATGAGTAGGAGTATAGGTTGCTGTATTGGTAGCTCTCAGCGTTGACGAAGCCGCCGGAAGGGGTGTCCGGGTGGCACGGGGGATACGGGTTGGGGTAGATTGGGCTGGAATGGGAGACAACGATGGGTTGTTTATTACCGTCGGTAGTCCGGTGGAAATGAGAGTCGGGCGCTGCAAAGGGGTCGGATTGCTTTCCTGCGCCTTTCCCATAGGAATCCTGAACACAAGCAGGGTCAGCCCCCAGACAGCTAAAATAAAAATGAGCGAGAACCCACGTTTCACGTTCGTCAATATAACATGAGACTCATTTGAGCGCGACCCTGTGTTATAATCCTGGCCGCATGGTAAGGAGCAGGAACTTTGAAACCACTTGTAGAATGTGTCCCCAATTTCAGCGAAGGCCGCCGACCGGAGGTTATCACCCAAATTGTGGAGGCCATGACTCATGCTGGCGGGATTTACATTCTGGATACCACTGCCGACCCCGACCACAATCGTTGTGTGGTCACGCTGGCGGGGCTGCCCGAAGAAGTTGAAAAGGCCGTTTTTGCTGGAATCCGCACGGCCAGCCAGTTGATTAATCTGGAGGAACATGAAGGGGCGCATCCCCGTTTTGGTGCGGCGGACGTAGTGCCGTTTATTCCCTTGCGGGATGTCACCATGCAGGATTGTGTGGCGCTGGCACATCAATTAGGGCGGCGGGTGGCGCATGAACTTCAAATTCCGGTGTATTTTTACGAGGCAGCAGCGCTGCGGGCTAATTATCACGATTTAGCCGATATTCGCCGTCCGGCTTTTCAGTATGAGCAGCTTCGAGAAGTTATTGGCCTTGATCCAGCATGGATGCCTGATGTGGGGCCGGCGCAGGTGGGGACGGCGGGGGCGGTGCTGATTGGGGCGCGGCCTCTGCTGGTGGCCTACAATGTGTATCTGAACACGGATGATGTCAATATTGCTAAAAAAATTGCCCGTGCTATTCGTCATTCAAGCGGCGGTCTGCGCTACGTTAAAAGCTCGGGGTTTTTAGTGAATGGCAAAGCCCAGGTCAGCATGAATCTGACTAACTTTGAACAGACGCCGCTGCATCGAGTAATGGAACTGCTCAGGATAGAAGCGGCGCGTTACGGTGCGGCGGTTGAATCATCCGAACTGATAGGATTGATTCCAGAAGCCGCCCTGCTGAACAGCGCCCAGTGGTATTTGCAGCTTGAAAACTTCGACCCCGATCTAATTTTAGAGCGACGGCTGGCATACGCGGAACAGCAGCAGAGTCCGCTGGCCGCTGAAGAACCGCCCATCCCCGACGATGCGACGGCGCATGTGGTTTTGCCCACCATTGATGAATATAACCGCCCGATAGCCTTCACCGACTCAGTGGCGCAGTCCACTGTAACCCCGGGCGGGGGGGCAGTATCCGCGTCGGCTGGGGCGCTGGCGGCAGCACTGGCGGAAATGGTTTCCGGCCTGACCATTGGCAAACGGGGGTATGAACAGGTGGCAGGTAGTATGCAGGCCATCAAATCAACGGCTGGCGTGCTGCGGGATAAACTGCTGGACGGTATTGAGGAGGATATTGAAGCCTTTAATCATCTGATGGTTACAATACGCCTGCCCAAAGACGACCCTGACCGCCCGCGTGCCATCCAAAAAGCCACGTTACACGCGGCAGAAGTGCCTCTGCAAGTGGCGCGGCTGTCTTATGAAGCGATGCAGCTTCTGGGGCAGGCGGCGGAATTTGGCAATCACAATGCCTCCATTGATGCTGCCGTAGGGGTGCATATGGCGCTAGCGGCGATAGAAGGGGCGGCCTTAAACGTCCGCATTAATTTAATGGGGCTGAAAGATGAGGCGCTGGTTCAACGCTACACAGGGGAAATTAACCATCTGGTGCGTGCTGCCCGTCAGCTTTCCACTCAGATTATCGCTACTGTCTTTCAACGGACCAGCTTAAGCGAAGGAATGTAATTTGAAAGTTCTAAGTATGCTGCTGATGGCGGCAGCGATTCTGATGGCGGCTACCTTTGTCATGCACAGCCCGTCGCTGACTGCCCAAAGTTTCACCCCGCTTCCTACCGTCGCGGGTGTGCCGGGGGCGCAAATCACCTTCACCTTTACCCCTACCCTTGCTCCCCCAACACCTATTCCTACCAATACCCCACGCCCTTCGCCAACGCCTGTTGAAAATGGGCATTTCTGGTTCGACAGACCGTTCATTCGGGATTTCACAGGCAATATTCTGGATTATCCGGCGCGGGGATACGCTTACGGCTCAACGGCGGGCGGCGGGTTAAATATCCATCACGGGATTGATATTGAAAACGGATTTGGCACACATATTCAAGCGGTAGCGGACGGGGTTGTTTTTTACGCCGGATCGGATGAAACCGTTTTGTTTGGCCCCCAGTTTAACTTTTATGGGAATGTGGTTGTCATCCAGCACAACGCCCTGACGCCAGACGGACGCCCTTTGTTCAGCCTCTACGGGCATATTTCGAGCTGGATGGTCAGCACCGGAGACACGGTGACACGCGGAGATACGATTGCTGCCGTGGGTTCGGAAGGGGTCGCCTTTGGGCCCCATCTGCATTTAGAGGTCCGTATCGGCGACCCGTACAGCTACGAAAACACGTATAACCCGGAATTGTGGGTGCGTCCCTGGGAAGGATTCGGCGTTTTTGCGGCGCGGGTCATTGATGCATCTGGCAATCCAGTGTACGGGGTGCGGGTAGAACTCATCGGGCAGGGACGTTTTTTTTCCGGTTGGACGTATGCGGACGGGGCGGTTAACAGCGATCTTTTCTGGCAGGAAAATATCGTCATTGGCGACATGCCCGCCGGAACGTATGACCTGAAAGTGGGGGAAGCCCGCGAAGTGCTGTATAAATCTGAAATCACGATTCTGGATGGCAAAGTTTCCTTCATTGAAATTCAACTGCCCATGACGGTAACTTCCGCCGGATAATTCTCATCC
>CAZKZS010000139.1:0-11798 GCA_964557285.1 uncultured Anaerolineae bacterium | reverse complement strand
TACTGATATTTAATTGATGATAGCGAACACGGTGTTATTTTGATTGATACCGGAATGCCCGACCATGAGGATATGATAGGCATTGTGTTAAACGGCATGGGGCGCGGCTGGCGGGATATTCGTCACATTCTGCTGACACATGCCGATCCCGACCATGTAGGCAGTCTGGGGCAGCTGGTGGAAAAAACGGGCGCAGAAGTCCATGCCAGCGAAGAAACCGCCGAACATCTCCGCAACCATACGATTCCGCAGCACCTTTCCCCGCCGATTCAACTCATACGCGGGCTGCAAACCAAATTTGAAAACCTGAGTGAGGCCGATAATGTGCTTCAGGGCTACGAAACCCTGCCTCTAGCAGGTGGGATTCGGGTCATTCCGACGCCCGGCCACACCTCCGACCACGTATGTTATTTCTGGGAACGGGAGCGCGTCCTGTTTGCGGGAGATTTAATCGGCAACATTGATGGGCAGCCCGGCCTCAGCCCCGATTCCGTCACACAGGATAAAGAAGCGCTGCGACAAAGTGTTCGGCGGGTGCTGGATTTAAAACCGCGTCTGATTTGTCCGGCGCATGGCGAAGTGTTCCGCGTGGAGGACAATTCGCTGCAAACCCTTCTGGATAAAATGGGCTAACGCGGCACAAAATACATTGCCATCTGGTTTTTACGCGGGATGTTGTACGGGCTGAGTTCCGCCTCATGTACATCATAATAGGTTTCGATGATACGGCGGGCTTCCTGATTATCAGCATCCACAAACAGGGCAAGGCTGCGGTCAGAAGGCAGCGTGCCTAACCAGGCGGGATTGATGTTTTTATCTGTGAAACCTATCACATAGATGCTGGGATGAAATTCCAGATACGCGATTACCGCGCTCAGGTCAAAAGAGGAAAAGGGGCGCTCCGTAAAAATGACGGCCAGCGTCCCCGGTGGCAGGTCAGCCGCCCGAAACACCGCATCATCATCGGCGTCGCTGTCCTGCCGCGACTGTTCAACCAGCAGAGGCGCATGGACATAAAAATAATAATCGACCTGTGCCAGGGTAATGCTTATCAGGAGTAAACTCACCAGCGCCCACTGCCACTTAAACGGTAGCAGTGCGAGCGTAGAGGTGATTCCGATAGCAGTGAGCAGCACCAGCGCGGGCAGCACGGGCAAATAACGCGGAAAAGACACAACTTCGTGCATGATAGTGTTGCCGAACGTGCCAAAAAAAGCCCAGGCCAGCACCAGAATCATGGCGGGTTTCCAGAACTGCCACACGGCAAACCCTATGCCCATCAGGAAAAACGGCACGGCAAAAATCAGCAGAAGCGGTTCTTCACCCCCGTAAAAGAGGCTGTTATCTCGAATTTGCACTAAAAACATAAACGGGGCGGTAAAATTGTAAGTAATAACAGGCGGTGTATCCGGTTTAAGAAAAACTTCAAGCTGATTCAGCCACTCCTCCCTGGTAAGCGATACCTGATCCAGCCGCCAGGTCACCGAATTTTGACGCCCTTCCACCGTGTAATAAAAAGGAAGGCCAATGAGCAGGCCAATCACCACCATCAAAAGCAGCCCTTTGAATGGCGGCCGCCATACGACCACCAGCACGACCAGCCAGCCCGCCATCAAGAGGGGATAAAACAGCCGCCCGCCCTCATAAAAATACTGGGTCAGGCCAAGCGCCGCACCGGACAGCGCAAAATCCAGACGGCGGTGGGTGCGGAGTCCCCGTGCCAGAAATGCCAGCGCCAGCGTGCCAAATAAGGGGTCGCTCACACCATTTATCCCTATCCGGCTGTAATGTACATGGGGCGGAAAAGCGGCCAGCAGCACCGCCGCTACCAGCGCCGTTTGTTTATTAAATAACTCACGGGCAAGCAAATACAGCGCGGGAACGGTCAGCGCCCCGATGATGCCACTGACAATCCGCAGCGCAAACAGTTCCCGCCCAAACACTTCCGCGCTGAGATATTGCCAGTAAGAATGTAGAATCGTAAAAGCGCGGGTTGGTCCGGCCTGTGCCAGCAGCAGGGTTTTGTCGTTGAAGGTAATATCATTCACCCCCGCCAGAAAATGCCCTTCATCAATCATGCCGCGCACCCAGTCGCCCGCCCGATACCCCCGTAAAAATAGCGCCAGCAGGGTGATCACCAGCACCAGTCCGATTTCCTGCCAGACCCCCACCCCAAACCCCTTCCCCATGAAGGGGCTTTCGTTCCCCCTCTCTCTGGATGGGAGAGGGGGCCGGAGGGTGAGGGAAACTTTCCCCGCGCCCATAACCAGCAGCAGAATACCCATTACCAGCATCAAAAATTGAAGATGGATGCTCACTACAGGCAGCACATCCAGCATCTGCCCGTTTATTTCTGCCAGCGCCAGCATGACCAGCGCACCAGCAGCAAAAAGTCCCCATGAAGATTTTTCCGGCAGCAAATCATGACCCTGAGGAGGAACGGGAAGCGGTACGGGCGACCACCACGCCGCCACACCCAGCACCAGCACCCCCAGAGCGGCTACTGTAACTGTCTGTTCAAATTCCTCATAGGTATTATTCCGGCTGAATTCATTCGCGCAGAGGATCATCATGCTCAGCGCCGCACTCACACTGAACAAACTCAGGTGCATCCGATAGCGTTTCAGCCAGCCGAACTGACTCGAAATATCGGCCTGCTGGAGGAATTGCCAGCCTGTCGCGCCAACCGTCCCGACCAGCAGCACCACAAAAATCGTTCGTGCCAGCGCCGCAGGCAGGAGAATCAGCAGCAGCCCGGCAGCTATTGTTATCCCAAAATAGATGAGTTTGCGCGTGTCCATTCACATTTTTCCTTTAAGGAGGGGCATTATTACCCGATTCCCATTCTTGTAAGTCCCTCTCCCCGTGCAACAGTGGGAGAGGGATGCCGAAGGCAGGGTGAGGGGAAGGACGGGTAACGCTTCACTTAAGACCCCGCCCCTACTGTATCAAAAGCACATAGTATAGTATACTATCTGCCATGATTGACCGGATTCAGGGAACTGTCGTTGACCGCAGCGACCATCATCTCACCGTCATGGTCGGCGGGGTGGGGCTGCGGGTGAACGTGACCCGCACCGCGCTGAACAAAGTAGAGCATGGACAGGTGGATTTGTTCACCCATCTGATTGTGCGGGAAGATGCCCTCACCCTGTATGGATTCCCCGATGCCCAGGAACGTGAAATTTTTGAAATTTTACTCAAGGTCAACGGCGTGGGGCCGCGCTTGGGGGTAGCGATTCTAAATACCCTTAGCATCGACCAACTGCGTGGGGCGGTCAGCCGCGAAACACCCGAAGTCCTGACCCGCGTTCCCGGCATTGGCAAAAAAACCGCCCAGAAAATTGTCCTTGAACTCAAAGACAAAATCGGCTGGAAACTGGGATTGGATGCCGCGCCCATCATCACCAGTGACGTGGATTCGGATGTGCTGGCGGCGCTGACGGCACTTGGCTACAGCATTGTAGAGGCGCAAAGCGCTATTCAATCTATCCCCCGCGACGCCCCCGAAGATATTGAAGAACGAGTCCGGCTTGCCCTGCAATATTTCACCTGATACTTTGGTATAATGTTACGGCCATTGAGTGAATAAATATGTTACAATATTTAAAGTAAAACTATTTCATCTTGCAAGGATGAGTCATGACATGGGGGACAAATTTTCGGCGCAAACTTATCCGGTTATTGTTGTATCCTACTGAACCCATTTCTTCCCATGCCCAGCGCCGCAAATCCAAACTGCTCTCCGCCCTGCTGTTACTCATCCTCCTGCTTGTTATCATCACTATCCTGGCTAATTATTATTTCGACTCTTCATGGGAGTCCCTAAAAGCGCCAGCCAACCTGACTCCTGTTTTACTGGTTGCCCCACTGATGGGCCTTTACCGCCTGAGCCGTACCCGCCACTATCAACTGACCACCTATCTAACGCTTTTTACGCTTTCCTTAAGTGGATTTTTAGCTTCCATTCCAAAACCTGTTGATGACGGTCAGGTTGGCCTGTTGGGGTATCTGGTACTGCCCATTCTGGCAAGCAGTGTGCTGCTCTCGTGGCAGGCAAGCATCCGGCTGTTTGGTGTCATTGTTGCAGGCATCCTCATTTTTCCTTTGCTGGCTCTGGACGGGGATTATGTTCCTATTGCCAGCCCTCTGCTGCATTTTGTAACCATTGGTACGGCCGTCATCGTCAGCACGTATTACTGGAGCGTGCTGGAGACTGACCGCCAGCAGGAAATTCAGCAAAATGAGCAGCTGCTTCGGATGCTGACCGACAACATGCAGGATGTGATTGGGCTGCTGGGCAGAGATGGCAAATATCGTTATATTAGCCCTTCTTTGGAGAGCGTTACCGGACATCCACGCCCAACAATCCCATTGGATCATTCTATATGGGGAAAATATGTGCATCGGGACGATATTGTTCAGGCCAGAGCTTACATTGACCGGGTGCTACAAAGCCACACAACCAGCACTTTTGAATACCGTTTCCGCCGCGCCGACAATACTTATATCTGGTTTGAAACCATTGCCAATCCCCTATCCGATGATCAGGGTAATCCTACCGATATTTTGTTCGTCAGCCGGGATGTGACCCAGCGTAAAGAAAACGAAGCCCATAAAATGCAGCTAGCCCTGCAAAACGAACGGATCAAAACGCTGGAAAAATTTATTCAAAGCATGTCCCACGACCTTAAAAATCCAATTTCCGTCATTAATACATCGATTTATCTGCTGGAAAAACAGCAGGATGCAGAAAAACGCCAGCGTCATCTGGAGGTTTTAAAGCAGCAGGCCAGCCACTTAGAGCAGCTTGTGGAAGATATGCTCCTGATTTTGCGGCTGGATAATGAACACAGCTATCAGCTTAAACCGCTTGAAGTCCGGCAGATTCTTCGTATTCTGGAAAAGCGTTTTTCAGGGGTTGCCCTGACCCGCAATCTCAGCCTGACCAGTTCCGTACCGGAAGGGCTGCCGCCGATGACCGCCGACAGTGAAAAAATCACCCTGGCGCTGACGGCGCTGGTACAAAATGCCCTGAATTACACCCCTTCCGGCGGGAGTATTAGCCTGCGGGCCGAACATCAGGACAACGCCATCATTATCACCATTCAGGATACGGGGATAGGAATCGAACCAGATGATTTGCCCTACATTTTTGAACGGTTTTATCGGGCTGACGCAGCACGGGCAATGTATGGAAGTGGGACGGGGCTGGGGCTGCCGATTGCTCAAAAAATAGTCGAGTCGCATGGCGGACGGATTGAAGTCAGCAGCACCGCCGGACAGGGCAGCACTTTTCGCGTTGTGCTGCCCATACGGGGGCAGACAGGCAGATGCATGTAGGGGCGGGGAGGGTTGCCGCCCTTTTTAACCTCACCCCAAACCCCTCTCCGAAAATCGGAGAGGGGCTTACAGTGTTCGTTTGTTCCTGCCCCTACGGTCCGCCCCAGAAGTTTCAGCCCTAATCTGCATTTATCCATCTGCTAAGGCAACAAGATATTCCCGGTCCAGATGTAAGGGTTCTAACTCGTGCAGCACATCCACTCGTGTTACCAGTTCGGGCGCGTGGTACTGCATCCACATAAGTTTTCGTACATAAGCAAGGCGCAGCAGCCATAAGGCATGATGCACGGAGGCTTTTCCATAGGCTGAAAAGCTGACCCAGCCGGAATCAGGATTCGGGGAATGGGCTTCTGCCTTGCCCTGCTTAATCAACAGCCGTGCCAGGGTCCGCCCTACAGGGACAACCAGCAGCCCACCGTCATACAGCCGCCCGACTTCACGGGTATCCACTGCCAGTTCCAGCCCACCTAACCGCGAAGGAGAAATAGTCATGAGAGGCCAGACTGCTGCCGTCGCAGCAATGTAGGCTACACTATCGAACATATCACTATTTCCTGTCAAATAAGTGTCTACCTGAGCATAACACACATGGGATTAAGATTTCTATAGTGTTTGTGACAGGAAACAATGATTCCTTTGTGCAAAAGCAACAGACAGCAAAAAATATCCTGAAGGACCAGGGAATCATATCCCTATGGGGGTCATCCCGCGTGCCATCATCTCATTTGGCAATAAGCTGTAATAAATAAAACGGTGTATAGGCGTATTGATGCCTACTTCCTGTCCCAACCGCACAACAGCGCCGTTCTGCGCTTCTAATTCGGAAGGCTGCCCGTTCATAATATCACGCTGCATAGAAGCGGTTGCCAGCACGTTTAAACCTTCCACCGTTTGCATCCCCCGTTCCACAGCGTCGTCTTTTAAGCCAATCTGCCGCGCCTTTGCTACGCGGTAGACTTCGCGCATGGCCTCTAGCAGCAGTTCACGGGGCTGCGGCATGGTACGGATGATGCCCGCCGGAGCGCGTGTGACCGCCCCTACCCCACTAAAGGAAGCAATAAACAGCAGCTTTTGCCACATTTCCGCTTCAATATCGTGTGGGATTTCGGCCTTCACATGAGCAGCATTAAACACCTGCCACAGCCGTTCTACCCGTTCGCTGCGGTGATTGTCCATTTCCCCAAATGCAACATAAGGTTCAAGGCCAAACTGTTTAATTTTCCCCGGCGCTTCAATCTGACTCATCACCCGGCAGAATCCACCGACAACATGGGCTTCCCCCAAAATTTCAGCAAGCTGATGGGGAGCTTCCACGCCATTGAGAAGCGGCACAATCATCGTTTTTGCCCCTACCATCGGCTTCATCGCATGGGCGGCATCCTCCACCTGCCAGGCTTTGGTCGCCAGCAGCACCACATCCACCACACCGACCTGTTCCGGTTTGTTGGTGGCTTTAGCCGGATCAATCACAAACTGCCCCCGGTCACTACTGATTCGCAGCCCCTGTGCCTGAATTGCCTGTAAATGCTGCCCCCGTGCGATAAACGTGACATCTACGCCTGCCTGTGCCAGCCGCCCGCCAAAATATCCGCCTACCCCCCCTGTGCCAAACACCGCGATTTTCATAAAACTGACTCCAAATCGTTGATTTTTATTTTAAACCATACAACACATTCACTCCGTGAAAAATGAACGAAAATTTGGCGGCTTTATTCCACCCGAACCTGCTGCCTGAGTTCCGCCGATTTGAGCAGGGCTTCCACCAGCATGACATCCTTCAAGGTTTCCTGTGGCGGATTGAGGTGCGGCCTGTTATTGAGCAGGGCTTCCGCAAAGGCCACAAACTGATGATAAATGCCGTCCGGGTGGTCATATCGAAATTCCTGACGGCTGGTATGGGTAATCAGGGTCAGACGGTCACGGTTCACATGAATCGCGCCCTTTTCCCCGATGATATTAAGGGTCGTATCTTCGGGCGCACGTCCGGCGTAAGTTACTCCGTAAGTTGCTAGAAGGCCGCTTTGAAATTGCAGCGCCGCGCTCATCGTATCGGCAGGGGGCAAATCGTCGCGCATTTGGGTAGTGATGGCGGTTACGCTGTCCACGTTGCCCAGCAAAAACCGCCACGCCGCCGCATGATGCACACCGCCATCCAACAGAAAACCACCGGGGAAACTTTCATCCCGCCGCCAGGCCGTATGATAATATTTATTTTCCGGCGTCATCTGCACATGAATTGCCCAGCTTGCCAGCAGCGGCCTTCCAATATCCTCTATTACCTCTCTGGCCTTCTGAATCGCACCCGCGTAGCGCCAGTTTTCCGCCACCATCCAGATTTTATTGCTATTTTCATACAATTCGAGCAGGCGGCGGCCTTCCGCTACCGTTGGGGACATAGGTTTTTCGCTGAGGATATGTTTGCCCGCCCGAAGCGCCATTTCTACCGCCGACGGCATCACCCCAATGGGCAGCACAATATCTACCGCATCTATATCGTCGCGTGCCAGCAGCGCTTCCATATCATGATACACCTCACCAGGATAGGGAATTTTGGCGGTCAGGGCGCGGGCGGAGTCTTCGCTGCGGCTGTATACCGCCGCGATATGAAACACCTGACTCAAAGCCAGTAGATTGGGGACATGGGCATCGCGGGCAAACAGACCTGCCCCCAGAAGCCCCAATTTGATGGGAGGGTGCATACAACCTATTCCTTATTCTAATTGCTTACTGTCTGAGATTTCACCACACGCTCAATGACAATTTCCAGATCAATTTCCCTTTCTAACGCTTCTTCAAGAATAAGTTCGGCTTTCTGGACATCTAGCTGCTGCGGTTCGCGCAAGACCCGCAGCGTAGCCACGATTCGCAAAGGCGTTTTTTCCGTGTGCATTTCGACCTGGGTAACTTCATCGGTAGGAAAAATCTCCTGAAGTTCCTGCTTCACCACACTGGATTCGCTGGCCTGCGTGCTTAGATTGTAAAGCATGTATAACACGGGAAGCATCAGGACGGACACCACCACAAACGAGATATAATGCCGAGAGTTGGAATATGTATTCCCATTCAGAACTTCGCGGTAGGGGCGCATCCCCAGCCAAAAGTACACAGCCCAGCCCGCCAGAATAATCAGACCAATATTTGTCAGGAAGAGCAGCAGCGATCCAAAGGCTAAATCGGTTTCTCCGAAAGCCAGTCCCAGCCCAACCGTACACAGAGGCGGCATCAATGCGGCAGCAATAGCCACCCCCGCCAGCGCCGCCGGAATCCCACGACGCGCATTGGCGTATGCCCCGATGAAACCTGCCGCAAAAGCAACCCCCGCGTCGATCAGAGTTGGATTCCCCCGCGACTGCATTTCCGATGTTGGAATATCCAGCGGCAGCAGCCACCCCAGCAGGGCAGATACGCCCACCCCTAACCCCGCCCCAACCACCAGTGTCAGCAGGGTTCGCCGAATTAAACCAAGCCATCCAGTGGTCATGCCTATGGAAAAGGAGGTCAGCGGTTGCATGAGGGGCGCAATCAGCATCGCCCCGATAATCACAGCCGCGCTGTTAAGCAGCAGCCCCAGGGAGGCAATCACCGCCGAAATAAGAATCAGCACCAGATAATCCAGAGAGGGAGAAGCCATTTCTCTGGCCTGCCGGATAAGCTCATCCTGCTCTGCCGGGGTAATACGCGGTATTGCCCAATTAATCTGCTGGTGTAGACGCTTTTCCCCTGAACGCGCCGCCAGAATAACCGGGCCAGGAGCGCGGGTCAGCAGTTGGCGTACAAAATCCCCAAACAGCCATTTTTCAAGGGCTGTCCGGCGGGAAAACCCGACTACCAGTAAATCTTCCTGAGAAACTCGGCTCAACAAGCCGGGAATAAGCTGCTCAGCCGTAACCACGGTTCGTTTGGCCTGTTCATTCCCCGGTAGCCCGTCAAGGGATTCTTCAATGCGCTCGATTCCCTGCCAGTATGAACGATCGCTGCCCTGAACAAGTATACATTCTACAGGGACATCGAAACTCTCCCCCAGAATGATTCCTATCTGGCTGGCGATACGGGCTGCCCGTGTTCCATTGATCCAGACGACAACCTGTTTAAATTCGTCCCGTGAAGAATCACGATACACCAGCACATCACAGGGAGCCGCCGCCACAATATTTTCCGCAATAGAACCGATTTCCACCGCGCCACGTGTGGGACGGGTAACTCCCAGAATTAGTAAATCGGCACGCTGCTCCCGCACTACGTCCAGAATCCCGCGTGATACACTGGGCGCCTGTACCGTTATAAACTCTATTGAACAGGCGGGATCACAAATTTCATCAATAATCGCCTGTATTTCTTCAATAGAAGTACGCTGTTTCTCAGGCCCACTCAGCGTTACCATGACAGCCAGCACATGCCCATCTTTATCGACCAGCGACTGTGCCAGTCGCAGCAGATGGGGCGCAGTTCGTGGATTAGCCACTGGAAGCACAATCGTTCGGGAACGTTCAGGAAGCAGCGTCATGAGCCCTCAATTCAGGTCAACCAATCCGCGCTGTGCCGCCAGACTGACGGCTTCGGTACGGTTTCCCGCGCCAAGTTTACTCAAAATTGAACTGACATGGAATTTAACCGTGCGTTCGCTGATGACCAGTTTCAGCGCGATTTCTTTATTTTGCAGCCCCTGCGCCATGAGTTTCAGGACTTCAACTTCGCGCGGGGTGAGGGTATCACTCCCTGTCTCGCTGACCTGTCGCAGGAGTTTGGACGCAACCACTGGCTGCAACAGCGACCCGCCGCCGTGTACTACCCGCACCGCCTGAAAGACCTCCTCACGTGGCGCTCCTTTCAGCAAATAGCCCTGTGCGCCCGCCTGCACCGCCGCCAGAATCCGGTCATCGGTATCAAAGGCCGTAAACACAATCACCTTGACTTTAGGATTTGCCAGGCGCATTTTTCGCAGCGCCTCTACCCCATCCAGTTCCGGCATCTCCAAATCCAGAAAAATTACATCCGGTTTTAGCCCGTCGGCCATTTCCACGGCTTCGCGTCCGGTGACACTTTCGCCCACCACTTCAAAATCGGCCTGTGTTCCCAGCATGGCTACCAGCCCGTCGCGCACTACTGGATGATCATCCGCCACCAAAATGCGTATTTTTTCCGTCATACTGCCTCTACCTGTGTAATCCATGCTGCAAAATGCGGACATTCCCCTCTGATTTTTTCGACGCCTATTTCCGCCGCAATCAACGGGCCATGTAAAACTTTTTCGTAATGAGGAATCACCCTCAGAATATGTTTTGAAGGAGGCATTTTGTCATTAACCCTCTAAAATTGATACCCCCTGTCACCTGTCTCGTAGGCATAATAATTTCAATTAAATAAATCCCTTTAGGAATCAAGTAGGGTTTCAAAACCAGCGCTGTAAAATTGGCTTCTGTCTGGCCTTCCCCCAATCACATTCATTTCCCATAAATCACCCAGCGTGTATTCCTCTAACCAGTAAGCAAGGCTAGCCTCATCGAGTCGCCTAAAAAGCGAATGACCTTCTTTTAAATCCACAACAACAATATCCTCTGGAACAAATTGATTGATAAAGGTAGTAGACTGTGTTGACACAATAACCTGGGTTTTTTCAGCAGCACTTTTAACCATGCCAGATAATAATCGGATAGCCCGAGGATGTAGTCCTAATTCAGGCTCATCAATGATGACCAGTTCAGGTAAATGAGGCTGCCCAAGCAACGTCGCCAGCGCAATAAAACGCAGAGTCCCATCCGAGAGAAAATTTCCATTGAACAAGGTATTGGATTTTTTTTCACGCCACTGTAACAGGATGGTTTCAGGATTAAATGGATTGGGTTCCAAAACAAAATCTTCTAAAAAAGGAGCGACAATTTGTATTATTTTAACAATTGTTTCATAGGATTCTCGGTTCGTTTTAAGGAGTCTGTAGAGATAGGCGGCTAGATTTGCACCATTCGTATAAAACGCATGGTTATCGTAGAGATTATTAGTCAGCTTTATTTGAGCCGTCTCGCTCGTATCATTAAAATGATAAATCTTCCAAGTCTGAAGTGAATTCATGATTTTGGTTCTGACATCCTATTTATCTCCTCCATTCACTTTATCGGGCAGCAAACTTTGAAAATGCCCGTCACCAAGCGCTACCTTCTGGTTTTTATGCCAGTAAGTTTCCTCATCAAAGAAAAATTTGTCGTCAAAAGTTGGTATTAACCTTACGGCATAGCCATAATCACCAAAATCCAATCGAATCGATACTTCACCGGTTACGTTTTGCCCAAAATGCAATAATTTATTCGCGCCCCCTACCCGGGCAACATAGGAAGATAAACGTTTTTCAATGATTTGATTCATCAACCTAAATACTGAAAGAAAATTCGATTTCCCCGATCCGTTGGCCCCAATCAATACATTGAGGGGGCGCAGAGAAAAATCCAGTTCGCGGAAGGATT
>CAZKZS010000138.1:5529-11801 GCA_964557285.1 uncultured Anaerolineae bacterium | reverse complement strand
GATAATAACGACGCATCTGGCGTTCGCCCACGTTGTAGATAAACGCCAGCTTTTGCTTTTCCGTAAGCTGGAGGCCATAGTCACTTAGACGGCCCCGGCGCAGGGCTTTTTCTTTGCCGTGCATTCCGGGCGGGTAAGGCCGTTTATCCACAATACGCTGATATTTAGGGCGGGCGATAAGCACTTCACCAAACCGACGCATCGTTTTTGCTTTTGGTCGGCTATTTCCCATGTTCAGCTAATTTCCTAACTTCGTTTCGTTCAGAGCGTAAAGTCTATCACAGGAAATGACCCTATGTAAGGGTCATTCATGAAACTTCGCGCCGCAAATCATACAATTTTTGCAGCAGCGTTTTATATTCGGCTTCCCATTCCGCCATCAGTTCTTTGAGTAAATCGCGTCCCTGCCGCCGGAGCAAGGTTTCCTCCACCTTTAATTTCATTAAATCGCAGTGTAGCAGGCTGTGGCGCTGCTGTTTAAGGTCAAAAATCTGCTGGCGCAGCATCCGGCTTTTTTGCTGAAGCTGGCGCAGTTGAAGCACGGCAAGCGGTTCTTCAACATTCACTTTTTCGGGATGGTCGGCCAGCGCCCTGAGCGACCCCAAATCTTTATCCGCATAGGCCGCGTTAATCTGCGCCATGAGTTTTGTCCGATATTTGCGGTCATTTTCGTTAATAGCATGATCGGGATGGTAGCGCCGCGCCAGTTGATGATACAACTTCTTTAAATCCGGGCTAACGGGTTCGGGTGGTAAATCCGGCATGACAGGCGGCACTTGATGCGGGTCAGACGCCGCCCGCGCTGCTTCTTCGCGGGGTTTCTGCCACTTCCGCCGATACTGCTCCTCAATGGATTCATACCCTTCCGGCGGATTCCAGCCCGCCTTGCGTAAAACCGCCTGTTTGCGTTTTTCTTCCAGTTCGGCAACGGCTTCTTTGGCAATTTCAATCCGGTTAAAAATAGGCTTCATGGCGCTGTCATAGCGCTGCTTAAACTCTATCAATTCGGCCTGTAAATCCTGGACTTCTACGTTTAAAGCCGTGACTGTAGCTTCATCCTGAGCGATGTCTGCCTGTAAAATCTGAATTTGCTGCTGAATGTTGTCCATTAAAACAGGGTCGCCATAATAATTAAATCCGCCCAATGTAAAAAAGCCTGGTCGCTACTGTTATAATATAAACGAGTTTTCCACGAAAGACGCATCCACATATAGGCGATTCGCCGCCGTTCCAGCCGGGAAGTACGCTCCCATAAATCTTGCAGCCAGAAAGGATGTAAATAACGCAAAAATTCCCACTCTCGTGCCTGTGGGGTCATACGGTGTAATATAAATGCAATGATAAGTAAAATAACCCCTATCCACAGAGTCGGCAGCATGATTCCCATAAAGTGTACTATCAAAAGCTGCGCGATAATCAGCCAGAGTCCCGACCATAAAAAAAACTGCGGCCAGGGATAAAAAAAAGGCTCATCATCTCCATAGCGTTCAAACATCTGGATAATTGGCCCTTTCAGCCGCCCAATGATAATCAAAATCAGCCGCGACAGAAAAATCGTACAAATGAAAAAGGCCAGCACTAAAATCATAAGCTGCCTCCTGCATTAAGTGTACCGAAAGAACGGCCTGTTGATAGAGCTTTAACTCATGAATTTCCCATGCGTAAAAGCGAACGCGGACCTTTATAAAGTGGGCAAACGCAGCTTTTACATTCGGGACGCTGGCCTGTGCTATAGGCTTTGCGGAGGGCTACTGCTTCCTCATCGTTCAGGGCTTCCGGCAGCCTGCGACCGTTAAGTTTGCCCCAGGCGGGCAAAAAGTAACACGGCTGAAGTGTGCCGTCCACCTGAATCACGGCGGAAATATGCGGGGCATTGCAGCGCGGCGGGTCAAAATCGCTCTGTCCGGCAATCGCCCGAAAGTAAGTCACCATGCGGCGCAGTTTTTCCGGCGGTTCAGCCATTTTTCCATCAGCAAATGCCGATGCAAATCGGGTTTCAACCGTGTCCAGAATAGACTCAAGTTCGTTGATGTCGTCCGGTGTCAGGGCTTCGGCGGGCGGTTGATGCGGCATCAGCGTAAAATCGGATTCAAAACGGGGGCCAAACGCAAACGGGTTGCTCACATCCACCGTCAAAAAACTGATGAGATTCACGTCCGCCGCCAGCGCCACCTCAATAATCTGCGGGAGTTCGTGGTAATTGGCACGCTGTACCGTCGTGCGGGTCGTCACGGGCAACCCGCCTGCACGAACCATTCTGATGCCTTCCATGACCAGATCAAATGCATGGACTCCACGAATTTGGGCATAGGTTTCCGCGTTCCCCCCGTCCAAACTGACAATGACCTCATCTACACTGCTCAGCACATCAGCGATTTGTTTTTTGAGGAACAGCCCATTGGTCAGCAGCATGACGTGAACGCCTTCCGCCTGAAAACGGCGAGCAATGGCAGGCCATTCCGGGTGCTGCATGGCTTCTCCACCACTCAACAGCACCCATTGAACCTCCAATTTCTTGAAGCTCGACGCCAGGGCTTCAACCAATTCCAGACTCATGTTCCGGCGGGGGTTTTTCCAGATGTCACAGGTGACGCATCTGCTGTTGCAGCCATCGGTCAGATACAGCACCACCAGTGGCAGGCTGTGAATACGATCCGTAATGAGATTCCACAGGGATTTCATGATGCCGTTATTTTATCCCCATGGCTGGGCGGCTGCGAGATGACCAGAAAAATGACCGCTTCATCGGACTCGTTTTTCATCTGGTGCGGGGTATGGGGTGGTACTTCTAAACCTTCGTGCGGATTCAGGAGGTACTTTTGTCCATTAATTTCTAACGTGGCCTGACCGGACAGCACAAAGAAAAATTGGTGCGATTGGGTGTGAAAATGCCGCACTTCTGCACCGTCCGGCGGGACACGCTCCTGAATGACACTTAAGTGGGGCAGCCTGACGAGATGCCATCCGTCACACTGGCCGCCCCACACATAATGTTCAGCGTTCTGGATGCTGATGACGGGCATTATTCAGCGACAGTTTCCAGCACGCGAACCGAATCGCCCACGTTGACCCGGCCGCTTTTTACGACCTTTGCCATCATGCCCATGCGATTCGCGGCCAGTTTAGGGGATTTCCCCTGTACCAGTTCAAACCAGTCACAGCCCGTGCGCGGCTTAGTGATTTCAATTTCGGCCTCGTTCCCAAACTGTAACCGTGTCCCCGGAGTCAGGGAATCAATCAGAAGTTCACTGACGATGACCTGTTCGCCCATTTCGCCGGGGCTGGTTCTGAAGCCTTCGGCCCGCAAACTTTCTAACGTTTCAAAAGACATGATATTTAAATGGCGGTCAGGATGATGGCCTGCCTTTAAATCCCCTTCGATGCCGTGTCCGGCAATGAGTTGAAGCCCCTCCACAGGCTCACGGCTGTAGCGATAGGGTTCAACCTGTTCGGATGGGGTTTTCTGGCAGCAAAGACTATAAATTTTGGACATGATATGCTTCCTCCTGGTATTTAGGATATAGAAGCTCGTACTTCATGGCAATAAGGCCAGCCAGTCTGAGTGTAGGATTTGCCTCCAAAACTCGCTAAACTTAGCAAAAAACGCAAGGAGTTCTCATGGCAAACGAATATGATGTCATTGTGTTGGGGGCTGGCCCCGGTGGATACGTTGCTGCCATTCGTGCCGCACAGTTAGGATTAAAAACCGCCATTGTGGAAAAAGAATGGTGGGGCGGCGTGTGTTTAAACGTCGGCTGTATCCCTTCTAAAGCCCTCTTACGTAATGCAGAACTGGCCCATATTGTCAAAGACCGTGCCAAAGATTTTGGCATCATCTACGAAGGCGGCGTGAAGGTGGATTACAAAGCCGCTTTTGACCGCAGCCGCCGCGTAGCCGATGGGCGCGTGAAGGGTGTCAAATTCCTGATGAAAAAAAATAAAATTGACACCTACGAGGGCTGGGGAACGATTAAGGATGCCAAAACCATCGACGTTACGCTGAATGATGGCAAAAAAGAAACCCTCAAAACCAAAAATCTGATTCTGGCGACAGGTTCAAAAACAGCGCTGCTGCCCAATACCCAGGTCAGCGAACGGGTACTAACCTACCTGGAAGTGATTACCCGCCCAACGCTGCCAAACAGTATTATCATCATCGGCGCGGGGGCGATTGGCTCAGAATTTGCCTATATCATGCACAACTACGGGGTCAAGGTTACGCTGGTGGAATATATGCCGCGTATGATTCCGAACGAAGACCCGGAAGTTGCCGCCGAACTGCAAAAACAGTACGAAAAAATGGGCGTGACTGTTTACACAGGTGCGAAGGTTGAAAAGGTCGAAGAACTGAAGGATAAAGTCAAGGTCAGCTTCACCGGAGCAGATGGCAAACAGCAAACGCTGGAAGCCGATGAAGTCATGCAGGCGATTGGATTCAAACCGCGTCTGGATGGCTACGGACTGGAAAATCTGAAGGGGTTAAAAATCAGCGAACGCGGCGCGATTGAAATTGACGAACGTATGGCAACGAATCTCTCCGGTGTCTGGGCGATTGGTGATGTGACCGCCAAAATTATGCTGGCGCATGTCGCGGAGGCGATGGGGGTTATCGTCGCGGAAAATATCGCAGGTGCGGAAACGATCACCCTGAATTACGCCATGATGCCGCGTGCTACCTACTGCCAGCCGCAGGTTGCCAGTTTTGGGTACACGGAACAGCAGGCCAAAGAGTTAGGCTATGACATCAATGTGGCAAAATTCCCCTTTATGGCAAATGGGAAGGCGCACGGGTTGGGTGAAACCACCGGATTTGTCAAACTCATTTCGGATAAAAAATACGGGGAAATTCTGGGCGCTCACATGATTGGGCCGGATGTGACCGAACTGCTGCCCGAACTGACACTCGCGCAGTATGCCGAACTGACACCGGAAGAAATTGCCCGCAACGTCCATGCCCATCCGACCCTGAGCGAAACGCTGAAGGAAGCGGCGCACGGGTTGGAAGGCCACATGATTAATATATAGCGGAGAGGGTGGTTGCCGCTATAATAGCCCAAAATTCTGATAAAGGAGTATGAGTCTGATGCGTCGTAACGCGCTGAGTGTGATAATTGTGGTGATTTTTGCGCTGCTGCTGGCGGCCTGTACCGATGACCCGCCCAGTGATGTGAGTGGATGTAAACCCAATCCCAATGATTCTGCCGACACAAATCTCTATGACAATGAACGCGGCTGCCTGTACGGGGTGCAAGAACCCGTTGAGCATGGTGAAGGCGATCACGAAGAAGAAACTGGTGAAGAAGAGCATACTGAGGAAGGGGAATCTGCGGAAGAACATTCTGAAGAGGGCGAATCTACCGAAGAACACGCTGAAGAATCTCCCACTCAGGAAGCTACCGAAGCAGCACACTAAAAATCAGGGCGCAGACCGCGCCCTAATCGCACCTTCTCAATTGGTTCAACGGCTGTTATAATGCTTGACGATGTGCGCTGGATGCTGGCGGCGCTGGAAGAAGCAAAACTCGCTCCGGCGCATGGGGATGTTCCGGTTGGCGCGGTAATTGTGTATAACGGCACAGTTATCGGCCGGGGACACAACCGCCGCGAAGTTGACCTTGACCCCACCGCTCACGCGGAAATGGTCGCCATGCGAGAGGCGGCACAGGTACTTGGCAAATGGCGGCTGGATGAAGTCACCCTGTACTGCACCTTAGAACCGTGTGTCATGTGTGCGGGCGCGATGGTACAGGCACGGCTCAAACGGCTGGTCTATGCCGCCCACGATGACAAAGCGGGCGCTGGTGGCAGCATCATCAATTTGCTGGATTATCCGGGGCTGCCGCATCATGTCGTGGTGCGTTCCGGTGTGCTAAATGACGAAGCCGCCGCAGAAATGCAAAAATTTTTTGCGGGTCTGCGGTAAGAACATTTCAACTGAATACATCTATACGGAGAGATGCCAGAGTGGACGAATGGGGCGGTCTCGAAAACCGTTGTAACTTGTACGAGTTACCGTGGGTTCGAATCCCACTCTCTCCGCCTCACCCGCCAGTTTGTGCTGGCGTTTTTGTTTCATAGGGAAAATAAATGATGGATAACACACCCATTTACCCATCCGAAAAGCCTTTTGCACCCCGCTTTAATTTGTATTTTTTTGGGGCAATAGCGCTTATCGTCGCTGTCTTTATCGGAGGGGTGGTCTATGCCTCTCTAGATTCTTCACCAGAGGTTTCGGAAACCCGTTTAGAACGAGAAGCGGTGCAGGGTCCCAA
>CAZKZS010000138.1:0-5519 GCA_964557285.1 uncultured Anaerolineae bacterium | reverse complement strand
CGTATGGCTGTGTGACCTGCCGCCGCACCCATCAAAGCGGCATTGTGGAGGATATTCTGGAACTATACGGGGATGAGGTCAGTTTTACCTTCCGCAATTACCCGATTCGCGTCAAACATGATCCTCTTGCTGCTGAAGCCGCCCAGTGTGCCTTAGACCAGGGAGATAACGCTTTTTGGACATTCCACAACGCCTTATATAATCTGTCCAATGCGGATTTTCGCGCTTACACCGAAATTTCGCCGTATGTAATGCTGGCAGAAGAAAATGGATTAGATGCCGATGCGCTGCAAGCCTGCCTTGAAAATCAGACTCACCGCCGCACGGTTAAATACTGGAATGACTATGGGGACAACATCAATTTACCCGGTGTTCCGACCTTTTTTGTCAATGGCCGCCGTCTGAACAACGCTGGCGAATTGCAGGCGGCTGTGGAAGAAGCCATTGGCTCGTAAGCTATCAGGAGATAAAACTGATGAATGTCTATGAACGTTTCCGCAGGGACAAAGACGAGTTTTTCCGTACCAGCCCGCACTCGCCGTTGCTGCCGGAACAGAAACAAAATTTTGCCGGATTAAACTACTTCCCTCCCGATGAGAATCTGGCGCTCGAAATTCAGGCGGAAGAATTTCCTGAAAAACAGGAGATTCAGATGCCGACCAGCACGGGCGATTTACGCACGTTCCAGCGCTGGGGTAAACTGGCTTTTGAAGTCAACGATGAGCCTGTGGAGCTAACGCTTTATTTTAGCCCACAGCAGGGTTATTTTTTTCTGCCCTTTATGGACGCCACATCGGGGAAGGAAAGTTATGGCGCGGGACGGTATCTTGATCCGGAATCCTTAGGGGATGGCCTGTTTCGGGTAGATTTTAATCTGGCCTATTCCCCCTACTGTGCTTATAACGACCATTATAGCTGCCCCATTCCCCCCGCAGAAAATCGCCTCAAGGTGCGGATTGAAGCGGGCGAAAAAAACTTCAAGTAGCCACAATTTAGAAGAAGTGGGGCAAAGCTGCCCCACTTTCACATTTATTTTCCGGCACGCGCGTAAGCGAACGCTTCTTCTACCGTATCAAAGATTTCTAAAGGGACATTTCCAAAGGTGGTGGTGGTCAAGCCACGTGCAATTGTTTTAGCTCCCTCGTTTGTGGCTATAAATAAGACTTTGTAGATATTGGGATGCTGCAGTGGAGCATTTTCTTCGCGCGTCACGTAATTGGCGCTGACGACAATTGCTTCAAAGTTAAACTTTGCTTTGGAAATATCATCTATGAAGTAACAGGGCGCAGGTTGAGTGTTCAGGAGTTGTATAAGTTCTTCTCCGATTTGTCTCATTTCTTTGATTGGGTCATAGTTTTCAGAGACAGTGAGATAAATAATTGGCTCGTTGGGTAGAGCTTGTAGTGAATATGACATGAGTTCCCCCTCAATTTACCTACGAAAATTTTAAGCCGATACAATATTATTCATAGTGACATAGTACATGAAAAAAAATGTTATATGTAATATAAATATGCTCCAGCCGAAATAGGGACAGTTTTTAAACTCTGTTATAATCCATCCTGTGTGAGATAGGGAAAACGCATGGGGCGATATGTACGGCTGATTCTGGCGGTGGGCTTTTGGGTCGGGATGATGGGCGTGTCCGCACAGGATACAACACCGCAGCCCGACCCCATCACGGTGCGGGTCTGGTGGCCGGACGCCCTGTACAATACTGAGAATCAAAAAGCCGTTGATATTTTAGAAACTCAATTTGAGGAATTTAATAACGCGCATCCCCTCATTCGGGCGGAAGTGCGTCTGAAGCGCAGCGAAGGGCAGGGCAGCATCCTTTCCACGCTGCTGGCTGCCGAAGAAGTTGCCCCCGGCGCGATTCCGGATTTGGTTCTCCTGCGCCGGGATGACCTGGTACAGGTCGTCCAGAACGGTATCGCCCGCCCGATAGACGACTGGGTGCCGGACACGATTCGAGATGACCTGCTGCCCAATACGCTGACTCTGGGGCAAATAGAGGGTAGGCTGTATGGGCTGCCCTATCTGCTGCGAATCGACCATGTGGCTTTTCGGACTTCGGCATTTGACTCCGCGCCCGCCACCTATGCCGATGTGCTGAACGGTAATTCCGGTTTTTTGCTTCCGGGCGGGCTGCTGCCGAATCAATCTGTTAACAATGTCATCCTGGGGCAGTATCTTGCGGAAGGCGGGCGGCTGGTGGATGAAAGTGGGATTCCTGTGCTGGATGAAATCCCCCTGCAAAAAGTTCTCTCATTTTATGAAACGGGAAGGCAGGGGGGCATTTTCAGTCCGGAAATTCTGGGTTATGACCTGGCTGCCGATTACTGGTCGCGTTTTGCTCAGGGGGATGCGCCGCTTGCAGTGGTTAGTTCAACCGATTTTTTGCAGCGTCAAAACAGTTTGCAAAATGTCGCTTTTGCCGCTCTTCCGACGCTGGAATCGGGTGCTTTGACCCTGCTGGACGGATGGATATGGGTATTAACAACGGGCAACCCGGAACAGCAAAACGGGGCGCTTGAATTTTTAAAGTGGATGATGCGGGCTGACCAGCAGGCCGAATTTAGCGAAGCGATTTCTATTTTGCCGTCGTTAGCGCCCGCCCTGCGGATCTGGTCAAATGATGCTTATACGCGGCAGGTGATCGCGTGGCTGCCAGAAAGCCTCATCCTGCCCATCGAACAGCGCAACAATCCCGCCGCCGTGCAGCTTCAGACGGCTTTCGCGGCTGTTCTCAACGGGATGTCGGCGGAAGATGCGGTCAGTGAAGCGCTTAAAAATCTGGCCGCCCATTAGCCCATCAAACGCTGGATTTCGCCCAGTAAATCTCCCAGATTTTTGATGGGTTTGGTCAAATATCCATTCGCGCCGCAGTCGTAGGCTCTGCGAATCGATTCCTGGTCGGTACGCGCCGAAATAATCAAAATGGGCGTTCGGCTGAAGGAGGCTTTTTTACGCACTTCCACACAGACCTCAAAACCCTGAATGTCCGGCATCATTAAATCGACAATGAGCATATCCGGCTGTTCCGCTTCCAGAAGAATCAGCCCTTCTGTGCCATTGTACGCGCCTACCCCTTCGTAACCGTTCAGCGACAGAAAAACGGAGAGCATTTCTACAGTTGCTGGTTCGTCGTCGATAATGAGTATCTTTCCCATGGGCCTCATCTTCAAAGCGGTTTTTGATATACACGATAGCGGCGATAGTTTTCCAGACCAGTTTTCATCAGCAGTTGATTGGTTGGCTGGTTGGTTTCCAGCACCCAACTTCCTTCTACACTGGTATAGGGACTGCGGCTCAGGATTTTTTGACCTGTTTCCAGAAACATGGCCGCTTCCACACCCAGCCCGCGAAATTCTTCTTTCACCCCCATCAACGGAATCCGTAAGCCGGTGGCTTTGGGGCGAATCTTCCAGTGCCAGAGGGTTTTTAACAGCCACCAGATTTCCGGCACTCCCGGGTGAGGATTCACATGTTTCAGAATCTGGTTAAAATCTGGTACAGCCAGCAGGAATCCGGCCAGTTCGCCCCGTACATAGGCCAGCACCGCGTATTCCGAGTCCAGCAGTTGACCTAAATCTCGCACCAGGTTATCTAACTCGCGCTCCGTCATGGGGACAAAGCCCCAGTTTTTCTCCCACGCTTCGTTATAAAGCTGACGCAGCAGTTGGAAATCCCGTTTTTTGTTTTTCATGTCAAAAGTACGCAGGGTAATGCCGCGCCGTTCCATATTCTGCCGCGTTACCCGTAGTAAACGCTCAGGAATAATCTGCTCGTTACGCTGGCTGAAGTCCGATTTGCGGGCTATCCACGCATACAAATCCATCACCTTTTGATAACCGCACCCTTCAATCAACTGCATGTAGTAGGGCGGGTTATGGGGCATCAAAATCGTGGGTGGCAAGTCAAAATTTTCGACTAGCAGCCCGTAAATTTCATTGGAGGTGAAACTGGCCGGCCCGCGCACCGCTTCTACTTTTTTATCCCGCAGGTAGGAGTCGGCAGTGTTAAACAATGCGCTGGCAACCTCAGCATCGTTCACACATTCAAAAAAACCAAAAAACCCGATATTTTCCCCGTGAACTTCATTGTGACGATGATTCACAAAAGCGGCGATAGTTGCGGCAGGCTGGCCGTTCCGGAAGGCTACAAAATAATCCCCTTCCATGTATTCCCAGGCAGCATGTTTTTTTTTGTTCAACGTGTTACGCCGCAGGGAGGGGAGTTCCGGCACCCAGTTTGGGTCATTTTTATAGAGCAGCCAGGGGAACTCAAAAAAGACCTTAAAATCCGCCTTCGTTTCCACCCTGCGAACGGTTACGGTCATTAAAATTTACTCCCCCGGCCAGAAGGTAAACAGGCTGCCCATCGACTCGCCTTTATGATTGCGGATAATGGCTTCTCCAAGCACCTGAGCAATAGAAAGCACCGAAAGTTTGCTGGCGCCCTGCTTTTTATGGCTGCCAATTTCAACCGTGTCGGTAGTCACAATATCCACCACATCGGGAATCTGTTGCAGCCGTTCCAGCGCATTTTTGGTAAACACGCCGTGTGTGCAGGCCAGAATAAATTCTTCTGTGCCGTGTTCTCGCAGTGCCTGCATGACCTTAATCATTGAATTGCCGGTTGCAATTTCATCGTCAATCACAATCGCCCGCTTTTTGATGTTGCCGCTGCCCAGAATAGCATCAATTCGCACTTCAGCGTCGCCCAGCCGGACTTTTGTGCCGATAGAAACAGGCAGTTTGAGCGCCCGTGCCAACCGCACCGTTTCTTTGGCAAAGCCTTCATCCGGCGATATCAGTACAGTCTGCCCATCATTATATTTTTTGAAATGCTCTACAAACACCGATTGGCTGGTCAGATGGTCAAGCGGGATGCTGAAAAAGCCATGCACCTGCTCCGAATGAAGCATCATGGTAATTACCCGGTCTGCACCGGAGGATTGAATCAAATCGGCCACCAGCCGCGCCGTAATACACACACGCGGCGCATCCTTTTTGTCGGAACGGGCATAGGAATAATACGGAATAACCGCCGTTACCCGCCGCGCATCGCCAACCCGTGCCACATTCAGCATCATCAACATTTCCATCAGGTGGTCGCTGACGGGTTCAGACAGGGATTGGATAATATAAACATCTTTGCCCCGCACACTTTCCCCCAGTTGTATCCAGAGGTTATCGTTGCTAAAGCGGCGGATTTCATTGGCTTTTAAAGGCACGCCTGCATATTGACAAACCGCGCGGGCAAGTTCCTTGTTCGATTCCCCTGCAAATACAAATAGATTATCCAGAGATGTGGTCACAATTCCCTCATAAGCTCGTTAAAAAGCCAGATAAATCTAACGCCGAGTGCCGTATTTATCAACTCTCAGGGTTTTGCATAGAGCCAGCGTGACGGGGCAACCGATTCCGCGTCTTTCAGCAGCGCCAGCACAGGCGCATCCACCAGCGTCACGATACTTTCATATCCCATACGGGCGGCACGGTCACGGGCTGCTG
>CAZKZS010000137.1:1307-11892 GCA_964557285.1 uncultured Anaerolineae bacterium | reverse complement strand
TTTGCTCCCCTCGCCCCGCGCAGCAGTGGGACGCGAACGCGGGCCGGGGGTGAGGAACATGCTTTTTGACACTCCCTTAGTAGTAGTCGATTTGCTCTCGGAGGAAATTATAGAATGGACAACTTAAAAGACATTCTCCGTGAAGAGGTGGCTGGTTATGCGGGTTCAGGGCGGGGTGCGAATATTCGTCTATTCGCTATTTTAGATGATGAACGGCAGACCTATGCGGTCAACGCAGTTCGCCACCCGGAAAAGAATCGACCAGCAGGGGTTGTGGTGCTGGCACGAATCGCGGATGATAAAATTATCATTGAGGAAGATAGGACAGACAGACCCTTAGCAGATGCTCTCATACAGCGCGGCGTCCCCCGTGACCAGATTATTCTGGCCTACGCAGGAGAACCGATTCCGGGTATTGAAAAAATCTGGTTTTAGCGAGTTTCCAGCAGCGCAAGTGCCGCTTCGATGGAGGCAGGGGGTTCAATGAGGGGCAACGGCGTCTGTTCTAAATCTACCCCTTCTTTTTCGGCTGCAATGACCGTCAGCATTCGGGTCAGGATTCGCAGTTGGTCGGTAGGGCTGTAGCGGTCAAAATGAACGGGTAGCTGGCGATAATCCACAATATTCGGGTCTAACCCGTACAACATATCCTCATACAGCTTCTGGTAGGGCTGCCCAAAATCGAAAGTCAGAAATTCGCCCGCGTTGAGAGGAATAGTCACCGTAGGAATCGGCTCATCAACCTCAAACTCGTTAATAGATACCCATCCCTCGTCAATCTGAGGGCGCGGCTCAAAGACCACAATGCGGTAAGGCCGGGCGGGAGCGCTGCGAAGGCGGCTGTAGTTAGGAATACGCGGCAGCGTGGGCGGGGTTTCATGTAAATAATCCAGTTCGACCAGCACTATCCCACTGTCCAGCAAATCCTCCCGTTTGCTCAGGTACACCAGCGCATCATCTCCGGGACGTTTGTTAGAGGGGGAAAGCAGTTCAATCCACGCAACGGGCTGGTGGCCGTGTTTCTGGATTACCACTGCTGAATAAGGCTTCTCACTAATAGGGCGGCGCTGGTATTCATCCGTGCGACGAATTTGAATGGAATCTTCCATAAAAGCAGTATATCCCATTGGCAAAAGCTGCTTTTTGAGAGCAGCCATCAGGGAACTGATGTAAGCGTTATGAAAGTTGTTCCACTGGGCTACTCCCTGCCAATAGCTGTGGAGATGGGCATTGATCCCACGATATTGATTTTTAACCGTCTGGATAGGCTGCATGGTATCCTCAGAAGAACCGCACACCCTTCATTATATCATGAGGTCAGCGCAAAACGTTCGATGGCTTCTGCTGCGCCGTCCTCATCGTTGCTCAGCGTGATGTAATCGGCAATTTCTTTGACGCGGGGCATCGCGTTGCCCATTGCCACCCCAATTCCAGCCACTTGCAGCATTTCAATATCGTTTTCTGCGTCTCCCAGCGCAAGCACGGACTCGCGGGGGATGTTCAGTTCTTCAATTAGACGCGCCAGCGCCGCCCCTTTGGACGCGCCCGCCGGAACAAATTCCAGAAATTCCGGCGCGCTGGCAAACAAATTTTCCCCGTCCACAAGCTGCGGCAGCAAAAAATTACGCAGGGCGGCCAGTCGTTCCGGTTCTTCGATGAACACAAATTTGTTGATAGGATGTGAGTCCAGAATGTGCAGCAGGGAAGGCACTTCACGCGGCGACGGTTCGTGATAACGTTCCAGCATCGCTACCACAAAAGGATTGTTCGGCTGCATAAACAAAGTCGCGCCGCTTGCGCCGTAATAATGAAGGCGGTTGGCTTCCGAAAAACGGATGACTTCTGCTGCCCGTTCGGTGGAAATCGTCTGCTGAAACCGAACCGACCCATCGGCATTGTGAATCATCAAGCCCTGAGAAAAAATTCCGGGGGAAGTCAGGCCAAGTTCCTGAATAATACGGCCAGCCGTCGGAGCGCTGCGGGTGCGGCCTGTCGCTACCACTACCTGAATCCCCTGCCGGACAGCCTCTTGCAGAACGGTACGGGTGCGCGGGGTAAGCTGATGCTGGCTGTTTAGCAGCGTTCCATCTAAATCAATGGCAATAAGCTGGATGGACATGCAAATTCCCTGTAGACGTTTTGACGCCCCTACTCTAGTTCACAAATACAGGGGAATCAAGCAGCTACTTTCGGTTTTTTTTATCGCCATACACCAGCTTTAAAAGGGTTGTCACCAGTTCAGGGAAACGAGAGGCGGTAAAAGTGGCCTGCTCCGGCTGGATAATCACATCGGCATGAAGTCGTTTGAACACCAGCGCCGCCTGTTTAAACATCTGAGAATCGTGGTCGGAATAAAACGCGGTGAAACTTTTGGCACGCTGCCGGATTCTGGGGAAATCAAATGGGGGGTCGTAAAATGCCTCGATTTCTGCATGGCCGAGACTGCCAATCGCACAGCCCACCAGAATCACATCTCCCACAGGCTGCGGGGCTTTTTCCAGATACCGCAAAATGGTCGCTCCCCCCAACCCATGTCCGATCAGGGTAAGCTGCTTCCCCGGCGTCCCGATGGTTTCAGACAGCATTTCCAGCCATTCGTCGGGGTCGGGCAGGTCGGCATGGGGCAGCGTGGGAATCAGCACCCGGAAACCGCGCTGTTCCAGGGTTTCCTTAATATAGGGATACCAGGCAAATTCGGAGTGTCCCATCCAATCATGTGTTAGTATGACCCGCCGCATCAACAACATCCCCCATAGTTGTATTCAATCATAGGCAGGTTTCTCGAATCCGGCAACCGTACCTAAGGTATACTAAAAGTGGAGAAACATGGAGCAACAACCCAACGATGCTTGTAGATACTAAACGGATAACCGTTGAGGAATTTGATGCTTGGGTCAATTTGCCGGAAAATGCGGATAACCGTCTGGAATTTGTAGGTGGGCAGATTGTCGAAACACCAGTTAATGCTTATTTATCTGAACTAGCTGGCAACGTTGCGTTTTTCATCAAACTTCATCTCTACCAGAACCAATTAAAAGGCCATATCACGGGCGCAGACGGTGGTTATCAGGTGGCAGGCGAACGGTATGCGCCGGACGTAGCCTACCTTTCTGAGGAACGCCAGCCGGAATTGGACAAACAGGGGTATAACTCCGTGCCGCCGGAACTCGCCGTTGAAGTGATTTCCCCAACCGACAAAGAAACTCCCTTACGAATCAAAATTATCAACTATCTGGCGGTGGGAACAGTCGTATGGGTCGTTGATCCCGAACAAAAAACCGTTGAAGTCTATGTTTCCGGTCAGCCCGTGCAGGTCATTCATGAAGATGGCACGCTTGACGGCGGCACGGTGCTGCCAGGATTCCAGCTTGCCGTCAAACAGATTTTTGAAAAGTAAAAGGAGCAGCCTATGGTTGTGGATGCCAAACAAACAACGGTAGAAGCGTTTGAAAAATTCATCAGGCTGCCAGAAAACGCAGATAAAAAATTTGAATGGATTGGGGGGGAGATTGTCGAAGTGCCTACCAATATGGTGACTTCCCGGATTGCGCTGCTCATTGGGGCGGCCATTGTCTGGTACTTAAGCCAGAATGACATAGGGTACGCAACGGGCGCAGACGGGGGTTATCAGGTTTCCGGCGAACGGTACGCTCCCGATGTCGGTTTTATCTCCAAACAGCGACAGCCTGAGCCTTCCACCGAAACTTATAACCCACTTGCTCCCGATTTAGCAATTGAGGTCATGTCACCTTCCGATTTACTCCATAATACCCGTATTAAAGTGGTCAATTATCTGGCCGCCGGAACAGTAGTCTGGCTGGTCAGACCCGACATCAAAGTGGTTGAAGTCTATGTTTCCGGTCAGCCCGTGCAGGTCATTCATGAGGATGGCACACTCGACGGCGGCACGGTGCTGCCAGATTTTAAACTTGCAGTAAAGGACATTTTTAAATGATACTCGAAAAATTGCTGGAGTCGGATGACCCTTCGCTTGTCTATAAAACCCGTATATATCTATGTGACGAAACCCCTTCTTCCATTCAGCAGCAAAAAATTCAATCCAGCCCGCGCGTTCAAAAACTGCTGTCGGAACGCGATACCGATGGCAAACTGCCGCACCATCCCTATCAAAAATGGTGCGGCGCTCACTGGGTCCTGGTGATGCTGGCCGAACTGGAATATCCTGCCGAAGATGCTTCCCTGATTCCCCTGCGCGAACAGGTCTATGACTATCTGTTTTCAAAAGACCATGTGCAGTCCATCAAACGGAAAACGATCAACGGGCGGGTGCGAATGTGCGCCTCCATTGAAGCCAACGCGGTATATGCCCTGCTGAAACTTGGCCTTGCCGATGACCGGACGGATGAACTGGCACATCGGCTGCTGGACTGGCAGTGGCCGGATGGCGGCTGGAACTGCGATAAAAATCCTGAAACGGTGGTCGCTTCTTTCCACGAAACCATCACCCCCCTGCGGGCGCTGGCACTTTACAGCCAGACTCATCCAGAGATACAGGAAGCGGTACGGCGCGCCGCCGCAGTTTTCCTAAAACGCCGTCTGTTCCGCCGCCTGACCGATGGCAGCATTATTCAGTCGGAATTTCTGCTGCTGCATTATCCCAGCTACTGGCACTACGATATTTTGTTCGCGCTGAAAGTGTTGGCGGAGGCAGGGCTTATTTGCGACCCCCGCACCGAAGAAGCCCTTCAGCTTGTGCAGTCTAAACGGCTGCCGGATGGGGGTTTTCCGGCGGAGCAAAGGTTTTACACGGTATCCACTAAATCCGCCAGCAGGCGTTCGCTGGTGGATTGGGGCGGTGTCAGCCAGAAAAAAATGAACCCGTTTGTGACCTTTGATGCGCTGTACGCCCTTAAAAAGGCAGGCAGGGCAGCCTGATTTCAGGGGGCGTAAATTTCGATTCGTTCTTTGCCCATGTTCTTTTTTCGTTTTCGGGGTCGCTGAAGGTGCTGAGGATGTCGAGATTGGCTTCAATTAATGCAGCGGCTTTGTCCTGAGCGATATGCGCCCCGATTTTTTGAATCGAGTCGGCCTGTTGATAGGCCAATTCAAGCACAATTTCGGCGGCAAAATGCAGGCGCATCAGCCGATAGCGCCTGTCCCGCCCGAAAAAGCATAAAAAATGGTTTGTTCCAGCGTAAGGTCATTGTGCTGGACACTCGTCACGATTGGGCGAGAATAAAATTGACTCGAATTTTCATCGTGCCAAGAGTCAATTCGTCACCATCCCGCAGCAGGGCGGGTTTATTCGGCTCTAATCGTTCACCATTAATAAACGTGCCGTTGGTGCTGTTTAAATCCTGACAAATCAGCGAAAATGGATGGCGAATCAGGCGGGCATGACGGCGTGAGATTCCGGCATCCCGTCCGCCCTGATTTTCAAAATTGAGATGCGGCTCATGGTCGAGCGATTCGCGCCCCAACATGAGATATTTGTCAAAGTTAACCTCTATTTTTTTGTCGGCTTCCACCAGATGCAGGCGCAGCATGTGTTTGTAGTCAAAGGTCGACTCGCCCACGTTAATAATGTAGCCCTGATTATTGGTGATTTTCAGCATTTCAGTGGCATTCAGGCGTGGGTTCGGGCTGCTGCACACCGGACAGTAGCTGGCTTCAGCATGATGCAGCGTGTGGCAGACCGGACATACAATACTTGAACTCAAAGCGCTTTTCTCCACTGCTATCGTTACCGTCATTATAGAGAGTTTAAAAAGAATTGAGAACCTAAACGTTCACTTATAATATTAATTCTTTGTGAATTTTCCAGAGAAGACAATATGCGTTCCCAGGACGCTTTAGCAATGAATAGGCAACGCTGGGCTTAAGACCCAACCCTTTGGTGGTTTCCGTAGGGGCAGGAACAAGTGAGCTTCAGCGAACGATGCCTGCCCAAAAGGGCGGGAATCGGGCGTACCGCCCTTTTCCCCTATTCTGGCCGAAATTGGTCGCGGGGAACAGGCTCAAGTTGCTGGCTGCCGGGGGTAATCCACGAGAGGAATACACCGGAATGCCCTTCGTTATCGCGGAATTTGACCTCAATCCGATGTTCGCCTGCCTCCAGATGGAGACGACCCTTTGAGGGGCGGCGTTCAACCACCGTGCGGGTAACTTCTACCCCATCAATATACAGTTCGCCATACGGGGCAGCATTGAGTTCAAATTGATAGTCCCCTGTTTCTGGAACAATAAGCGTACCTGTCCATCGGATGCTGAAGGGGTGCGGCAGGGGTAAAACGTGCATCCGCCAATAAATATCCGGCTGGATGCTGCGGCGAATCGGTGTTCCCTGCCAATCCAGATTGGGATAAAACTCCGCCAGCAAGCCGTGTCCGTTCACGGGTTCATGATAAAACTGATGTTTGGGGATGAGGCGGCGGCGGTCATCATCCGGTGTAATCCATTCCACCGCGCCCGCCGGCTGCATTTGAAAAGCCAGATTGCCATCGGGCAGCGTGACCGCTTTCCCGCTTTCGGTAATCACCTGACCGTTGACCGTCAGCGTTGTGCCTTTTTCAAACCAGAATCGATACTCGCCAGAATAAGGTGCGTAAAGATACCCTTCCGCCGTTTCCCCCTGCTCTACCCATCCCTGCACTGAAGCTAGATCTTCCGGCTGCAAGGACACTATATAAAACAGCACGGGAAAAAATTCCGGCTCATCCACCCCATAATCCGATGGGCGAACCGTAATAAACTGCCCGTGTGGATAAATTTCCTGAGCATATTTAAACTGTTCCACATCCAGGAAATGCAAAAAGGCAGTCACCGGATGGTCGGGCGCGATTCGCAGAGGGAAAGCATCCGGCACGGGCAGCGGAGTCCATTTTTCCGGCTGGGCATCTACAAATTCGCCAATCGGATAATATGCCAGCAGAGGTGCAACATAAAATCGAGTGTCGGCGGGCTGTTTCGCGGCATATTTGCCCATCAGGGTTTCGCTGATGGTAAAGTCGTAAAAACTGGCAAAATCACGGCGCTGTTTTTCAAAATAAGCTGTGAAATTGGCCTGTGTGACCAGCAGCGCCAGCACCCCACCCGCACCCAGTAAAACGGGTTTGCTCACCTGCGGCCATTTTTCTAGCGAACGATAGACCGTGTACCCGATTGACCAGGCGGCCAGTGCTGCAAAATACCCTATCGCAGGCAGCACACCAATCGAACGTAAGGCTTGAGGGGCTTCAAATTCAAAGGTCAGCACGCCGCCGGAAAGCCCCGCCGCCAGCAGCGCAGCAAAAAAAATCGTCTCCGGTTGATCAATAAAGCGCACAGCCAGCACCAGCCCGATTCCGAACAGCAGTCCGGTATAGGGGTCAAGCATCGGCTCACCGGGGTCATTATGCCGCCCATTTCTATCCCCAAACAGATGAAACATGCGGGCATGAACCTTCAGGTTAGAGCGAAAAGCATCTTCAAAGGAGCGTCCGGGGTCGCGGGCTTTTTCGCTAAAAATCGTGACGCCGCGTGTGCGTTCAAAAAAGGTATCGGGATTAATTTTGGCGTAGGTGAGCAGGGGGAAAATCACCGCCAGCACCGTGAGTCCAATCACCGCCGCCAGCAGCACGGCTTTCCAGGACGGCCAGCGCCGCCACGCCAGAATCCCATACAGCACGACGGTAAACATCAGCACACGAAAGGCGGAATAAAACCACAGCCCCGCGCCTATCGACAGCCCAAGCAATAGAGCATCCCGCAGTTGGCCGTAGCGCACCAGCCGAATCGTAAAATACAGCGCCAGCAGGGTAAAAAACCCCACTTCGACGCCCGTCATAGCGATTCGGCTAAAGTTGATTGACCAGCGCATGACCGCCATCATCAGGGCAAACAGCAGCCCAAAATACGGCCCGCGAATCTGCCTGCCGACCAGAAACGCCAGCACCGCCGTCCCGATGCCAAAAAAGGCGCTCCACAGACGCGGGCCGGTGATGCTCGTTTCCCCAAATACTTTCAGGCCAATCGCATATAAGGCCAGATGCGGCGCGGTGATATTTGGCACAAAAATGGGACGGTAATCGGCAAAATGCAGGATTTTCCGGGCTTCCAGCCCATTAATCGCTTCATCAAACCAGATGCCCGGCGGCTGACTCTCAAAATCGTACAGCCGCAAAACTGCCGCCAGCGCAAACACCAGCGTCGGCAGCCAGACGCTTACCCCTGCCAGACGCGGGTATTGAGAGCGTGTGAGAATCAGCCCGCCCGCCATCCACAGTACCAGTCCAGCAGCATAAAAATTCCAGGGGCGGGCATTGGGAATCTGGCCTTCCTGCAAGTTTAAAAACAGCAACGCGGCATAACTTAACAGCCCCGTTCCTACCAGCCAGACCGCCCCACCCACGATAAGCCGCTTTTTCCCTGCAAGGTTGAGGTTTACGGCGGCTTTTGGGAGTCCGGCAGGCAAACGTGGTGTTATAAGCAGCAGCACCGCCCCCGCCGCCGCCAGCCAGTAAAATCCCCCATCCAGCATCCGGTCAAATCGCTGCTGCGCTTCATAAGCCAGCCAGAAGATAAGAGGCAGCGCAGCCAGCCGGAGCAAAGGCAGATAAGGGGAAATTATCGCCACGCGGCGCTTTAGTGTGGCGGCAGGTGACGGTTGTTCCGCAACCTTAACACTTCCTCCTACTATGCCGGGTAGGGGCGTGGGCTTAAGCATTGCGTGACCCGCCCTCATCGTTTCAGGTTTCACGGGATGTCCTTTTTTATGCCACCAGCGCCAGCCAACGACCCCTCCGACCAGCGCGGAAAGCAGTACAGGCAGCAGCAGCAGGCGTTTTCTGAGTTTCATAACACCGTTCAGTATAGTCGCTGTAAGGAATTTTGTGTGCGGTTTTTCACGAAATATGCACAACAACACTTGAATTCGTGCTATTAGCAATAAGCTGGCAGCCAGCGAGTAGAGGTAAAATGAGGAGGAAAATAATCATTTATAGGAGACTGTTATGCTTTCCCAAGAAACCTTACAGGAGATTTTACGTCCCCGCCCCGTGCGATATTTCGCCAGCACGGACAGCACCAATACGGAAGCGACCCGCTGGTTTGCCGAACTGCCCCTTATTGCCAGTGGTGCGGTGGTGGTGGCCGATGAACAAACCGCCGGACGCGGCCGTTATGACCGCCAATGGCTGACCCCACCCGGCAGCGCCATCGCCATGAGCGTGATTCTGCGTACCAAACGCCCGACTCAAAATGTCACCATGATAGGGAGTGTGGCCGTTGCAGAGGTTTTAGAATCACTGGTTTCCGGCAAGGTCGGTATTAAATGGCCGAACGATGTATTGATTGAAGGTAAAAAAGTCTGCGGGATTCTGGCGGAGGCAGTCTGGCAGCAGCAAAAATTAGCGGCTGTGGTGCTGGGCATCGGCATCAATATCTGCGTGGATTTTAGCGGTGTGGAACTGCCCTATATCCCGACCAACTTAAGCGACCATCTGCCTGCACCCATGCCACGCGCTCAACTGATTCGTGCCATTCTGGATAAAATTGATATGTGGATGGAACAGCCAGCAGACGCCCTACATCTGGCCTGGAAAACCCGTCTGCTTACCCTGCACCAGCAGGTCACGATGGAACGCGGCGTGACGGGTGAAGCGATAGACGTGGATAAAGATGGGGCGCTGCTGGTACAAACCGCCGACGGAAAAATCGAACGTTTTCTCGCCGGAGATGTCAACATGCCGTGATTTTCAGGCAGGCAGCGGGAAAGCGGCAATGGCTTTCTCCATGGGCGCGACGGGATTTTTGATCACCGGACCGTGTCCTACAGCCAGCCATGCCGGATTTAAATCACGCAGGCGCTGGGCGGTTCTGAACGCAGTGGGTTTGTGCCAGGTCGCCAGCGCAGGAAACGGAAACAGCCACTTAAGATGACCGGATACCGCGATTCCGGCCTGCGTCTGAAAGGCATCTCCGGCAATTAACATCCCGTCGCGGGTATCCAGCAGTGCGATATGGCCGGGGGTGTGGCCGGCGGCGCTTATTACCCGCAACGACCCAATCCTGTCGCCATCGTCAACGGTGCGAGTCGGCACGGTTTGAATGGTGACATATCCGCCGCGCAGTTTGTCTACGGGTTCATCGGGCAGCAGCCGTTTGTCTCCGGCCAGAATCGGTTTTGCCCGCGTGGAGCTGATCACTTCGGCTTCGGGTACACGTTCATGCAGCGCATCTACTGACCCTACATGATCGTTGTGTTCATGAGTCAGCACAATACGGCGAATCGGCGCTCCTAAGGATTGTGCAGCCGCCAGAATGCCCGCCGCGCTGCCCGGCAAATTGGTATCCACGACCGTGAGTCCATCATCCTCTATGACCAGATAACTGTTAAACATGCCCAGACGGGTGAGTTGAACGGTGTGTCCGTATCGTGTTTGTTTCATGACCCTGCTTCCTACACTAATACCGTTAGTTTTCAAGACTTATGATATTAGTTTTTGAAACCGGAGTCAAGCAGGAAAATTTGACCCTTATGATGAACGTGGTTTTAAACACGGCGTGACCTGCCCAAATTTGAATTTCATACCCCGATTCGTCACAATGATGCTGAAAAGGAGTTTTTTGAATGACACTTTCAGCC
>CAZKZS010000137.1:0-1207 GCA_964557285.1 uncultured Anaerolineae bacterium | reverse complement strand
CCCCGATTCGTCACAATGATGCTGAAAAGGAGTTTTTTGAATGACACTTTCAGCCAAAACAATCCAAACCCCCCGCCTGACGACCCGCGTTTTATTTAGCGGCGACGACAACGGCGTGCCTGTCCTGTTTTTGCATGGCAACGCTTCCTCCGCCACCTTCTGGGAGGATGTTATGCTGGCGCTGCCGGATGGATTTCGCGGAATTGCGCCCGACCAGCGCGGCTATGGCGAAGCCGACCCGGACCAGAAAGTCCATGCCACACGCGGCGTTCAGGATTTTGTGGACGATGCCTTCGCCCTTCTGGATACGCTGGGAATCGAAAAAGCCCATGTGGTCGGTCATTCGGCGGGCAGCGCGTTTATCTGGCAAATGCTGATTGACCAGCCGCACCGGATTCTATCGGCGGTGCAGGTCAACCCCGGCTCGCCATACGGATTCGGGGGTACAAAAGATATTCATGGCACTCCCTGTTTCCCGGATTTTGCGGGGTCAGGCGGCGGAATCGTGAATCCGAACTTTCCGCGTGCTATCGCCGCCGGAGACAGGAGCGAAAACGACCCGCAGGCATCGCCGCGTGTGGTCATGAATACCTTTTACTGGAAACCGCCTTTCCGCCCCGCCCGCGAAGAAGATCTGCTCACATCGCTGCTATCACAGCATATCGGCGTCCAGGATTATCCGGGGGATTTTGTCGCATCGGAAAATTATCCGAATGTTGCGCCGGGGGAATGGGGCGTGATTAACGCGCTGTCGCCAAAATATGTGGGGGATGTCTCCCGCCTGTATCAGATTGACCCCAAGCCCAAAATCCTCTGGATTCGCGGCAGCGACGACCAGATTGTGAGCGACAATTCTATGTTTGATTTTGGTACATTAGGGATGCTGGGCTTTATTCCGAATTATCCGGGGGTAGAAATCTACCCGCCGCAGCCGATGGTCAGTCAGACGCGGGCGGTGCTGGAAAAATACGGCAATTACGAAGAAGTGGTCATTGAGGGAACAGGTCACACCCCCTACATTGAAAAACCAGACGAATTTAACCGCATTTTCCACGCCCATTTAAAAGGATAAGCTGCGCTCAGGGGTGGGACTTACTCCCCCGCCCCACTCTAGCAAACGCCTTTGCCTTGAGGACGGACATCAGGCGGTCAAAATGGAGCATCTGCGCTAACTCAAGGCGTTCTTCGGGCGTAAGTTGATTACTGC
>CAZKZS010000136.1:0-11918 GCA_964557285.1 uncultured Anaerolineae bacterium | reverse complement strand
CCTCAAAGACGTGCCGTTTCGCTTAAAGTTAGATGCCCCCGCCCACAGGCGTGGGGAGTATGTCACGTTCCAGTCTACTATAGCACAGGAAATTCAAGAAAGGTTTATCACAGGTTAATTTTTAATTTAAATTTGGGTAAAATTAAGGTAAGACTTCATAGTTAGAGGTGGGCGTAGGAACAAGCGAACCTTGTGAGCGATGCCTGCCCTATGCTTCCTATGAATATTGTGTAGGAGGGACACGGCAGTGCCGTGTCCCTACCATCCTTCGTATTCTGAGCAGGATTACCGGGGGTCGAGAGTTACTTCAAAACGCACCTGACCGTCAATATCGAGGGTTTTATAGGTCAGCGTGCCGTCCTCTGCAACCGTAATTTCGCCAAAATTAAACAGCGTTCCCTGAAATTCGCCTTCTGCATATAGTACATTCGGGTTGAAGGTCAAATCCGGGTTGACGGGCGCTAAAGGAATCGCGCTGAGGGGGCTGTTGCTGAACTCGTAAAAATTGGGTTCGCCGTCCCGGTCCGGGTCGAAGCTGATAGCATACGGCCAGTGGGCATCCCCTGTGAGGAAAACCACATTTTCAATGTCGTGGGTTTCGATGAAAAACAGCAACTGCATCAGTTCATTTTCGTAACCGGAACGGTCAGCGCCGTTTGCCCAACTGTCGCGCCCATCCACTTCTGGCTGTGGGAATCCTGTCGGGTAGGCCAGAGGCACACTGCTGACGATAAATTTCCAGGTGGATTTTGAACTGCTCAGGCTGTCCTTTAACCAGGTCATCTGGGTTTCCCCAAGCATGGTTTTATGCTGAAGATTACGCGGGCTGGGGTCCCAATTCACCAGAGGGTCGCGGTAGGAACGGGTATCCAGGATAAAAAAGTCGGCATTTGCGCCGTAGCTAACCTGCCGATAAAGCTGATAGGGGTCGGCTTCTGTTCCCGTAATCGGCCAGTATTCAAAAAAAGCCTGCCGCCCTTCGTTGAACATCTCCGGGTTAAATTTCAACAGTTCCTGCCCGCCAAAATTATCCAGAATTTCATGGTCGTCCCAGGTGACATACACCGGAACTTGTGACAAAAACTGGCTGTAGGCAGCATCTTCAAGATGATAGCGGTAGCGCCCGCGATAAGAAGTCAGGTCATTGGCAACTTCTTCCGCGCCGGGGACATTTTTCCCTTCCTCCGATGGACAGGCGCTGTCCGAATACACGGTATCCCCCGTAAACAGGAAAAAGTCGGGGTCTTGATTCAGCATGGTTTCAAAAATACGCCAGCCAGTTTCGGGTTCACGGCAGTAGCCCTGCCCGCCCAGACACGCCCCGAACAGGAAGCGGAAGCCTGCCGCCGAATCTGCTGCCGGAGCAGTGGTGAATGTTCCCTGCCGAGGTTCGCTGGTTTTGCCGTCGGCTTCCAGCGTGACCCGATAAAAATAGTCTGTATCCGGCGATAAGTCGGTAAAGCGCGATTCTCCCGTAAAATCGGTATTCTCATCAACCAGAATTTCGGCTTCAACGGCTTCATCAAAAGAGTCATTGTCGGCCAGTTCAAACCGGATTTTGCCTGCCTGTCCACCCCGCGCCCACAGCACCACCGACGTATCGCTGACTTCACCGCTAATGGGGCCGTGAGAAATGGAAAGGCCGCCAGATTCCTCCTGCGCCAGCACATAGCTACCTGTCAGCAGGGTAAAAATAAGCATAAAAAGGAAAAGTTTACGCACCGTTCGTAACTCCCTGTTCAAAAAGATAAGATAATTATGGAACGCCGCAGGCGAAATCACAACTTATGGGTAAAATGATGCAAATTATCACAGTTTTCCTGAAGAAATAGCGACGGAGTGGGTGAGATGGAAATACGACACGATAGAGAAGGCGATGTCATTAAAATTACCCTGAATGACCGCAAACAAACACCTGGTCAAAGGGTACTGCGCCTCAGAAAATATCAGCCTACCCGAAAAAATTGATTATACGGACATCACCCACGCCCCTACTGTAGGGGCAGGAACAAGCGAATGAAGTGAGCGATGCCTGCCCTTTCCGTAGGGGGCGGGTTATTCGCCCCATTCCAGTTCGGTATCTCCGATAATCACAGTGTCGCCCACACGGACTCCCTGTTTTTCCAGCGCGGCGGAAATCCCCAGCGTTTGCAAAATGCGCTGGAAACGGGCAACCGCCTCATCCAACTCCCAGTAGGTCATTTTGACGGCACGCTCGATTTGTTTGCCTGTTACGCGGAATACGCCGTCTTCCAGCTTTTCCACGTTAAACACCACATCCTGACTCATCTCATAGATGGGAACTTCTTCCAGCACTTCCGTCCGGTCAGGCAGTTCGTCCAATTTCTGGAACAGTTTTTGTACCAGTTTTTGCGTATTCTGCTGTGTGGCGGCGGAAATTGCCAGCACTTCATATCCCAGCGCGGTGAACTGCTGTTCCAACTGCGGCCATTTTTCCTGCGCGTCGGGCAAATCCATTTTATTAACCGCCACCAACTGCGGACGGTCTTTCAGGCGTTCGTCAAATAGGGCAAGTTCAGCGTTAATCTGGTTAAAATCAGCCACCGGATTTTGAGCCGTGCCATCGACCAGATGCACCAGCAGACGGGTGCGCTGGATGTGTCGCAAAAAGGCATGTCCCAACCCCGCGCCCTGACTCGCGCCTTCGATAAGGCCAGGAATATCGGCAGCCACCAGATCGCGGTAGCCCATCGTAACCACTCCCAGATTGGGGGAAAGGGTGGTGAAGGGGTAATCCGCAATTTTGGGGCGGGCATTGGAGATGACGGAAAGCAGGGTAGATTTTCCCACGTTGGGCATCCCGACCAGCCCGACATCGGCCAGCAGTTTCAACTCCAATTTAAGCCAGAGTTCCTGACCGGGTTCGCCTTTTTCGCCCATGCTCGGCGCTTGATTGCGGGAAGTGGCAAACCGCGCATTACCACGCCCACCGCGCCCGCCGGTTAGCAGCACAACACGCTGCCCCGGCGTGGATAAATCGGCATACACTTTGCCCGTTTCCGCGTCCCGGATAATTGTCCCTACCGGAACTTCAATTTCTAAATCCTCACCAGATGCTCCCGTTTTGTTGCTGCTGCCGCCTGGATGTCCGTTTTCAGCGGCAAAACGGGCTTTGTGATTAAACTGGTATAGGGTGTTAATTTTGGGATTGGCGATAAAAATCACATCCCCGCCTTTACCCCCATCGCCCCCACTGGGGCCGCCGCGTGGCACATATTTTTCCCGGCGGAACGTCACCATGCCGTTTCCGCCTTTGCCACTTTGCACAAAAATTGTCGCTTCATCAACGAAGGTCATTCAAAGTCTCCTGTAGAATCATTTCCGGCGTCATCGACTTGCCCCGGTCATAAGCGAGCCGGAAAGGTTGGGCGGGCATCGCCACCTGTAATTTGTCCAGCAGTGCCCGGATGTGAGGCTGAAACAGCGCTGCGGATTCAATCCCCTCCCGGTGGAGCAAATAAGACAGAAGCATGACTGCCTGCTCCTGATTCTGCACAGCCTGAATCTGAGCGAGTCCCCACAGCGCCAGCGCAGCCGCGCTCTGGCGGTGATTCTGGCCGTTCAGAACATTCAGCAGATGGGGCAGGGCGTCCTCTGGCCTGCCTTCGCCAATGAGAATGAGTCCCCGCAGGCTTTGATGCAGCGCGTTCCACCAGGGAATCGTGGAGGCTTTTTCCACAAATGGGGCAATTTCTTCATAGTAACGACGGGCTTCTGCAAAATTGTCTTCGGTGAGTTTTAAAACAGTCAGGTACATTAACGACTGGCCTATCGCGCCGGGGCTGTTAATCTGCTGAGCTATTGCCCGTGATTCCAGAAAGTGCTTTTCGGCCTGTGTATAATCCCCTGCCTGAAGCAAATCGCGCCCCACATAGGCCAGCGAAAAGGCCAGCCCGTGCTGGTCGCCAATTTCCCGCCGTATTGCCAGCCCTTCCTGATGGTAAGTGAGCGCCCGGTCAAACGCTCCGGTCACGTACAGCGTTTCCCCTACATCGGTAAGCGAATCGGCCACAGCACGCTGGTCACAGCTTTCGCGCCGAATCTCAAGACTCTGCTCGTAATAGGCTCTCGCCTGTTCATACTGTCCCTGCTGAAAATGCCAGTTGCCCAGGGCGCTGAGCGAATGGCCGATGCCCGTCCTATCACCGATTTCTTTGTTCAGTTCATAGGCTTTGCGATAATTTTCAAGCGCCCGATTGGTATCCCCTAAAAAATAATACACCCCGCCGATATTGTTCAGCGTAAAAGCCATCCCGCGCCGATTGTGGATTTTTTTGAAGGCGTTATAGGCTTTTTCATACAGCTCGCACGCTTCTTCAAACTGACCCATCACCTGCAAAATTTCACCCAGGTTGTTATAAGCAAAACCTAACCCAAACGGGATGCTGGATTTTTCCGCGACTTCGCGGCTTTTTTCCATCCAGCAGCAGGCTTCTTCATATTCCCCCGTCAGGTAATATACATAGCCTAAATTTGCGTAGGCGGTGGCAGGTACAGTTTCAGGCCGTAATTCGATGGACATTTTTCCATAGGTTTTCGCCTTGTCATAGTCGCCCATGTTCATCAGCGCGTAACAGGCCATGCCTGCCGCAAATGCCGCCATCTCCGGCTGCTGAGTTTCCTGAAAATAGGTCACGGATTCTTCGGCGACCTGAGCCGCCGTGTAATAATCCGACAGGCGCATTTCCAGCCAGGTTTTGTACAGCCGCAGTTTATAATAAGCAGGGGTGTTTTTGAAGGCTTCCATGGCCTGCCCGAAGCGTTTTACTCCTTCAGCGTACATGCTGCGGGTTTCGTAAATTTCGTACAGGCTTATCATGGCGCTGGTGATGTTGGCTTCAAACTGCTTTTCTACTGCCCAGTCCCACGCCACACGGATATTGTCCATTTCCACATCCACCTGTTGCATCACAGGCAAAAAGTCCGCAGACATCACCCGCGATTGGATGCTGGCAAGGAAGTTCAAGTAATAGCGGCTGTGGGAATCTCTAACCTGGGTATAGGACTTCAGGCATTGTTCGGCGGCGTACTGGCGCAGCAGTTCATGGATTTCATAGCGGTCATGCCGCCGCAGCAGAGATTTATTCACCAGCGTGGTCAGGGTACGCAGTGACGCTCCGGCTACTTCCTGCGCGGCCTCGCGGGTGAATCCGCCACGAAATACGGACAGCCGTTTAAAAACTTCCTGTTCATCTTCCGTTAAAAGCTGCCAGGAATAATCAAAAACCGCCCGGATGCTGCGGTGACGTTCGGGAATATCCCGCATATCCGTTTCCAGAAAATCAATACTTTTCTGGATTTCCTGCACAATCTCACTCAGGGGCAGGGCTTCCAGCCAGGCGGCCGCCAGTTCAATGGCAAGCGGCATCCCTTCGACCAACTGGGTGATTTGTGCCATGCTCTTTTTGTTCTCGTCTGTCACGGTAAAATCGGGCTGCACGCGGCGGGCGCTCTGGACAAAAAGTTGCAAAGCGCTGTAGTGAGAAAGTTCCTCCGGCGTCAGGTAATCCGGGAATTTTAGCCCTTCCAAATGCAGCGTCCATTCACCCTGCAAGCGCAGCCGTTCCCGTGAAGTCGCCAGCACTTTGACCTCCGGCGCGACCTGCAAAATCTCCGAAATCAGAGGCGCTCCCGTGATAACATGCTCAAAGTTATCCAAAACCAGCAGCATGTGTTTTTCGCGCAGGAAGTTCATCAACTGCACTTTGGGTTCATCCGTCCCAAAAAAGCTGAATCCGACGGCCTCCGCGATGGCTGCTGGAATCGCGTCCGGACTGGTCAGGGGGGCAAGCGGCACAAAAAAGACCCCATTTTCAAAATGGGTTAATTGGGCGCGGGCAGCTTCAATCGACAGGCGCGTTTTGCCCATCCCGCCCTGTGCCACAATGGTCATCAGACGGCAGTCGGGTTCGGTCAAAAGTGACCTGATTTCGGCCAATTCTTCTTCCCGCCCGACAAAAGCCGTTGCCTGTACAGGTAAATTGTGACGCGGCGGAAGCGGCGTGCTGGGGGTGACAATCACCGTCATGTCGTGGGGTGGGGTGGCGGTGCGTGTCCACTGATTTTCGTAGCCATGCAAAATCGCTTCCAGTTCCGCGCCTACCTGACGGGCGCTTGGAATCCGCTTGTCACGGTCTTTTTGCAGCATGGCGTTTAACAACTGCACCAGTTCGGCGGGAATATCTGCCCGAAACTGGAGAATATCCGGCACGGGTTTGGTCATAATATCCAGCAGCAGGGGAGCCGTGTGGTCGGCCTGAAACGGACGGCGGCCTGCCAGCATTTCATAGAGTACCACGCCAAACGACCAAATATCGGTGCGGGCGTCCAGTTTTTCGCCCTGGGCGGCCTCCGGGCTGAGATACGCATAGGTCCCCAGAGTCACGCCCGAATGGGTCACGGCTGGCACGGTTTCCAGATGCGCCAGTCCAAAATCGGTCAGGCGTGGGCTGCCATCTTCTGCCAGCAGGATATTGGCGGGTTTGATGTCGCGGTGAATAATTTTGAGATGGTGCGTGCGGGAAAGGGCGTCGGCGATTTCAAGGCTGATTTTCAGCGCAGTTTTGAGCGAAAGCTGCTTTTCCTGATGCAGTAAATCGCGCAGTGAACCGCCGCTAACATATTCCATCACAATATAATGCTGCCCATTTTCCTCAAAGGTCGCCAGAATTTTCACAATATTAGGATGGTTTAACTGACGGAGCGCTTCCCCTTCGCGGGCGAAGCGTTCCAACTGATCGGGTTCGGTTTGCAGCGAATTTTTTAATACCTTAATGGCAACAGGTTCATCGGTATCACGGTCAAGGCCGTAATACACATCTCCCATGCCACCTTCCCCGATTAGACGGTGAATCTCATACCGGTCTGCAATTGTATTCATAAAAAGTCTAACCCTACACGCGCTTGTTGTAGTTTAAAGGATAGAGGGTATAAATTGCATTAGAATGTGAAGGCTACTCTATATCAATACGTTTAACTTCACTGATGTCAAGCTGAGGGCCGTGTTTCAGGATGCTGCTCAGAATCAATTTGGCAAAGCGGAAAAATTCGGAAAGCTCATCCAGCCGCTTTAAATATAAATCAGCCAGCACACATTCGTCTTGCGTCATATTTTGGGAAGCCGTCCGCAGATTGGCTGTGTTTTGCTCCAGCACATTCAGGGCGGTTTCCAGGTCTTTCATCTCGCGCCCACCCAGAATTTTGGCGACGATTTTCCAGAAATCGCTTTCCGCTTCGTAATACTTGCGGTTGCTGGGGTTGTCTTCCCGTACCCAGACTTCGCGTACTGCGCCCATATATTCCAGGGTGCGGGTGTTCATGCTGACGCTGGCTTTGGATTTTTTCACCCGGTCTTTCAGTTCATCCAGACTCATCGGGCCGGGATTGAGCAGCAGCGCGGCATAAATTTCCCCCATAACCCGGTTATACCCAAAATAATCAGCCAACTGACCCAAGCCCTGCATCATACTTTCACTGACAGCCTGTAAATGGGGATTAAGGGGTTTGCCATTTGTTTTTTCCGACATGGGGCTGCTCCTTCTAACTTTTAAAGTGTAACACGCTGCCTTCATATATGACAACTGCATTTGAAAGAGGAGGAAGTTGGTTCAACCGGCCTTTCAGTTACAAGGCTCAGCCCGTTAGCGGCGGCCAGTTCGCCGAGGTAAGGAAGAAAATTATCCCCAGGGCAAACAGTATTGTCATTAAACGCGCGGTGCGGCCCAAGCTGGGTCAGGAGCAGGGTACTGGTAAGCCAGTTGATTACGGTGCGGGTGGATTGTAACTGGGCTTCTGTTGGCAGTTCCTCCATAAAATTCCCTAGCAGGCACACCCCAACACTGCCTGTGTTATACCCTGCCACATGGACACCGCGTACATTGACCGGACGGCCTTCATACACCACGCCATTTTTGCCAATCAGATAGTGATAACCTACGTCCGCCCATTTGCGGTCATTCCGGTGTAAATTCTGAACTTCGAGCAGGGTTGATACGTCGTCGGCTGCATAAATGACCGAATGATGCAGCACCACCATTGTATAAATATCGGCCAGGCTGCCTTCATAAACCCGCCAACCCAGTGGATTCTCGTCGCTATAAAAGCCAAATTCATTTTCCGCCAGATGATTCGGCTCAAGCCCGCCCCATTCCGCATGAGAAACCAGCGTCACGCCCGTTTCAGGAATCGCGGCAACTTCGGTGATTTGTGGAGTGCTGGTGATAACCACGACCTGCGAGTCTCGCTCACGGGATAGCCAGTAGGCCAGCCCGCCGAATCCCAACCCACCTGCTGCACAGGCGGCAGCCGCCCCGCAGCCACCCGCTAAAATCGCCAGAAATTCCCGCCGCGAAAAACTCATATCTCATTCTTTTTTTTATGATAGTGGAGAAAATCAACTTTGAGTAGCACTTGTCATGTTATACAATTTCCTGGAGCAACCGGAGGCAGCTTATGCGATTCAGCCGCGTAGAATTGACAAACTGGAAAAATTTCAGGCATGTCGAAGTGGATTTGCCTGAACGGGTGTTTTTGGGGGGGCCAAATGCTTCCGGGAACTCCACTTTTCTGGATGTTTTTCGCTTTTTGCGGGATGTTGCTCGCCCCGGTGGGGGATTGCGAAACGCATGTGAGGAACGCGGCGGAGTATCTAAAATTCGCTGTCTGGTATCCCGGCAGCCCGTTGGAGTTCATCTGGCAGTTGAACTCAGTGACGAGGAAGCTGTCCGGTGGCGGTATGAACTGACTTTTACACAGGATACTAAATTCCCAACCCCTGGTACGCCCAAAATTATCAAAGAAGCTGTTTATGAGGATGGTGTTTCCCTTCTTGAACGTCCCGGCAAGGAGGATGCAGCCGATCCTTTACGGTTAACTCAAACTGCTCTTGAACAGGTATATTTTAACCAGCGTTTTCGGGAAATTCAGGAATATTTTGCCAAAGTTTCCTACTTACATTTAATTCCTCAAATTGTGCGGAGTGGAGTCCTATCCAGCGATTCAAATGTGCCGGATTTTTACGGAGGACAGTTTTTAGAAAAAATGGCTGAAACCCAGAGCAGACTCAGACAGTCGCGTCTGACACGGATTTCTAATGCCCTGAAAATTGCAGTTCCCCAGCTAGAAAATTTAGGCCTTGAACGTGATAATCGGGGTGTACCTCATTTAAAAGTGCTTTATAAACACTGGCGTCCAAAAGCAGGGCAGCAGGATGAAACCCAGCTATCGGATGGAACGTTGCGGTTACTTGCACTTCTCTGGTCCCTTGAAGATGGAGATGGCCTGTTGCTGATGGAAGAGCCAGAAATTTCGCTGCACAATGGAATTGTTCGCCGCTTGCCGGGCATCATCCACCGTTTAAATCGTAAAAATCGACAGATAATTATCAGCACTCATAGCGCCGAATTACTTTCAGATGAGGGAGTCAGCGGACATGAAACGCTGGTGTTAAAGCCAACCGATGACGGCACGGAAATTCATCTCGCTACTGATTTCCCTGATGTTCGTGGATTATTAGAGGCAGGGGTTTCAGTTGCAGAAGCAGTCATTCCCCGCACTGAACCAAAGGATTTTGTTCAACTCGATTTTTTGGATAGATTATGATTTCTTTGCGTTTGCTTGTTGAAAGCTCTCTGGATGAATCGGTGCTACGACGATTATTAACAGAAACCCAACGATATGAAATTGATGCCTGCGCCGTTATGGGAGGCAAAGCAAATCTGAAAAAAATTATTTCCAAATACAATGCGGCAGCATTACGGTATCCATATTTTTTGCTGGTGGATTTGGATAATGATGAGTGTCCACCAGCGCTAATTGGAAATTGGCTGCCTCATGGATGTTCGCCTAATTTGATTTTACGGATAGCCGTACATGAAGTAGAAGCGTGGCTGCTGGCAGATAGGCCCGGCCTAAGCGCGTTTTTACAGGTTTCTGAAGCTATTTTTCCTCGTGGTATTTCAGACCAAATCCCCGACCCCAAACAAACCCTTATTGAAATCGCCAGGCGATCCAGGTCGAGGCAAATGAGAGAAGCTATTGTTCCCGACCCCAAAAGTACAAGCCGCGTTGGAAAGGATTATAATGGGACGTTAAGCCAATTTGTTTTCCGGTACTGGAATATTAATGCAGCAATGCAAAATTCACCCAGTTTGCACCGGGCGTATGAAGCCTTTCTAAATTTTGATCCGCGTTACCCTGAAAGTTAATCAGCGGCTTCTTCAGTGGCTAAATTGTTATATTCGACAAAGTAAGGGAGGACAGTTTCAATCTGGCGATAATCCATAAAATCGTTAGAAATCAGATGAATCAGCCCATCACGGTCAATTAGCAGAATACCGCCCCGGTACGGGTCAATGATACTTTCTCCAAAAAGGTCACGCAAACTCCGCAGCAATTCCTGAGAAGCCACACCAGTAATCCAGATTTGCCCTTCGGCAAGCTGCGGCAGGTGATTGGTTTCATAGTCGGCCAGCATTTCCGGTGTATCGCTGGCATCCACGCTTAAAATCAGAAAAACGGCCTGCTGGATGTTGCCAAACGAATTCAGGCGTTCCAGAGTCAGTTTAATCTCATCCGTTTGTTCGGCGCACAACTGGCAAAAAGTGGCGAAGGTCTGGATAAAAACGACCTGCCCCGCAAATATTTCTAAAGTACGTTTGTTACCGGAGGAATCGGTAAAAAAGGCGGTACTCCACAGCCCGGGGGAGTAGGATGACAGTACAAACTCGTATTCGTTGGTTGGGGTAGGGGGCAGAGTCGGCTGAAGGGTAATCAGGACACGAGTTGGCGGCGGGGTCTGGGTCGGCAGCGATTGCAAAGTCGACTCGGCTTCCCAGGTTTTGGCCGTATCCAGTGTCACCTTTGCTACTGCGGTCGCATTATGATCCAGAGGCGACGGTGCAAAATCCGGCTCAGGACGGCACGCTGCCAGCACCATGATTAACCCCACGCCAAAAAATAAAATCTTCCGCATCATTTTTCTCCCACGTTGAGTTGGCCGACTACAAAATATTCTTCCTGTGTGCTGGTGGGCAGCACACGACCATCACTCAGAGTATACACCTTAACCGCTATCCGGTACGTGCCAGCGACAGGTAAATGCAGGGGATGAGCATCATAATATAGCTGGTCGGGCGTCCACTGGCTGGTTGCAGAACGGCCATCCTGAGGAAAGCTGTCATGCTGTTCCGCCACTGTTCCATCCGGTCGAAGTAAAATCACGGAAACCGTATAATTTTCCGGTGGGATTTGTGCCGCGCTCCACCACAAACTGAGATAAATGGTATCCCCTGCGGCTGCTTTTTGGGGGATAAAAACCTGATGCAGCCGCAGGAGTCCGTCATAGATGGTCAGCTGGCTATCCAGCAGGCTGATTGAGTCATAGCGATGCATGTAAATTTTGTTGTTAAAATGCAGTTCGTAGTCAGTAAAAGTGCGGCGGAATCCCCAATCTTCTAGGGCAGGAAATAACGGCGAGTCCTCTCCCCAGAAAATAAACCAGAATCCGGTCGTGTCAGCCAGTTTATCAAACCGCAGCGTCGTAAAAAGCTCCGTATCTGGCTCATTTTGCAGGTCATAAATAGAAACCAGAGGGGTATTTTTTCCGGCTTCCTCTCGCAAATGATAGCCCATGGCTGCCGCTTCCCCATAGACGTTATAAATGATTGGCTGCTGGTTCACCTGTCGCCGGGCAACGTATTCCGCGATAGGACGCCAGGGCGGGGATGTATATTCAGCGTCCGTAGTGAGCAAGCCGTTCACCAGCAAAAAAATCACCAGCACCGCACGGTTGTATCCAGTAAACGCCGTGATTCCGAGTCCCATCAGCAGCGCCATAAACGGCAGAATCAGCGCCAGATTGCGGTCATTTAACAGAGTCGCCCCGTCCTCTTTGACTA
>CAZKZS010000135.1:0-12057 GCA_964557285.1 uncultured Anaerolineae bacterium | reverse complement strand
TTCAGCGCGATAATGGGTTCATATTTAGCGACTTCAAGCTGTTCTAACTCATGAGTTTGAATATAAGGTAAGTTGGCGACGATTAAATCCACAAAATCGCGCATTTGTATCATTGGCTGAAGCAAATCCCCTTGCAGCCAGCGAACACGATGATTCAGGCCGAGGGCTTCTCCATTTTTCCGTGCCACCTGCAACGCGGTCTGTGAAATATCAATAGCCGTGATATGGGCGTTACGGAGATGTTTTGCCAGCACCAGCGCGATAATCCCACTTCCTGTTCCCACATCCACGATGAAGTTGTGCGGGCGTTCAGAGGCCCAGCGCAGGGCTTTTTCGACCAGCAGTTCAGTTTCCGGTCGGGGAATTAACACATCTGGCGTTACATTTACTTCAATATCATAAAATCCCTGATGCCCCAGCAGGTAAGCCATCGGGATGCCTTTTGCCCGTTCCGCTACCAGTTGGTTAAATTCGGCGGCCTGTTCGATGGTCAGCACCTTGTCCTCATATTGCAGCAAATATTCAAGCTGAGCATCTAACACATGGCACAGCAGCAAGCGTGCCTCCCGGCCGGGGTTATCAACAGCCCCTTTTAAAAGATGATGCGCCCAGTTCAGGGCAGATTTAATCGTGGTTATCCGAGAAGTTGTTTCTTCCAAGTGACTCTCACTTTCGTATCACAGCTTCCTCGTACCAGGCAAGGGTGCGTGCTAACCCTTCATTAAAACTAATCAGGGGATCATAACCCAATAGCCGCCGTGCTTTGTCAATGGATGCGCGTGAATGACGAATATCCCCGGGGCGGGGCGGCCCAAAAACAGGCTCTATGGATTTTCCAAGCAGGTCATTTAACTGGCGCACCAGTTGTAACAAAGTGATGCGTTCTCCACAGGCGATATTAAAAGTTTCTCCTGGCGCATTGGGGGAATGCATCGCCAGCATGTTGCCATAGACCACGTTATCAATATACGTGAAATCGCGTGATTGTGTTCCATCTCCGTGAATCAGGGGACGCCTGTCATCCAGCATGGCGGTGGCAAATAAAGGAATCACTGCTGCATAGGGAGAAGCCGGGTCCTGCCGGGGGCCAAAGACATTAAAATAACGAATAACCACTGTTTCCAGATGATAGGTCGTATGAAAAACCTGACAGTATTGCTCCGCGATGACTTTGGAGGCCGCATAAGGCGATTTTACACGCGGCAGCATATCCTCACTTTTAAATTCGGCTTCTACATCCCCATACGTTGAAGATGACCCCGCAAAAACGACCCGTTTAACCCCTGCATCTCGCGCGGTGAGCAGGACGTTCAGCGTACCAGTCGTATTAATCTCGTGGCTGGCAAGCGGGTCGGCAATGGAACGTGGGACAGATGGCAGCGCTGCCTGATGAAAGACATATTCAACCCCGCGCATGGCGTTTGCCAGTTGCTGCCGGTTGCGAATATCAATTTCATGCAATTCCACGTCTTTATTCGCCAGGTTATCGCGGCGTCCGGTTAAAAAGTTATCTACTACGACCACCGCATGGCCTCTGGCGAGAAGGTGGTCTGCCAGATGCGACCCAATGAACCCGCCCCCACCCGTAATGAGATATTTGCTCATACAGACCTTTGTTCGTAAATACGTTCCAGGGAAATAAAAGCGGCGATTCCGGCAATCCCTACACCGATGATAATCGCTAAGGCAGTCGTCACATTCGCACGGCTGATAAGCAACGCCAGCCCGCCCAGCGAAATTCCCGCCGCATACATGATCATCACGGTATGGCGGTGGCTGAAACCCATACTGGCAATCCGGTGGGAGGTGTGGTCTTTGCCGCCCTGAAATGGCGAACGTCCTTCGCGCAGGCGGGTAAACGTGACCAGCGTGGTATCAAAAATCGGAATCGCCAGCACTAGAATCGGGATTGCCCATGTCACAAGTTTGGTTTGTGTCTGGAAATCGAGTTTGATTCCCAATACCGCCAGCACAAATCCAATCATCAGGCTGCCTGTATCCCCCATAAAAGTGCTGGCCGGATTAAAGTTGTAGCGCAAAAACCCAAAGGATGCTCCACACAGTGCCGCCGCCAGACTGCCTACTAACGTTAATTCCTGGGAAGCAGCCAGAATAAAAAATGAGCCAGCAGCGATTCCCGCGATTCCGGCAGCTAACCCGTCCATATTATCCATTAGATTCATAGCATTGGTGATGCCTACAACCCAGAAAACAGTCAGCAAATAATCCAGAAACCGAAATTCAAAAAGCTGCGTGTGAATTCCGGCCAGCATTAGCATCAGACTGGCAATAAACTGAGCCGAAAACTTCACACGCGGATTCATGCCGTTGCGGTCATCAATATAACCAACCAGCGCCAGCCACAGCGAGCCAGCCATCACCGCACCAAATTCTTTAAGATACTGCGGTGTCCCCGCAAAAAAGGCAAATATCAGGCTTGCAAATAAAAAAGCGCCCAGGATTGCCACCCCCCCCAACAGGGGAATCGGTTCTCGGTGAATCTTACGGGCATTGGGTTGATCAACGATGTTCCAGTAAAGCGCTAACCGTTTAGTAATTGGGGTAAAGCCATAAGCCGCAGCAAAACCAATTGCCAGCACAGGCATAAATTGAACCATATAAAACAGCCCATCAATCATAAAACCCGGCAAGTATAACGCGCCCCTCCTCGAAAGTGTACCCCTGTCATGCGGGCATTGGCGAATGGTACAATGCGGCTGATTACTACCAAAAATTATCGAACAGTGTCTGCCACTGCTTCATGCTGATTTGCTAAAAAATCACGGATGGCATAAGGCCCTTTGCCCTGTGATTCGTAATAGGTTCGCATGAGCATTTCGATGAGCAGCCCCAGTAAAATATTCTGGAAGCCGCCAAACATCAGCAGTACCCCTAACACAATAGGCCATCCTGCCAGTGACTCACTGCTGACAGCGCCGTAAATCAGCGTTACAAGGCAGGTCAAAAAGCCCAGAAAGCCAAAAATGAACCCTGACCCGCCAAAAATATACATGGGGCGCGTGTTATAACGGGTTAAAAAAGTCACCGTCATCAAGTCAAGCACCACTTTAATGGTGCGCCACAGGGTATATTTACTTTTGCCAAACCGCCGCGCCCGATGGTTGACAATCATCTCATCAATTTTTGCACCTGCGGCATAGGCCAGCACCGGAATAAAACGGTGCATTTCGCCGTACAGCCGCACATGGTCAAGCACTTCGCGGCGATACATTTTGAGGGTGCAGCCGTAATCGTGCAGCCGGACGCCAGTCACCGCCGAAATTAGACGGTTTGCCATGATGGAGGGAATCCGCCGTATCATTTTATCCTGCCGTTTTTTACGCCAGCCGCTAACCAGATCCAGTCCCTGCTGCATTCGGGCGTACAACCGGGGGATTTCGTTGGGGTCGTTTTGCAGGTCGGAGTCCATCAGCGTAATAATCGCGCCCGTCGCCTGATCAATACCTGCTTGAATGGCGGCTGTTTGTCCAAAATTCCGGCGCAAAAATACAACTTTAACTTCAGGATGCTGTTCATACAGGGTTTGTAAAAGGCGCGGGCTGTTATCTTTGCTGCCATCGTCCACATAAATAATTTCGTAACGCAAGCCCATCTGCTTCAGTACATGATTAAGTTCATCATGCAGTTCCAGCAGACTGCCTTCTTCGTTATAAACGGGAAGTACCAGGGAAATATCATAGGGAAATTCGCGGTGCAACTTATTTTCTCCGTAAATCCGCATTAGGATAGCTACCTGCCGCGTAGGTGTAAATATCGGGTTCAACCGGATATTTTTTATCCAGTTTTTTCATGCGGCTGCGAACCGTTTCTAAAAGGCGGAGCGCTTCCAGCCTGGGATTCAGGCCAACCGAATGTTGCAACAAAATAGCCGCCTGGGGGGTAGTTTCTTCTTCTATTGCCAGCAGCCGCCCCAGTTCAAAGGTCAGGTCGCTGATAGCTGTGCCATCCCGCGCCAGAATCGCCAGATACAGCGCTTGACGGTTGTAGTTGACGGCCCACTTGAGCAGCCCTTCCGCCTCAGCAACATAGGCCAGATTACGGAGTTGAAAATATTCTTCGTCGGCATCGCCCAGTTCCCGCGCAATATGCAGCGCGGCAGCATGACGCTGACCCGCTTCGCGCCAGTGTCCCAGATGCCCTAAAGCCGTGCCAAGATTGCCAAGCGCCCGCCCGTGCAAATCCTTGCGCCCGATTTCTGTGAACAGGGAGACTGCCTGAGAAAGGGCGGCAGCCGCTTCCCGATAGCGGTTGCAGTCCATATAAATCGCCGCCAGTTTGCCCAGCGTGATCCCTGTTTCCTCCGGTTTGTTCATGCTGCGCTGAATTTTAATTGCCTGTTTAAAAACATTAATAGCATTGTTCGTATCCCCTAATTTTGCGTAAGCATCGCCGGAAAGACTCAAAAAACGTGCCATTGTGGTCTGGTCGCCCAATTGACGGGCAATATTAAACCCGCGACGGGTATGAGTCAGGCTTTGTTCCGGCCCCTCCATCACCTGACTGATCAGGGTTAAATGTTCCAGCGCAACCAGCACGTTCGCCAGGTCGCCGATCTCCTGATTAATCTCAATCGCCTGCTGATAAAAAAGCATCGCCCGGTCGGGCTGCTGCTGTTCGGCGTGGCAGCGCCCCACTTCCACCGACAGCCGTGCCATTTCTGGCTTATCCCGCCGGTTGGTGGCTGCTTGCAGGGCAATTTCCAGCGCCTGACATGAAATCAGGGGCGAGTCCGCCGGAATCAGGGCGGTTGAATTGAGTTCCTGGGGTAGGGTGGCTTCTAAAGACTCTGGTGGGCGAATATCGGTTTCCTTCAAGCTGGAGTCTACAATAGGAGGAGAAGGTTTTTCTTCAATAACTTCCCCGTCAATCACTTCATCTGGGATGGCGGCTGCCGCACCAAGATGCCCTGTCAGCCGCCGGATGTCCTCAGCATAGCCCCGCCGTTCGGTTAACCCCGAATGCTGATTGAGCATCACCAGCAAAACCCGCAGCGCGTCCTTTTTTTCAACTTCAACCGCGTATTCTGCTGCCCCGATAAAATTATCCATTTCCAGCACCAGCAGTTCGCGGGAAAGGGTACTTGACTTTGCAAATTTCACGATGGACTCTAGCAGCCGATTTTTAGCCTGCATATAACGGTTGTTGGTGTGCAGCTCCATCATAGCAAATTCCTGAATCAAGGGATGCGTCAGGTAATAAGTATGTCCACCTTCGGAACGCGCCGTGATAAATCCCCGTTTGGCGACCTGCTGGCAAAGCTGTTGCGTAATGCCCAGCGAAGAATCAATGACCACGCGAATCACATCGGCGCTGATGCCGTGTGAAAAGTTCGCGCAAAGTGCCAGCAAAAGCCCCTGATTTCCCGTATCCAGGCTGTGAAAGGCTGCATCAATCACTGCCAGAACACGCTGGCGAAGGGTGGTATAAGACATGGGCAGTTTTGCGACTATCGTGGATAAATCCACCGCCCGACTCGCAATTTGCCGCGCTGCCAGTTCGATGCTCAAAGGGTGCCCATCGCAGTAGTTGAGAAAATGGTTCAGTTCCGGCGGTTCGTTTCCGGTGATACTGATAAAAAGCTGCTGGCTGTCACTGTGTCCCAGCCGCCGCACCAGCATCGGCTCCCAGGGGCCGTCGGCGGCAGTTTCATGAATCACCAGCACCGCTACCTGACGATGTGTACAGGCCCAGATAAATTGGGCGGCGGCGTCATGCTGCTGGAGTCCGCTTAAAATCACCAAAGGCTGATATTTTTTCAGCAGGCTGGCGACCTGTGCCGTCATATCCTGTTCAGCCCGAATTTCATACAGCCAGAGGATTTGGCGGAGGATTTTTTCCAGCGTGTTGGCGTGCAGCCAAAGAACCGTTTGCCCGCGTTGCAGGGTCTTGGCGGCCAGCACCGCCGCGATTGCCGTTTTCCCCACCCCTGCAATTCCATACAGCAGCACGGCCTGTTTGGTGCTGAGGAGTTGTTCAATCTGTGCGAGCAGTTCCTCCCGCCCAAACAGGGTTTTGGGTGGTTGAATCGGCAGTTCCGATAGATTTTTAATCAGACTCATCCCTGCTCCTTCCGGCTGATGCTTTTGCTTCTATTTTGCATGACCCGCCCTCGGAATGCTAATCTTTATACAGGAGAAAATCATGCCTAAAGTTGAACGTTCTCACTGGCTGCCTTACCCGCAGGATGTGGTCTATAACACGCTGGCCGATGTGACTGTCCTGCCCTCGTTGATTAAACGGATTCAAAAGATTGATGTGATTCACCGACAGGAGAATGAGGGACAGGTCAGGGTAACACTGGATATTCCCTTTCACAAACTCACTGAAAGCACCGGGTACGTGAAGGGAGTTCCACAGGAGAAGCTGTTTTTCAGCACCGATACTCCTTTCCCGATGCAGTTTGCCTGGACGCTTATTCCCCGCGAAAAAAACGGTCAAATAGGGACAGAAGTGTGGGGCAGTGTGGAACTAAACCTGAGTGCCTTTGTCCCCGGTTTTTCCAATTTTATGGTGGAAGCGCTACTGGCCTCCGAACTGGACGCTGATTTAAAGCGTCTTGAAAGCTGGCTGAAAACATACAGCGAGTAGTTAGTAGTCGGCAGTCAGTTTTCAGTGGTTAGCCATCGGTTTACAGTTGTCAGTTTTAAGTACAAACCAATAACCGGCCACTGAAAACCAATACCTTTCTACTGGGGGCAGGAACAAGCGAACCTCGTGAGTGATTCCTGCCCTTTCCGTAGGGGGCGGGAATCGGGCGTACCGCCTTTGTCCCCGCCCCTCCACCATGTAATGGAGACGCGAACGCGGGCAAGGGGTGAGGATTCGCACGCCTGGCAATCCAGGTTTACTGAAAACCAATCCCTCGCTATTCCACCACCGATAGAGCTTCTCTATTAAGGCGTTCAAGCACGTCAAGCAGGGTAAGCATCCATTTTTCCTCATCGTCATCACGGTTGATAAAAATGGCGGTACGGCTGACCCGCACCTCTGATCCCAATTCGGCCTGCAAGCGTTCACGATCAACCTGCCCCAGATAAGGCAGCTTAATAGCGATTTTGCCCTGTTCCATGACCACCGCCGTCGCCCGTGCGCGGGATGCCATATTTTTAACCTTCAACTGAAACAGCAGACACTCCACCGCACGGGGCAGCGGCCCAAAACGGTCGTTCAGTTCGGTTTCCATATCTTTAATCTGCTGCGGCTCATGTAAATCAGCCAGACGGCGGTAAAGCTGAATCCGCAGCGCCGTATCTTCGATATATTCTGGCGGAATATAGGTGGGCAGAGGCAGGTCAATGATGAGAGAAGTAGGCGGCGGGGTGGTTTCTTTTTTGCTGCTGCTACGATTTTTGTACTTTTGAATCGCCTGTGCCAGCAGTTGCGTGTACAGGTGAAAACCAACAGCAGCAATATGTCCACTCTGCCGTTTGCCCAGAATATCCCCTGCGCCACGAATTTCAAGGTCACGCATGGCAATGGATAAGCCCGCGCCAAGCTGGGTTTCCTCCCCGATGGTTTCCAGACGGGAACGCGCTTCATCGGTCAGGCGGCTGGTAGGGGGATGAAAGAAGTACGCATAGGCCTGATTCGCGCTGCGTCCCACCCGCCCCCGCAGTTGATAAAGTTCTGCCAGCCCGAACCAGTCCGCCCGGTCAAGGATAATCGTGTTGGCGTTAGGAATATCCAGCCCACTTTCAATAATCGACGTTGAAATCAGCACATCATAGTCGCCGCGTGCAAAATCGCGCATGATACGCTCAAGCTGGTTTTCATTGAGCTGCCCATGAGCCACAGCAAAATTCGCTTCTGGCACTAAATTTTCTAACTGGCGGGCAATGGCTTTGATACTGCGTACCCGGTTATGCACAAAAAAGACCTGCCCGCCGCGTTCAATCTCCCTCAAAATGGCCTGCCGTACCAGTTTTTCATCGTACATGCCAACATGGGTAGCAACGGGCAGCCGTTCTTCCGGCGCGGTTTGAATGATGCTGATGTCACGCAGCCCTGTGATGCTCAAATACAGCGTGCGCGGAATCGGAGTGGCGGTCAGCGTCAGAATATCCAGATTCGCCCGCAGTTTTTTAAGCTGCTCTTTGTGGGTAATGCCAAAACGCTGTTCTTCGTCGATGATGAGCAGCCCCAAATCTTTAAATTTCACATCCTGACTCAGCAGACGGTGTGTGCCGATAATGATGTCCACCGTCCCCTGTTCCAGCGCTTGAATGATTTTTTCCTGTTCTTCTTCTGTGCGGAAACGGGAAATCATTTCGACTTTCACCGGAAAACTCGTCATACGTTCGGTGAAGGTCTGATAGTGCTGTTGAGCCAGAATAGTTGTCGGGACAAGCACAGCCACCTGTTTGCTATCCATCACCGCTTTGAAGGCCGCCCGCACCGCGATTTCCGTTTTGCCAAACCCCACATCACCACAAATCAGCCTGTCCATCGGCTGAACTGATTCCATATCCTGTTTGACCTCCCGAATGGCCTGAAGCTGGTCATCGGTTTCAACATAGGGAAAGGAGGCTTCCAGTTCGTGCTGCCAGGGGGTATCCGGGCTAAAAGCATATCCCTGAGCGACAGACCGTTTCGCATACAGTTCAAGCAGTTCTTTGGCATATTGTTCCGCCGCTTCACTGGCCTTTTTGCGTACCTGTATCCATTCCTGTGTCCCTAAGCGGTGCAGTTTAGGCGGGGCAGCACCGTCCGCACCCACATAGCGGGTGACTCGTTCGGCCTGATGGATGGGTACAAACAGGGTATCCCCTTCAGCATATTCCAGCTTAAGAAATTCCCTGTCCTGACCGTCTACAGTACGCCGAATCAGGCCAGCAAAACGCCCAATGCCAAATTCCACATGGACCACGTAATCGCCAACGGTGAGGTCAGCAAAGGCCATTTCCGGCGTGACGGTTTTCGGGCGCTGATGGCGACGGGGTTCAGGCCGTTTCCAGCCAAAAATCTCCGCATCGGTCAACAGATGAAGCGGTTTTTTGCCCTGCAAAACCCACCCTTCACCCAGTTCGCCCTGTACAAACTGAGTAAGCCCAAGCGTATCCAGCGTATGGATGTCCTCAATCGGGGGAATATAACTGCTGGCTTCCGACCACAACAGCGCAAGATGTTCAGCCTGCCGTGTGACTGTAACCGCCTGGTCTGCACTACGGCGAAGCTGGCGCAGATGGTCAAGCAGCAGACGAATCTGGCCGCCGAAACGCGGGCCAGGGATAAACAGCGCTCCGATGCTGTCCTGCTTTCCAATGACCGTATCTTCGCCCTTGCCCAGGTATAACGTCTGGAAGGATTCCAGTTTTTCGGCCAGGTCGTCCCAGGTGTGATAGGCCAGTGGTGCATCGGCAGGCAGCGTATTCATCTGGATTTTTTCGTCCCGCACGGCAAGCGCCTGTTCTTCCAGGTGGGCGATGCTGTCATGCAGGTTTTCCCAATCCTCAATTAGAATCAGAGTGTTGGCAGGCAGATAATTCAGCAGACTGGCGGGCTGGTCATATAACCAGGGCAAATAAAATTCCAGCGTCGGGAAAGGGATTCCCTGCTGTAAGGCTTCATAATCAGGACGCAGCGAAACCGCCTCATCGTCCACAGGCTGACTCATAAACCAGTCGGCCAACCGTTCTGCTACCGCCGGCGCATATCGGGGCAAGGCTTCGCGGGTCGGAGAAAAGGTCAGGCTGTCGACTCGTTCCAGCGAACGCTGAGAAGCAGCATCGAACCGCCGCATACTTTCAATTTCATCCCCGAAAAATTCAATGCGGACGGGAAAATCGGCGGTAGGAGGAAAAACATCAATGATGCCGCCCCGCCGTGAAAACTGTCCCGGCTGGGAGACAATCGTGGTGGCTTCATAGCCTAAATCCAGCCACAGCCGCATCAATTTTTCAGGGTCTTGTACACCGCCAACCCGCAGGGTCCGTGCTTTGGTTTTAAATTCCCGGACGGGCAGGGTTTTTTGCATCAACGCCTGAGCAGATGTGACCACAAACGGCGGCGAATCGTTTTCCTGATAGTGAAACAGCAGCCCCAGCGTGTTGAGCCGCGAACGTAAAACTTCCTCAGACCAGGGCGCGCGTTCGTAAAAAGCAACGGAAGGTTCTAAAAATCGGGTAACGGTGCGCTCTGGCAGCCACACCGGAAGCTGTTCCGTGATGTTATACGCGCGGTCTACCCGATCTGTAATGAACAGCACCGGACGATTCAAGCGTTTTGCCAGCGCCGCCGCCACATAAGGCCGTGCCGAACGTAAAATGTGCTGTCCGGCAAGGGGCTGTTTTTCCTCAAGCGAAGTCAGCAGTGTTTGAAATGCCTCAGTCAGACTGAGGGCATCTAAAAGACCCTCCAACTGCATGGTTATTCTTCCGGTCTTTCTTCTACTTTTACCGTTTTTGGCTGCGCGGCAGCCGCCTGTTCCGCCGTGCCGTTCTGCCGATTCATTGCCATTTCGATGCCTTCGGTCAGCCAGATTTCAACGGCTTTAATGACCCGTTCAACGGTTTCACGCACCAATGGCACTTCCTCTTTGATAAATTCTTGCAGCACATAGACGGCGGCGTCCATTTTTCCCGGCGGGCGTCCGATGCCAAAGCGCACACGGGGGAATTTTTCTGTGCCTAGATGTTCAATTGTGCTGCGAACGCCTTTTTGCCCACCTGCGCCCCCGCCCGTCCGGATTCGCAGCGTACCAACGGGGGTATCAAGATCGTCGTGGATAAGTAAAATTTGTTCCGACGGGATTTTATAAAAGCTGGCTAACCCGCGCACCGCTACCCCACTCACATTCATGTACGTCTGCGGCTTGACCAGCACAACTCGTTTGTCGGTAATGATGCCTTCGCCCACTTTTGCCTGAAATTTGACACTTTCAATCGCTATCTGGTATTTTGCCGCCAGTGCATCCACACACATAAACCCGATATTGTGTCGGGTATGGGCATATTTTTTGCCGGGGTTGCCCAGCCCTACAATCAGAAACCGTTCCATACGCTAATAATCCTGATCGTTGTCAAATTCACTGCGAATCTGCCACCACAGGCGGCGGGTGAAGGGGCTGATTTGTTTACGAAATACAAGATAGGTAATCACGAGGGCAAAAAAGGCCATGCTGAAGTATGCCCCCAGACAAAACGCGCTCTGTACCGCCGAAAAATTAAAGATACTATTTTCCTCATCGCCCGATGAATTTTCCTGATTCAAATCCACAGGATTCTCAAATGTGGGGCGTGGGGTGACGGTGGGGGGCTGCTGGACAACGGAGGTAGGCGTGGGGCCAGAAAGTGGCAGCGCCTGAATCGTGGCGGTTGGAACAGCCGGAAGGGGGGTCGGCACTTGCGTCGGCGCGGAATTAATCAGCACCAGGTTATTCACCTGAAAATCCTGGGTGGTTTCATCGGTTAAAAACAGCCGCAGCCGAATCTGATAAATGCCATCCGGTACGCCCGCGCTGACCGTATCCCACTGTCCTAATACCCCGTTGTTCACCTGCTGATTTACACGCTGTTGAATCGGCAGCCAGACTTCTGGATTCTGGATATTGCTCCATTCCAAAATGTACCCGTCAAACAGGCTGGGGTGGGTCGCTGTGCCAACAATTTCAACCAAACCAAAAAGCTGCTGTCCGTCTGTCGGGCTGGCAATACTTAAGACACCGGGTTCTGTGGTCGGTGTTATATCCTGTGCCTGTGCCGTGAACACCGACACACACATCCATAAGACTGTTAAAACGAGTTTTCGCATGGCCTCTGTTTCTGAAAAGATACCAAATCACGCAGTCTAGCAATGCTGAGGCAGAATCACAAGCCCGTCACCCGATGGCCTCAACAATCAGGGTGAGTCCATACGACCCAAAAATTCCCACTCAAACATGGGAATGGTCACACCGGCTCTGCGCTCATGGACTTTGGTTGCTACTGACCCTGTTTCCTCAATGCTAAACTGTAGGATGTGAGGGGCGCTGGCATGGCAGGCACGGGATCGTCCCTCCAAATCGCCCCAGATATTCACATTAAGGGTATAGCGTCCAAC
>CAZKZS010000134.1:0-12121 GCA_964557285.1 uncultured Anaerolineae bacterium | reverse complement strand
CTTCATCTTCCTGCGACTTGTGGGGTGTTGCGTAGGGGCAGGAACAAGCGAACCTCGTGAGCGATGCCTGCCCGTGTAAGCCCCTCTCCCCGCGTAGCAGTGGGAGAGGGGTAAGGGGTGAGGGTTGGCCTTTTTTGACCTTTCAAAAATTCAAAATACCCTTTATAATAGCTTAAGCGGTAAGGAGAAATATCATGAAGCTGGCTGAAGCCCTGATTCTGCGGGCAGATTACAAAACCCGTGTTGACCAGTTAAAACAGCGCCTTATTCGTAACGCCAAAGTGCAGGAAGGGGATGCCCCCGCCGAAAACCCCCAGGATATGCTGGCGGAGGTCGAACGTCTGCTGAATGAATTACGGGACCTGATTCAAAAAATCAATAAAACCAACACTGCGACTCCTTTTGAAGATGGCATGACCCTGACGGACGCGCTGGCGGTGCGGGATGTACTGAATATGAAACTGGATGTTTACCGTATGCTGGCCGCGTCTGCAACGGTTACGCAGGACCGTTACAGCCGTTCCGAAGTGAAATTTAAAGGTACGGTGGAGGTGGCTGCTATTCAGAAACAGGCCGACCAGTACGCCAAAGCATACCGCGAACTGGATGCCAAAATTCAGGCACTCAACTGGACAACCGATTTGTTAGAATCATAATCAACAGGTGTAGCGGTTTTGCAGCAAAGGCGAGTACATCACCGGATAGAGTTTATAACTCAGATTCAGGTTCGATTCCTGAAAACATCACCGGGCAAAGCGTACTGTTACACGCGCACCGGACACTGTGACTGTTATTCCCGCGTACTGGTTTGCTGTTGAGCCGTGAGGGTGGGTTTGGGGATTCTGTTGATACCGCTATAATTAGTTCATGAAAAATGTATGGCGGGGTAGTCTGCTGTTTTTTTCGCTGCTGCTGTTGCTCAGCAGTTTTTATACGGCTGCCCGCCGCCAGACCCCGCAGACGCCCTGGGTCGTCTACGCTTCCAACCGCTACGGCGATTATGAAATTTATCGGGTGCGACCGAATGGGTCTGGCCGCCGCAATCTCACCCACCATCCCGCAGATGATACCATTCCTGAATGGTCGCCGGATGGCAAATGGATTGTTTTTTCTTCCACCCGTGACGGCAACCCGGATATTTACATCATGCGCCCGAACGGGTCTGACCTCAAAAATCTCACCCGCAGCCCCTTTCATGATGTGTACCCGGAATGGTCGCCGGACAGCCAGTGGATTATTTTTTCCTCCAATCGTGATGGGGACATCGAAATTTACCGCATGAGGCCGGACGGCTCAGACCTGCAAAACCTCACACAAAATGAGGAAGATGACCTGCTGCCGCTGGTTTCGCCCGGCGGGGAATGGACAATTTTCCTATCGGGCAGCTACGGCAACCGGATGGGTCTGTATCGCATGAAGCCGGACGGGTCGCTGCCGCAGCGCCTTCCGCTTGCGGATGCCCGCACCGGATCGTTTCAATGGTCGCCGGATGGGAAATGGCTGGTTTTTTCCACGGGGCAGGAAGGCAATTATGAAATTTACCGGATGCGGTCTGACGGAACAGATTTAAAGAATCTGTCGCGCAGCGCGGGGGATGACCAGAATCCGCAGTGGTCACCGGATGGAGAATGGATTGCTTTCACATCGACCCGCGATGGCAACCTTGAAATTTACCGGATGCGGGTGGATGGGTCGGAGCAGCAAAATTTGACGAATCAGCGACGGGTGGATGATCTTCCGCGCTGGCTGCCGGATGGACAGTGGATTGTGTTTTTCTCCGGCCGTGAGCGCGGTCCGCAGATGTATCAGATGTCCCCCGATGGCATACAGGTTAAAAAAGTGCCGCTTGCCCTGCGAGAAGTGTATCGTGGGGAATTTGCGCCGATGATTGAATTTGGCTGGCGTCCGGTCTGGCTGATTCTGCTGAGTCTTGTGGGCATCGGCTTCACGAGCTTTCGCCTCAGATGAGCCGATTTTTCTGGCTGCTTTTGCTCATTTCCGGTCTGCTTCTGCTGCTGCTGGCGCAAATTCTGGGTGTGGTCAGGCGGCAAAAACCCCAATCGGCATGGCGGGTATATGCCCTCAGCGAAAACGGCAACTATGAAATTTACCGCACCGATGGTTCTGGCCGGAAGAATCTCACCCACCATCCCGCCAGTGATAGTTTTCCCCTGTGGTCGCCAACGGGCATGTGGATTGTGTTTATTTCTGACCGGGATGGCAATTTTGAAATTTACCGCACCCATCCGAATAGCTGGCGTGTGTTAAATCTCTCCAATACCCCGCATGATGATAAATTTCCGCAGTGGTCGCCGGACGGGAAATGGATTGCTTATGAAACATGGACGGGCAGCGACCATGAAGTGTTTCGTGTTCGCCCTGATGGGCGCAGCCAGCAAAATTTGTCGCAGAATCCGGCCAATGACTGGTTTCCGCGCTGGTCGTCGGAGGGGGCATGGATTATTTTTCAGTCCACCCGTTCCGAAGTGGAAAGTACCTATCAGATGTCACCGGATGGCGAACAGGTGGAAGTATTGTCCCATGCCGGCAGCATTTTTTATTCCAGTCAGGCCGCGCCAGTCATTAACCTGCCCTGGAAACCTGCCTATCCGTTTTTTATAGGAATCCTGTGTCTGGGGGCAGTCCTCAGTTGGCGGGTCGTAGCTGGTCGGCGGTGGCTTCTGCGGATTGGGTATTATCTTCGGTAAAAATCTGATAGTGCCAGCGCCGCCCATCAAACCAGCTTGACCCGATTCCCACGCGCGTATCCGGCGGAATATCCCCAACCTGCTCTGTCGTGATAAATCTGTCGCCCTGACCGTCAAGAGGGGAGGTTGGAGAGGGGGCGTTGGGGGTAATGTCGTCCGCCCATCGAATCTGATGGACGCGGGCCTGGGCGGTGCGCCCGTCCTGGGTGCTAATCTGATACAGCCAGCCGTTTTCATCCATGCTGCTGCTGCCGATTCCCACGCTGGTATTCGGGGGAATTTCTCCCACCTGCTCCGTCGTCACGAATACGTACCCCGATGCATTATAATAAGGGGAGGTCGGAGTCGGGGCATAAGGGGTGACACCGGGGGCATAGGTCAGCTGGTTTTCGCGGGCTTCCGCGCCGCGCCTGCCGTCGGTAGTGACAATCTGATACAGCCACCTTTGCCCATCGTAGCGCATCCCCTGAACCCGTACCGGTGTGCGCGGCGGGATGCTGCCAATCGCTTCCGTCGTGATGAGGGATACGCCCGCCGCCATCAGCGAATATTCATATTTCGCGGTGGGTGTGCCTGCGGGGGTTTGTGTTTTTGTCTGGTTGCGGGTCAGCCCACACGCAGACAGTAAAAGTACGCTGATGAGCAAAAATCCTTTTTTCATGAAACCACTCACATGTTATGATGGTATCAAAGGCAAAACCGATGGCTTTGATTTCCAGCGTCAATCAGTATTCCGATATTAATACCCATTTTCAAAGTTACGCGCAAAATGCCCGTGATGGCTGGTCATCGTTTCATGCCGCCCATGTGGTGCATCTGGCGGACGCGATTGCTCGTTTGCTGCCTTCCGGTTATGAAGTTGCGCCCGAAGCCTCCCTCCAAATCCGGCTTTATGACCCCGTAGCGACTCGTCCGGCGGTAGAAATGAGTGACCGCACACAACGCCTCAGCGCTGTCCTTATTTATGCCGAAAATGAGCCTGTGACGCGGTTAGAAATTCTTTCCCCCACCAACAAACAGGATAAGGAAAAACGGGGACAATACCTTGCGAAACGGGCGGCGGCGCTGGAAACCGGAACGGTACTGGTTGAAGTTGATTATTTACATCAGAGTCCTTCCCTGCTGCCTGATATGCCCGACTACGCTAAAAAAGAAAGCGGCGCGTACCCTTATACAATTACTGTGACCGACCCATGTCCCACGCTTGAAGAAGGCTACAGTTACATTTACGGCTTTCGGGTCGATGAACCCCTGCCGCCGATTCGGATTCCGCTCGCCAGAGAGGACAGCATTTCGCTGGATTTTAACGCAGTTTATAATCATACCTTTGGCCTCTACAGCTATTATTACAAACATGCAGATTACACCCGCGAGCCGATGGCTTTTGACTCCTATCTTAAAATCGACCAGATACGGATTTGGCAGCGAATGGTAACGGTGATAGAGGCCAAAAAAGCGGGCGGCAGCCTTTCTACTGCCCCCCTCCCTGTAGGAGAGCTTGTTCCTGCATTAGACTGGCTGCAAAATACCCCCTATAAAAATGCCTCCCTGCTGGTGGACAATCACACTTTAGAGATGGGCTGGCTGGTGCAGCAGGAAAATAATCTGCTGTTCCTTGCCCCTGACGCCCACATCAAAAAGATTGCTCATCAGACTTACGCTGAACTCAAAGCGGTGTTTGAGGAAGCGGGATTTGCGGCCTTCTTAGGCAGAATCTCCGACTAAAACCGTTGCGTTTTCCTGCCAATAGCGGCATAGTTAAGCCATGACTAAACGCGAAAAATTGCGCCAGAAAATTGAGCAGAATCCTAAAAACGTTTCCTTTCAAGAGTTACGCCAGCTTGTAGAGCAGATGGAAGAAAATGATCATGACTAAATCTCTTGAATACGACCTCAATCTGCCTTATTCCATTGAGCTTATTCCCGATGAGGATGGAGTCTGGTTTGCTCAGATTCCTTTGCTGCCCGGCTGTATGACTCAGGGAGACAGCCGTGAAGATGCCCTGCACATGCTGGATGAGGCCAAAATGTTGTGGCTGGAAACGGCTCCTGAAGAAGGCATCGAGATTCCCGAACCGCAGCCTGCAAAAATTTAATCCCCTATGCAGCACGACTCCTGGATTGGGAAACAGCTTGGGGATTACTGGCTGGAAGCGCTGATTCACCAGCGCGGCCAGACCGCCCTGTATCGGGCGTCCTATGCGGCGCGGTACTGGGTGGTGAAGGTCATCAGGCTGCCGGAAAACGCCCCGCTTGACCGCTATCAGCAGGAACTCCAACTGGCGGCACGGCTGGAACATCCCAATATTCTGCCTCTGGAAAATTTTGGCGTGCAGGACAATTTCCTATATCTGGTCATGCCTTATATGGAGCGGGGCAGCCTGCGCGACCGATTTATACGTGGGGCAAAGGTCAGTTTAAACCGCAGCCGCCATTACATCACGCAGATTGCCGCCGCGCTGGATAAACTGCATACAAGCGCGATGGTGCATTATGATTTGCATCTGGGGAATGTGCTAATTGGGGAACAGGGCAGGGTGCTGCTGACCGATATTTCGCAGCCCTGGCAGCGCCCCGAAGATGCCAGTTCCCTGTATATGGCGCCGGAACAGGCGCTTGCCAGCCCCACCATTGACCACCGTGCCGATATTTACGCGCTGGCAGTCATGGCTTATGTGCTGACGACAGGATATTTTCCCTTCTGGGGGCAGTCCAACAGCGAACTGCTGAATATGCACGTCGGGCAGCAGCCGCTTCCGCCGAGTCATATCCAGCCGACTCTACCCGCCGCCCTTGACCGTCCGATTTTGCGCGGACTCGCCAAAGATCCGGCAGACCGCTACCACAGGGCAGGCGATTTTGCGCTGTCGTTTGAGCAGGCCGCCGAAAAATACGGCAAAATTCAAGTTCCTGTGCTGCTGACTCCGGCACATCAGGCCAAATTGAATCGTCCGGCCATTGGCTACCTGCCGCCGCGTGACGAAAAACAGCCCTATGTGGGGGATAAAAATCGTGGGATTCCCTGGGCAGGAATTATCATTAGCCTGGTAGCCATCACCATCATTGCGATTCTGGTGATGATTTTATTTTCCGGTGAGGACAGCCAAAAAACGGATACCGTGTTTATTCCGCCTACCGCCAGTTTTACCCCGACCAGCGTTCCTACCGCAACCGATTTGCCTACCGCGACTCCGACGCTGACGGCTACCGTGACAGAAACCCCCTCCCCAACGGTTACAGAAACGCCTACCGAAACCGCGACTCCGACTCCGACCCTCACAGAAGCGCCGACTCTGACTCCGGAATCGGATGGACCGCCGCAGTTCCAGTTTGCCAACGCACGTATCGCGCCGGGTAGAAATGGGATTCGGCTGCGGCGCACACCGGATTTAAACGGCGAAATTTTGCTGTTTCTCGACCAGATTACGCCTCTGCAAGCCGTTGGACGCAGCGCGGATAATGAATGGCTGCAAGTTCTGACGACTGAGAGTGTGCTGGGCTGGATTCAAACCCGTTTTGTGGAATTGAACACGTCGTTGGATACGCTGCCTGTGCGGTAGGGCGGGAATCGTCCATCCATAAGTAGGGACACGGCACTGCCGTGTCCCTACGCTGGGTAGGGGTGTGGTCTTAAGCGCAGCGTGACCCGCCCTCTAGCCGACTTTTTGCAACTTTTTCAAAGCAAATGCGTACCATAGAAAGATGTTGGTTTCATTTTTTGGGAGAAAATTAAAATGCGGGATAAACGGGTGCTGGCGACAGGGTTCATCTGGCTAATGCTGTTTTTAATCATGGAAAAAATCACCGCTTTTGGCAACCCGCCCTATGATGCAACCGTTGCCGTAATTTTGTTGATGCTGGTGGCGCTGGCGTCTACGGCGTCCGTCTGGATTTTTGGGTCAGAGGAGGAAACACCCGAAGCGGAAAAAACCAAACGCGACTCCGACGCCCGTGTGCAGCTTTTACTTCAACTGATGGACGAGAGAGAAAAAGCCCAACTCAAGGCACGGTTGCTGAATAATCTGGACTCCAATGCCGATGGCGAGCTTTCAATGGACATGCTGCTCAGAAAGTATTAGCCGCCTTTTAAATAGGTATCATAAAAGGCAATAATACGTTCCATAAACAGGCGGTCACTTTCACCGGAAAAGGTATGCGGCTGTCCCTCATAAAAATAACACTCGAAGTTTTTGCCAAGCAAAAATAACTCGTTGCAGAGTTCCACGGACCAGTCATAAGGTACAGATTCATCGTTTAACCCGTGATGCACGCTCACGGGGGTTTGTGTCCAGTCCAGATGATAAATCGGGGAAATGTTGACCAGAATTTCAGGAGGGGTGCTGAGTTCTTTCATGCCCACTTCGCCGCCCGACCATTCCTGCACTTTTTCGTAATTTTTCTGCTCGTTACCACTCATGGACCCGTATAACACCGCCGCGTCAATTGCCTGAGTCACGGTCAGCACCCGAAGCGAGATTCCGCCGCCCATGCTGTGACCCCATAACCCGATGTGCTGCGGGTCGGCCTGTTCTAAAATGCCTGGCTGCCCACCCATTTCTTGAATCAGGGCTATCAAATTTAAGATGTCTATCGAATAGGAAACGCGGAACAGCCCTTCCGTATTATCCGGGTCAGAGGGGAAGTAGTCGCGCAGATTGGGATGCAGCACCAGATACCCCGCCTGTGCCAGCGCGTCCGCGTAACGGGTGGTGTAATCCAGTGTGCTGTAGGCCAGAGGGTCAACGTAGCCATGAATGGCGATAATGACGGGAAAGGGCCCTTTTCCGGTGGGAACATTCATAAAGCCGTAAATCGTCAGGCCGTCACTGGGATAAGAAATCAGGTAGCGGGTAAAACGGCTGTTGGAGGCCAGCACTTCCCGAATTTGAATCTGGCCGCCGCCATACGTCCGTTCGCGCAGGGCGGTGATCGTGAGGTCGTCATAGGAAGGGGTTTGAACCCCGTACACGGAGAGGGGCAAAATCAGCAGGAAAATCATATAAAAAAATCGGCTCATCGTTTCCCTTCCATCCGTTTGCACCGTACTGTATAAGCGGGAATCAGCGGACTCAGCCCGCGTAATTTCCACACGCCAAGCGGGAACAGCACCGCGTAGAATTCCACCACCTGCAAACCCGCCCTGTTCAGCAGCAGGGAAATATTCTGGCGGGTGAGCAATGAGAGCTGCACATTGGGGTCAAGCCGGAAAGTCACCCCTTTACGATACAGCAGATAGTCCCGGTTGAGAATCCAGCCGAACACCGCTTCCCCGTTCGGACGCAGCACCCGCGCCACTTCCTGCAAAAAAGGAGTCTCCGGCCTCAGACACTGCCACACCCCCACCGCCAGCACCCCATCAAATGACTGGCTTTTGAGGGGCATCTGCTCCACATCGGCCAGCAGCACGCGGGGATAAACGGCATGTTTTAACATCTGATGGGAAAAATCGAGTCCAGTCACACGATTTTTAGCGGTTAAAAAACGGCCTGTATCGCCGCTTCCGCAGCCCGCATCCAGCACATCAAAATTGTGCCAGTGGTGAGTTGCCTTCTGGATGCTGGATTTCAGCAGGGCGTAGGTGCGGGGATGACGGTAGCCGTTAAACTGCCGGAGTCCCCCTTCCAGAGAGTCGGGGTTTTGCTGCTGGTTATAGGCATTTTGCCAGCGTAATTTGCTGTCTTTTTTCGTGAAATTTATCATTTGCGCGTTAGAATATTTCCACAAAAACCGAATTCGGGGAAACGTGATGCTTAAAAAGTCATTTTTTATACTTGCCCTTTTGACTTTGCCTTTCAGCTTTCTACTTTATACGCAGGCACAGGAAACGAGCAACCCACCTGCCAAAGTTGAAATTGGATCGATTGATGACAGCGAATTCCCTCGCTTAAAGCTGCTGGTGAGTGTCCTTGAAGAAGATACCATTCCGCTATTAGACCTCACACAGGACGATTTTACCACGCTGGTGGACGGTCAAAACGTCACTATTGTTTCAGTGGAAAATATTCGTGACCGGAATCTGCCGATTTCGGTGGTGCTGGTGATTGATTCCAGTGAAAGTATGCTTGGCAGACCCATGGCAAATGCCAAAGAAGCGGCCATTGCTTTTGTTGACCAGCTTGCTCCGGTGGATGAAGTTGCCATTGTGGATTTTGACTCAACGGTGCGAGTGGCTCAAGAATTTACCTCCGATTTTGAGGCCGCCCGAAATGCCATTAACGGTCTGACCGCCGATGGTCGTACCGCCCTATATGATGCCAGCGCGTTCGGCGCGGAGGTAGCATTGCAGGCCAACAACACTCGCCGATTTGTGGTGTTTTTGACCGATGGCAACGAGTACGGAAAAATCAGCACCAACCCACCGGAAGCCGGCCCAACGCTTGCCAGCGAAAATAATATTACGTTTTACACGATTGGATTGGGCTATGGGATTGACCCGCGTTATCTGGAAGAAATGGCGGCCCAGACACGCGGCCAGTTTTACCAGACCCCCAATTCGGAAGAACTGGTTGCCATTTATGATTTTCTGGCAAATTATTTGAGAACCCAGTATATCATCACGATTGAACCCGCCCTTGAGCCGGATGGGGCAGAACATCAGATTCAGGTGGATGCGGCGGGCAGCACTGCAACAACCACCTATACCACCCCCGATTTGTATCCACAGTTTGCGGTCACGGGGCTGCCGGAAGGCCCGATTAGCGAAGTCACCACCGTACAAATTACCAGCAGCGCCGAACGAGGGCTGAATGAATATTCCGCATCGGCTGCTGAAGGAGTGATTTTTGATCCTGCGGCCAATGTCACGGCTGACCCTGCAACCAATACCGTCACTTTTGACTTTGTGATTGACCCGTATCTATTAGCGCCAGGGGAAACGCATACCATCACCACGACGGTCAGCGACCAGGCGGGCGGCAGCCGCGAATTTGCGCTCGATTTTGAAGTGGTCGCCCTGCCGCCAGTATTTGAAATTACTGGCCTGCCTGAGGAGATGGTATCGCTACCGACGGTAGAGGTGGGCATCAATGTGACTCAGCAGCAGACGCCGTTTGAGTCCGTAACCTACAGCATAGACGGTACACCTGTGGCTGCCCCCACGGACGCTCCCTATGAAGCGACCCTGGATATTCTGGCGATTGGGCCGGGGGCGCATACCCTGAGCGTGGATGTGGTGGATGCCAGTGGTACGACGACAGTGAGCCGAGAATTTACCGTAGATGAACAGCTATTTATCACCCCATCGCCCACACCAACCAACACGCCCACCCATACCCCTACGCCCACTCCTACCGATACCTCCACGCCGACGGAAACACCGTCCCCCACAGAAACCGCTACCGATACCCCGACTCCCACGGATACAGCCACTTTTACACCCGTACCAACCGACACCACTGAACCCACAGCAACGGCTGTTCCGCCCAGTGAGACTCCGCTGCCGACGGACACCCCGATTCCGCCTACCGTGACTCCGCTGCCGCCAAGTGAAACGCCTACGGATACCCCTACAGAAGTGGAAGCGGTGGTTGTGCCTACCGATACGCCGACTCGCCGTCCAAGTAATACGCCCGAACCGACGGACACGTTGACACGTACCCCTACCGCAACCGATACACCACAGCCCACGGATACCCCCAGCCGGACGTCCACGGACACGCCTGAACCTACTGACACGGATACGCCAACCCGCACCCCTACCGACACGCCCGAACCTACCGATACCCCCAGCCGGACGCCAACCGATACACCCGAACCGACGGATACGCCGACTCGCACCCCTACCGACACGGACACGCCAGAGCCGACGGATACCGACACGCCTGAACCCACCGACACGACAGAGCCAACCGCTACCGATACACCGGAAGTAGTGGTTAGCCCGACGTTACGCCCAACGTCGCCGCCTGCGGTGAATATTGACGTGGAAGGGGAAGGGGATGAGCAAGATTTGGGGGCCTATCTACCGTTTATCGGGATTGGGATTGTGCTGCTCCTGGCACTGCTGTATTTCTTCTTCCGCCGCCGTCGGGAGCAGCAGCCACCGCCACGTTAATAGATTATTTGTAGGGGCAGGGACAAGCGAACGTAGTAAGCGATTCCTGCCCTTTCCGTAGGGGGCGGGAACGTCCTCCCCCCTACACTAATTCAATCACCTCAAGGACGGGCTGCGCCAGTTCCTGAGTCCGGTTGTAAAAATGATTTTGAATCATTTCCGCGTTTAGCCCCAGCAAAAAAACCTGAAGTCCGGTGCTGAACGATACGCCGGACATCGCCAGCCATGACGAACTGCGGCGGTTGAGTCCGATGCCCAGCAGCAGTCCGGCCAGTCCCATACAAAGCAGCCCGATACGCCCGAAGATTCCCAGAGGATGATAAGCGTGGCGGCTCAAAAACCAGACGGTCAGCACATCCAGCGCGGAAGATAAATAACCGTCGGCAGTGTATTCGGGACGGATATAATAATCGGGGCGATAAATAACCTCAATTTCGTTGAGTCTGCCGCCCGCCAGATGAGCAAAGACCGGCGCAAAGGAATATAAATTGCCGTGTGCGGGAATGTGCTGGATAATTTCGCGGCGGAAAATCCGAAGCGGTGTGCCATAATCGTGCAGCCAGACTCCGGTAATGGCGGAGGTGATGGCGTTAATCAGCCGCGAACGCCACTGCACGACGACAGGCAAATGCTGGCGCTGCCGCCACCCCAATACCACGTCGTAACCCTGGGCGATTTCATCCACCACGCGGGTGATTTCAATCGGGTCAACAGTCAGTTCGGGGTCGATCGTCAGAATAAAACGTCCCCGGCTGTGCTGTACCCCCGCCGCAAATGCCGCGCTGATGCTGGTATATCGCCGCAGCACCACGATTCGCCGTTTGATTGCTCCGGTTCGGGCGCGAAGCTGGTACAGGGTTTCATCCGAATTTCCACTGACCACGTACACAATTTCAGTCTCTGTACCAAGTGAGGTCAGCACCGTGCTAAGTTCCGTATCACAGCGTTCGATGAAGGGCAGCGAATGATCAGGGCAAAGAACAATTACAGAAATATCACACATTTTTTATCCGTTAAGAAAACCAGTGGTCAACCCACATTTGGAAGATAAGCAGCGTCCACAACTGCTTGCGGGCGTCGCGTTTTTGCTGCATATGGTCGCGCAGGAGCTTTTGTACCCCCTCCGGGTTAAAAATCCCCTGTTTTTTCAGGCGGTCATAACTCAGTAAATCATGCGCCCATTCGCGTAAATCACCCGTTAGCCAGCGTGCAACGGGCATGTTAAAGCCTTTTTTGCCACGCGCCAGAATTTCCGGCGGTAAATCTTTTTCCATGGCCTTCCGCAGCAGCGCTTTGGTGTTCAGACGCTGCAACTTGTAGTCAATCGGCACCTGTTCCAGAAAACACAGCACATCGTAAT
>CAZKZS010000133.1:0-12243 GCA_964557285.1 uncultured Anaerolineae bacterium | reverse complement strand
AAGATGTCAGTTAAACTTGGCCCCCCTGATCGGCTGGTTACGACGACCTGTTCCTACTGCGGGGTCGGCTGCCAGCTTGATTTGAACATCAAAGACGACGTGCCAGGTGGACGGGTTCTGCGTGTTACGTCGAATACAAAAGCACCCATTAACGGCGACCATTTGTGTGTGAAAGGGCGCTATGGCTACGACTTTATCCAGTCACCGAATCGCCTGAAACAGCCGCGCGTCCGCAAATATCTGCTTGACGGGGCTGCGCGTCCGCAGAATCGCGGCTCATGGGCGGAAGTGGACTGGGATACCGCATTGGATTTCGCTGCCAGAGGCTTGCGGGCTGCACGCGACCAGTACGGCGCACACAGCATCGGGCTGCTGACTTCGGGCAGGGGTTTAAATGAAGAAAATTACCTGATGAGCAAACTTGCCCGCCAGTTATTAGGAACAAACAATATTGATTGCTGCGAATACGTTCATCACACCAGTCTCGTCGACGGCATGGAGAGTGCATTAGGCTTAAACGCGCAATCCAATTTGCTGGATGAGGTGGCGCACGAAGCAAAATCTATTTTGATGATTGGCTCTAATACCAGTGAACAGCATCCGATTTTTGGCGTCAAACTCCGCCAGGCCGTGTTGCAGCGCGGCTGCAAACTGGTCGTAGCCCATCCTGATTTTATTAATATGTCAGAATATGCTGCGCTGCGTCTGAGTCATCGTCCGGGGACAGAGGTCGCTTTAGTAAACGGCTTGATGCACATCATCCTGAAAAACGGCTGGGAAAACCGCGCTTTTATCGAAAAATATACGACCGGATTCCAGGATTTGGAGTTCTACCTCAACAAATTTATCCCTGAATACGTGGCACGGCTCACCTGTGTCGATGAAACCACCTTGCAGCAGGCGGCGGAAATTCTGACGATGAATCGTCCCATGTCGATTGTATGGGGCAGGGATCTGGTGGATTATCCGGCGGCTCGCTGCCATGTGCTGAGTCTCATTAACCTCCAACTGCTGCTCGGTAATTTTGGCGTCGCTGGTGGAGGGGTAATGCCACTGCGTACACAAAATAACTCTCAAGGCGCGTGTGATATGGGCGGGCATCCGAACTTCTACCCCGGCTATCAACCCGTCGAGAGTGAAGCAACACGCAAAAAGTTTGAAGCCGCCTGGGGAAAGGGTATTCCTACCAAACCGGGTCTGAACGCCATGCAAATGATGAGTGCGGCAGCAGAAGGCAGGTTGAGAGCGCTGTTTATTCTGGGGGAGGATGTGGTAGCAGGCGCTCCCAATGGTTCGCACATCCAGCGCGGCCTGCAGAACTGTGATTTTGTCGTTCAGTTAGCCGCTTTTGATTCGGAAACATCGCGTCATGCCGATGTGCTGCTGCCCGGCGTGACCTTCGCTGAAAAAACCGGAACGTTTACCAGTACCGAACGACGCATCCAGATGGTGCATCAAGCGATCGCGCCCCAGGGAAATGCCCGTCCCGACTGGCAGGCCATTATCGAACTGGCCTGCCGCATTCAGCGAAACGGTATGGACGGTGAATACAGCGATTGGGGCTACCGTAACACATCCCAGATTATGACTGAAATTGCTGCACTGACGCCTATCTACGCTGGCGTTTCCCATGAACGGTTAGAACAGGACAGCAGTCTGCATTGGCCTGTGAAAAATCTGAGCCATTCCGGTACGCCTATCCTGTCGATGGAGCATTTTGCGGGCGGGCGCGGCAGGTTTATGGTCGTAGACATCGCATGATTAATTCGGTTAGGGAGTGTCGAATTTTGTGAGCATGAAGTTTTCGACCCTCACCCCTGCCCCTCTCCCAGAGGCGGGAGAGGGGAGTCGGGAAATCCCTCTCCCCGCGTAGCAGTGGGAGAGGGATGCCGAAGGCAGGGTGAGGGGAACATCCTTTTTGACACTCTCTTTGGCCAGAACGTACTCCAGCACTGGTTTAAAATCCCTAATTTTTAGGGTTCGGATACAGCAGGAGCATCCCGTAAGATAAAACTAAGTGCGCGGAGAACGTTAACATGGCAACCCTATTTATTTTGCTCATAGCGCTCCTGATCGGCATTCCCATAAGTTGGCGAATGTTAAGCCGCCTTGCTGTCCTCGTTTTTATTGCTGGATCGTTGTTTTTGCTGGTCTATGAAACTTTTGCGGACGCTCCCCCTCCACGCACCCCTCGGCTGCGTGACAGGAACTCTCGTTAAATACTATCTGGGACTTCTGCGGAAGTCCCTTTTTTGTTGCACAGCTTTAAGGCGGTGTTGGTACTGAACAAATTCTGCCTGTATCACGTACTATTGTGATGAGCCAATCGAAAGAGAGAGCGTTGCATGAAACTGCGTGAACTTCCCCCGCGTCTGCTTTTTTTGACCCTTACGATGATTATTGCCAATCTTGCCTCCAATATGTATTTTCCCCTGCTGCCCCTGTACCTGGAATCGTTGGGGGCTACCGTGCGGGAAGTCGGCTTTTTTTTCACCATGCAGGTGATTCTATCTATCGCCTTTCGGATTCTGGGTGGCTGGATTTCGGATAATATCGGGCGGCTGCTGACAGTAGCGCTGGGTAGCAGCGTGGGTATGGCTGCCATTTTAAGTTTTACCCTTGCGCCGACCTGGGAACTGGCGATTCTGGGGGCGCTGTTTGGTGAGATGGGCGCGTCGCTGGTGGGGCCGAGCTTTCAGGCGTATACCGCCGAAAATGCTCCCGAAGGCAAAATGAGCAGCACCTTCGGCATCGTCCACAGCCTGTTTTTTGTCTGTATGATTATCGGGCCGCTGTTGGGCGGTTTTCTGGCGGAAAATTACGGCTATAAACCCATGCTCTGGGTTGCAACAGGCATTTTTCTGATTGCCACTGCTACTCGAATCGCGCTGGCGTGGGGGTCAAAAATTGAAATCAAGCCACTGCATGTTACCGTGCTGGTGCGCGAAGTACGGAGTCTGGTGATGCTGTTTCTGGCGGGTGGGCTGCTGTTATGGCTGTTTGTGATTGACGGTGTTATGGATGCGGGCTGGCAGGTGGCCTATCCATTTATCCCCAAATATGTTACCGAAATGGGCAAGATGAGTGAAAGCCACTACGGGGCGCTGTTTGCGCTGATGGCGGTGGTGGCTACGCTAACCATGTGGCCGGGCGGTATGTTTGCGGACAAATTCGGGGAGCGCTGGAGTCTGACCCTGGGAACGGCCATTTTTGCGCTAATGTGGGGATTGATGGTGGTCGCACCCCGCCGCGAGGTGTTTATTCTGTGTTTTGTGCTGGCCGGCGCAGGACGTGCTTTTATTGACCCTGCTTTTTCCGCGCTGATTAGCAAGGCTGTTCCTAAAGAATCGTTAGGTTTAACCTGGGGAGTCTTTCTTACGGCGCTGGGCATCCTGGCGATTCCCGCCCCGTATATTGGCGGCCTGCTGTATGAAAAACTGGGCGCGGAAGTGCCTTTTCTAGCGGCGCTGGTGCTGGCAATCGCCGTTATCCCTGTGATTTTATCCCGCCTGCCCGTGATGGAACGCCTCAAAAAGGAGGAAGAACCCCGACGGGAAACTGTCCCCTCCAAGGTTTAACATTGACATTAAAAAAAGTTGGCTTATATTTTAAATAGATTTAACCTTGAGAGAGGAAGGGTTGCCGTGATTGATTCATCCAAAGCCTACGCCGAAGGTCTGAAATTCATAAGCGACCCGACCACCAGCGAAGACATCCTGGGATTTGAACTTTCGGAAACCACCAAATCGCGGGTCAGAGAGCTGCTGGATAAAAAACGCGGCGGCACGCTGACCGCCAGAGAAAATGCTGAACTGGCTGCCTATGAAGATGTCGCGCTGTTCATTGAGATGAAAAGAAGGCAGATTGAGCGAAAGCATTAACAGTGTTCTGCGTATTACGAAGTGGTCAAAACGGGACAGCAAAAATCTGTCCCGTTTTTATTTGATGTGTGCAAAGCTCCCTCTTTTGAATAAAATATCTTCACACACCACGTCTTTTCATCGAAAGGAGCAGTGACCATGACCATTAAACAGGAACGTGTGCAGGAACTTATTCAGGAACGCCTCAGCACCCTGCTGCTGCTGGAAATTACCGACCCTGCCCTGCAAGATGTGACCATCACCGACGTGCGTGTTGACCGCGAAATCGAATATGCGGATATTTACGTCAATGCGCTTGGCGACGAAAGCCGCGAAGATGATGTCATGAAGGGGCTGGAACGGGCAAAGGGGTTTATGCGAAAACATCTGGCGGCGACCTTACGGCTGCGGCGCACCCCGCAGTTACATTTTCACTGGGACCGTCAGCTTGCGACGGCCAGCCACATCGAAGCGCTGCTGGATTCGCTCAAACAGGAGCGTGAAGCACAGCAGCCATCCGAACCTAAAACCGAATAGTCCGGGGCGGGTCAGTGACCCGCCCGTATTTTTCTGAGGAAATCTATGCAAACTGAAGTCATCCGTCTGGAATGGGAATCCGCCACCTCCCTCATCCAACATGCCCAACATATTATTGTCGTCGGCCATATTCGGCCGGATGGAGATGATATTGGATCGGTGGCCGGACTGGGGCTGGCGCTGCGGGAACAGGGCAAACAGGTTACGATGGCTGTTGATGACGGTGTGCCTGCCTATCTGCGATTTGTCCCCGGTGCGAAAGAAATTGTTCCCATGCTGGATCATCCGGCGGCAGATGTGGTCGTGGTGGTTGATTGCAGCGATAGGGAGCGCACAGGCGCGGCAGGTGAAGCGGCGATGAGTCTGGGTAAACCCGTCATCGTGGTTGACCACCACGCTACCAACACATTTTTTGGCGATGTGCATATCGTTAAATCCGGTTATGTCTCCGCTACGGAAGCGATTCTGGAATGGCTGGATTACATGAAGGCACATATTTCCGAAAATGTAGCGACTGCCCTCCTGACGGGAATTATTACGGATACGCTGGCGTTTCGCGTGGGGCCAGTGACAGCCACCACCTTCGACGTTGCCAAACGGCTGATGGAACGCGGGGCGGATTTAAAATACATCATGCACAAAACCCTGAACCGCCGCACTACGGGTACGCTGCCTCTGGAAGGGCGGGTGCTGAGCCGCGTCAAACTGGAAGAAGGGGTTGTCTGGACCGTCGTCTACCGCGCCGACCTTGAAGAAGCCGGACTGCCGGATGAAACCTATCTTGATTTGTCCTCCGATCTTGTCAAAGATGACGCAGCTTATATTTCCGCCCAATTTACCGAAACCAGCATCGGCGAAATTCGGGTGAGCTTCCGCGCTGTACCAGATTTTGATGTTGCTACGGTTGCGTTTCAACTGGGGGGCGGCGGGCATAAACTGGCATCTGGCTGCACGCTGCGGGATATGACAGTGGATGAGGCGGTGGCTAAAGTCATCCCGATGTTAAAAGAAGAAGTTCGACGCGGCACTCCTCTTTATTAAAAGGTAGTACACATGGCGGAAATTTTCGGGCTGCTCAATATTGATAAACCAGGCGGGTACACCAGTCATGACGTGGTGGAGACCGTCCGCAAAATGACAGGGATTCAGAAGGTCGGCCACGCGGGGACCCTCGATCCGATGGCAACGGGGGTGCTGGTGCTGTGCCTGGGCGCGGCTACCCGTCTCAGCGAGTACATTATGGGGCAGCCTAAAAGTTATGAGGCCACCCTGCGGCTCGGCCAGACCACCGACACTTACGACGCGGACGGCATGATGACCAGCGAAAACCCGACTCCAGTAACACGCGCCCAACTCGAAGCGGTGCTGCCGCAGTTCCAGGGCAAAATTCAGCAGATTCCGCCCCTGTACAGTGCCATCAAACAGGGCGGCGAAAAATTGTATGAAAAAGCCCGTCGCGGCGACATGGTTGACCTGGCGGCCAGAGAAGTGTCGGTATATTCCATCTCTCTGAACGAATTTGAATACCCCTATGCCCGATTAACCGTCCAATGTGGGTCGGGAACATATATTCGCAGCCTGGCACATGACATCGGGCAGGCACTGGAGGTAGGAGCGCACCTGACCGCCTTGCGCCGCACCGCCATTGGCAGCCATTTTCTGGAAAGTAATGCCGTCCCACTTGCCGACTTTGAAGCCGCCGTTCCGAACTGGCAGCCGTATCTGCTGGATGTGAGTTACGGGTTAAGCCAGTTCCCGCGTATCGAACTGAGTAACCACGAAGAAAATGCTGTGCGGCAGGGCAAATTTATTGAACTGTCCATCGAAAATGATGGGCCGCTGCAAGCCTGGGCGGACGACGGCTATTTTATCGGGATTCTGGTGCGCCGGCCGGATGGACGCTGGAAACCGGATAAAGTTTTCCCCGCACCGGAGCAAGAAGCATGAAAACCCACATCAAGCGCCTGACCCTCAGTGATGCCCGCAGGTGTCTGGAACTGACTCAGGCCGTGCAGTGGAATCAAACGCTGGAGGACTGGAAGCGCCTGATTCAATGGAGTGGCGACGGGGCGTATGGCATGATTCACCGGACATCGGTGCTGGTGGCAACCACGCTGGTATTCCGCTACGGTACAGACCGCGCCTGGATTGGTACGGTCATCACCCATCCCCGTTTTCAACGGCAGGGCTTAGCCGCGCAGTTGATGGAAACTGCCATGACCGAACTTAAAAAAAGCGGCGTGCGCGAAATTATGCTCGATGCTACGGGCATGGGGCAGCCGCTGTATCAAAAATTTGGCTTTCAACCCCTGTATCCGATTGGGATTTTTATGGGAGCAGCCGTGCCACAGGAGTCTACTCCGGCACAGCGTTACCAGCCGACTCATTTAGCTGATGTGCTGGCGCTGGATAAGGAAATTTTTGGCGCTGACCGTTCACGCATTATCCAGACCCTTGTGAAGGATTTTCCCGCGTGGGTCGATTATCAAAACGGCAGCTTGCAGGGATACATTGTCGGAAAAGCACAAAACGCCGACTATGCTTATATTGGCCCCTGGATGCACCGGAAACCAGAGGGTGCGGAAATTTTATTACAAACCGCACTGCATCATCTGGCGGGGCGGATTGTGCGGGTCGATATTGCGGAAAAAAATCCGGCCGGTCAGGAAATTGCGGTGAAATATGGTTTAGAGCAAAAACGCACCTGTACCCGTATGATTTTGGGGGAAGTCACCCCCACGATTCAGCATGAGCAGTATTACGGCAAGGCCATGCTTGCGATAGGTTAACGGCAGTTGGCGCACAGCCCACGAAAAACCAGATGATCAGTTTGCACCTGAAAACCCAACTGCTGTTTTATCCGGTCAAAAAGAGGGCTGACCAGACTGTGATCGAGAGTCACCACTGCGCCGCACTTCACACATACCAGATGATGGTGCGGGGTTTTGCCTGCAATTTCATACACGGTTTCACCAATATCGGCTGAAATGACCAGCCCGACTTCGCATAAAAATTCCAGGGCGCGGTAAATGGTAGAGGAGTCGATAGTGCAGTCGGCCTCTTTGACCCGCCTATAAATTTCCCCAAAGGTGGCGTGCGGTCCCGCCTCACAAACTGCGTCCAGCACAATCAGGCGCTGCGGGGTCACACGATGCCCGTTTGCCCGCATAATTTCTATGTAATCTATTTCTTCGTGGGACATGCTGATCTTCCTGCCAGTTTTTGCAACAAGCCAAGTTGTCTTTTTAACCGCCTATACTGATTATAAAGGGAGTTAAAAGATGAAAGAACATTTTCATACCCTGCAAACCACCCCGAAAGCAGATTACGGAGTCCGCACGCCGGAAGTTTTTGACCAGCTTGCTACTGCCGGACTCGCCAGTTTTTTTAGTTCCGGCTTTTTACGATATGTTGTGAATGCGCCCCGATGGGCAGATGTGGCTTTTGGCGCGGGCGGCGTGCTGATGCTGCCCTCTGTTGTGACCCGAATCGCTGTTGGGCTGCTGATGAATACCCGCTTCCGTGCCAGAGATTTGATCATGCACAGCATCCCCTGGCGTAGCAATGAGCATGTACTGGATGTTGGGTGTGGAAGCGGTATCCTGACTTTTGCCAGCGCCAAACATGTACCGTCCGGTAAGGTGGTTGGGATTGACATCTGGGACAAACACGCGGGCGGCGGCACCCCTCATCTTTTCTGGCGTAATGCAGAAGCGGAGGGTGTGATGGATCGGGTTGAGTTACAGAATGTCAACGCGGCGGAAATGCCGTATGCAGATCATCATTTTGATGTGGTGGTTTCCAGTCTGGCGGTTCATCACATGGGCAGGGACGCACAAAAAGCCGTACAGGAAATGATACGGGTGCTGAAACCCGGCGGCTATCTGGCGCTGTTTGATGTGCAGCGCGTGATTGAACCACTTAAACCCCTTTTGCAGCAGCAGGGCATTTCCATCGCCCACGAATCGGGCGGCTGGCTGCGTGTGGTCATCGGTCAAAAAAATGGGTATCAGGCATGACTCACAGCCATTCTCACTCCCACCCACATTCTCACTCGCATGAAGAAAGCCGGAATCCACTGGTCAAAGTGGCTCAGGTTTTGCACCTACCCGGTTTTGGTCATGACCACGACCTGCGGCAGGACAGCGCGATTTTGGATAACGAGCTTGGGATTCGTACCGTTAAACTGGCGCTGCTGGCGCTTGGCCTGACGACCCTGCTGCAAGTGGCGATTTATGTGGCAAGCGGCAGTGTGGCACTGCTGGCGGATACCGTCCACAATTTTGGCGATGCGCTGAACTCGATTCCTTTGCTGCTGGCGTTCATGCTGGCACGCCGCCTTCCGAATCGCCGTTATACTTATGGCTACGGGCGGGCGGAAGATTTGGCCGGAATCCTGATTGTGGTTTCGATTGCTTTCAGCGCGGGGTACATTCTTTATGAATCTATCCGCAAATTGATTGACCCGCAGCCACTGGAATATCTGGAATGGGTAGCGGCGGCGGCCGGAATAGGATTTCTGGGCAACGAATTTGTGGCGCTGCTGCAAATTCGGGTCGGGCGGCGCATTGGGTCGGAGGCAATGGTAGCCGATGGATTTCATGCACGGGTGGATGGACTCACCTCGCTGGCGGTATTAATTGCGGTGTTGGGTACATGGCTCGGTTTCCCGATTCTTGACCCCCTGATTGGCATCCTCATCGGAATCGCTATTGTAGGCATTACCTGGGGCGCGACAAAATCCATGTGGTATCGGCTGATGGACGCGGTAGACCCCGAACTCATCCATACGGTTGAGCATGTGGTCGAACATCACCCTGAAATTAAAAGCGCAGACCGGATTCAACTGCGCTGGGTCGGCCATCGGCTGCACGGGGAGATGGTTTTTGAGGTGGAAGGCAGCCTGACTATTCAGGAAAGTGATGCGCTGATTCATCATCTTCACCATCACCTTGAACATGACCTCCCCAACCTGGGCGGTGTGACCATCCGGCTAAAATCCATCCCATAGATAGGCAGTTGCTGGTATAATACGCCGGAACTCAACCCATAGGATTGCCCATGCAGCATGTCGATTCGCTGGAACAGGTGCGGTTGGACCGCCCTGCCGTTGTCACCGTTGGGGTTTTTGACGGGGTGCATCTGGGACACCAGAAACTCATTAAACGCCTGGTGGAAGAAGCCCATCAAACCGGACGGGCGGCCGCTGTTCTAACATTTTTCCCGCACCCGGATGTCGTGCTGCGCGGCGTCACCGGACGGTATTATCTGACCCCCCCTGATGAAAAAGCCAACCTGCTGATGGAATTGGGGGTTGATGTGGTGGTAACACACCCCTTTAACGACGAAACCCGCCAGATTCGCGCCGCCGATTTTGTAGACCGTCTGTTGACGTATCTTCGGATGTCGGCGCTGTGGGCAACGGCTGATTTTGCGATGGGCTACAAACGCGAAGGCAATCTGCCTTTTCTGATTCAGCAGGGGCAGGAAAAAGGCTTTAGCGTTGAAACGATTGAACTGGTGCATCCGGCCAACAATGGCGAAAAAATTTCCAGCGAACATATCCGCACGGTGCTGGTGGAGGAAGGCAATGTGCAGCAGGCGGCGGAATGGCTGGGGCGGCCTTACAGCGTGCAGGGGGAAGTCGTGCAGGGGCAGCAGCGCGGGCGTACCATTGGTTTTCCTACGGCTAATTTAGCGATTCCAGAGGAAAAAGTTGTTCCGGCGTTTGGCGTTTATGCCTGTGCTGCCGAAGTAGACGGGCAGCCCATCCCTGCCGTGACCAATATCGGCAACCGCCCTACCTTTGGCGGGCAAACCATGACAGTTGAGGCGCACCTAATGGATTTTGAGGGCAGCCTGTACGGGCAGACTATCCAGCTTCAATTTATTCAACGGCTGCGCGGGGAACAAAAATTTAATGGGATTGATGCACTTGTCGCTCAAATCAGCCGCGATAGAGACACTGCCCGCGAGATTTTAAAAACGGTCATGGGATAACCATTTCCAGCAGCCACAGCCGACCATCTCCATTGATAAAAGCGATTTTTTGCCCATCTGCCGATACTTCCCAGTCACCGTTGGCAATCGTAAAGGGCTGGGTGGTTGGGTCGGTCAGAAAACGCAGGTCACGGGTCAGCAGGTGATAATAACCTAACAGATGAATATCCCCGTACTGGGGCGTAAATGGGATAAAATACACACTCTGGCTGTCTCGCCAGCGCCAGCCGCCAAAAAAGGGTAATTTTTCCGCCACTGCGCCCGCCTGTGTTTCAATAGTGTAAATGCCATTGTTGGCCTGCTGTACCACGTAAAAAAGCAGTCGTTTTCCCCCTGGCGAAATGCTGATGTCTCGCATCCATTCCCATGTTCCCAACGGAAAAGAGGTATCGGTGAGGGTATCATAAATAGTCAGGGTGGTTTGAGTCTGCTGCAACACAGGCGTCACAATCAGCACCCGCGATTCATCCAGCCAGCGTGCATAACCTCCTAACTGTGTCCAGATAAGGCGTTTATCGCTGCCGTCCAGATGACTCACCCAGAATTCAACAGTGGGGTAGTCCTCATTGGGAATAAATTTGAAAGCGGAAACATCCCACAGCAGGCGGCTGCTGTCGGCGCTGACTGCCGGAATCGCGCCATCGGTATCGACTGACCAGCTTTCGCCCGTCGCCAGATTCCGAATCTGGCCGCTTTTTACCTCAAACTGCCCATCGGGAGAAAGTAGCATCGGTGGGGCAGGATAAAGCGGCGTCGGGACGGAATCGGTATTCACGGCATATTGAAACACACTTGCACGCTGCCCCGCGACCCCATCAATCGTATACAGCAGGGTCGGGTCCGTTGGATGCCACCAGGGATTGACGCAGCAAAGTTCCGAATTAAGCTGCCGCATTTGCCACCGGACATTCAAGGGTAAATCCCCTGCATCGCGTGCCAGAGGGGTATTTTCCGGCGGACGCATTTCCCACGAAAGCGGCCAGGCTGCCGCATATTCATTCAGGGTATTGTCCCAAAAATCAACAACGGGCTGATCTTCCAGACTGACCCACTGACGGGCATTCTCCAGATTTTGCTGAAAAATCGGATTGGTAAACGGGCCAATACTCGCCAGGGTATGCCAGGGCGCTTCCACAAATAACACCGGATTATACGCGGTCATTAAATCCGGCGTGCGAATTTCAAAATGCAGGTGCGGGCGGGAGGTGCAGATGCCCTGCGGTTCGCCAGAATAGGCGACAACTTCCCCCTGCTGGACAGGCTGCCCCTCAATAACCGTTGGGGGTTGCAGCAGATGGCCGTACAGGGTCATCACATTTAAATCGGGATGAAAAATCACCAGGTTATGCGGGTCAGAGCCATACTGGGGATTATCCACCGCAAAAATTTCCCCATCGGCAGCCGCCAGCACGGGCGTACCACAGGCCGTATAAAAGTCGATGCCAAAGTGCATCCCCTGTCCGGCACGATACCACTGGCTGCCGAAGTTATAGGCATCTACCGTATTGCCAAAAAACTGCCCCACCAGCCACGTCTCCGGCCCCGGACGCCCGCCCAGAGGCAAAATCATCGGGCGGTTGGAGACTGCCGCCCCTGATGGGATGGCTGCCAGCAGCGCCAGCACCAAAATTAATAGCTTTTTGACCATTTCTACCTCTATATACAGGGCGGGTCACGCCCCTACGGAATACGGATGCCTGGGAGTGGCAAAAAGCATGTTCCCTCACCCCCGGCCCGCGTTCGCGTCCCACTGCTGCGCGGGGCGAGGGGAGCAATAAGTCCCTCTCCCGTTCTGGGCTGAGGGGGCGACACTAGCAAATAAGCGGAGGGTGGTGAGCCAGAAAAG